>JAJYIM010000047.1 GCA_021790115.1 Actinomycetes bacterium | reverse complement strand
CGATCTCCGCCGCCCCGAACCGGAAGGCGAACAATTTATCTTGACCACAACGCCACCACGCCACTCGATCCGGAGGTGGCGGCGGCGATGATGCCGTTCCTCACTGAAAAATATGGCAACCCGTCAAGCATCTACAGCGCTGGCGCCGGCGCCCGCGAGGCGGTCGACGCCGCCCGCCGCGCCGTCGCCCAGTCGATCAGCGCCACCGCCCGCCGCATCATCTTCACCGGCAGCGGCTCCGAGGCCGACAACATGGCGCTCAAGGGCGTGGCCTTCGCGGGGGCCGCGCGCAGGCAGGCGTCGGAATTAAGCGGCCGCGGCCATATTATTACCTCGGCCATCGAGCATTCCGCCGTGCTGGCCTCCTGCCGCGGGCTGGAAGCGCAGGGATTTGATGTCACATATCTACCAGTTAGCCGGGCCGGCCTGGTCACTTCCGCCGAACTGCTTAAAGCTTTGCGGGATGACACAATTCTGGTTTCCATCATGCTGGCCAACAATGAGACCGGCGTCATCCAGCCGGTCAGTGACCTGGCGGCCCTGGCGCACGAGCGCGGCGTCCTCTTCCACACCGACGCTGTCCAGGCGCTGGGGAAAATCCCGGTGGACGTAGAGGTGCTCGGCGTTGACCTTTTGTCTGTATCAGGCCATAAAATCCACGCGCCCAAGGGCGTAGGGGCGCTGTTTGTGCGCCGGGGCGTGGAGCTGGCGCCGCTCATCAATGGCGGCAGTCAGGAGGGCGGCCTGCGGGCCGGCACGGAGAATGTGGCAGGGATTGCGGGCTTTGCCAAGGCGGCGGAACTGGCCGTCAAGCGGCTGCCGGTGATGCAGCGGGTGGCGCGGCTCAGAGACCGGCTGCAGCGGGGCGTCATCAAATTGGTGGACTGCGCCCGCGTAAACGGCGACCCGGCCCACCGCCTGCCCAACACCCTCAGCATGTCCCTGCCCGGCATGCGGGGCGAATCGCTGGTGCTTATGCTGGACCGCAAGGGCGTCGCCCTCTCATCTGGTTCTGCCTGCAAATCTGGCTCTCCTGACCCCTCCCAGGCGCTGCTGGCGCTTGGCTTAACCGCAGAAGAGGCGCACTGTTCGGTTCGGTTTTCCCTGGGGCAGGGTAGTACTGAGGCAGAGATCGACGCTACCCTGGCCGCACTCAAGGAGGTAATCAATGAATCGAGCAGCGCCATCCGGTTCGTGCCCTGCCGGTGAGGGCGGGGATAAAAATTGATGGAAAAAGCAAACCAGATATCAACCAAAGCCCGCCACCCCTTCGTGGAGGACTGGGCGCCGGTCATTATCCCGGTGGAGTCCGTTGCCCATCCGGAAGCCGCCAGCGAACTGGCGCTCATCACCGCTGAGCGGATGCTGATGCGCGAAATACCCGAGACAGGCACCGGTGCGCAGCATCCGGAGAGGGACCGGGCCCGCCGCGAACCAGACCCGGACATGGATTTCGCTTTGTCGGTGGCGCGGGGCCTAAGCGACCATCCCCGGCGGCTGGACAGCCGTTTCCTTTACGATGCGCACGGCAGCAATATCTTCGAGCGCATCTGTGAGCAGCCCGAGTACTATCTGACTCGCACAGAAGCGACCATCCTGGCGTCGGCCGCCGCAGACATCGCCCGCCACACGAGCGAGCTGACGCTGGTCGAGCTCGGCTCCGGCAGCTCGATCAAGACGCAGCTGCTGCTCGAGGCTTACGCCGGACTCTACGGCAACGTCAGCTACACTCCGGTCGATGTCTCCCACAGCATCCTGGTGCAGGCAGAGCAGCAGATCACCGCCATGTTCCCGTCAGTGCGGGTGCACCCGCTCCACGGCAGCTACGACGACGCCTTTCCCCTGCTGCCGTCGCTCTCGCCGGCCATGCTGCTGTTCCTGGGCAGCACACTGGGGAATCTGGACGCGCATCAGGCATCGCTCTTCTGGAAGAAGATCGCCTCGCACCTGATGCCCGGCGACTTCTGTCTGCTGGGGATCGACATCAACGAGGACGCCGGGTCGTTTCACGCCGCCTACAACGACGCCGCCGGCTGCAGCGCCGATTTTACCCGCAACCTCTTCGCCCGCATGAATCGGGAGCTGGGCTCGTCGCTGGATGTTGGCGCCATCGACCACGTCGCCCGCTACATGCCTCGGTGGCGCCGCGTGGAGATCTTCGCACGGTTTAACCGGGAGCAGCGGATCGAGATCGCGCCGCTGGGAAGCTCTTTCCGCATCGGGCGCGGCGAGACGATTCTCACCGAGGTCAGCCGCAAGTTCAGGCTGAAGCAGATGGTTCCATACCTGTGCACTTTCAGGATGAAAACAGAACGGATTTACGCCGACCGCCGGCGGCGTTTCGCGGCGCTGCTGTTGCGAAAGATCTGAAGATCAACACGCTCTCTCTCAACCAGATCGATCAATGACTCACAATAATTCCTCAGGCGCTAACGCCCTGCTGTCATCCTGCTGAAGTTCCTGGAGCGTAACAGATTCCGGAGGTCTCCATCCGAGCAAAAAGTCTTTTTATTTTCCCCGGGGAGCATGGAGCCTGGGCGATGCTGACAGCGCCCTATATCACGGGAATGGCAGCCGCAGGCTTTTCCGGCAGGCAAGCGGGCGGATTCATCGCTGTCTTATTGTTGTTTTTTAGCCGCCCGCCGCTCGCCTTGCTACTCAAGCGGCGCCGGCATCGCGGCACTGTCCGGCCGGACAGTTTCCGGCTTTGGCTCAACTTCGCCCTGACGGCAGCTCCGGGGACGGTGCTGCTGGGATGGTTGACTCTGACTGATGATCTTTGGTGGCTGCCGCTATTTGGCGCCGCGGGCCTGTTGCTGTTTGGAGCGCACAGGCTGGCGTCAGCCAGATGGAGGCAGCGCTCAGCCCCGGCTGAATTGCTGGGCATAGCCATGCTAACTTTAACGGCGCCGCTGGCGGACTACCTGGGCTCCAGGCCAGCCACGCGGCAGGCTCTGCTATTGTGGCTGCTCAACCTCGTTTTTTTCGGCGCCAGCATCTTCTATGTAAAGATGAAAGTGTCCGCGGCCGCCAAGCGGGGAGCAAAGCTAAAAGCCGCGGGCAGATTGCGGCTGGCTGCATGGAGTCTGCTTTATACAATTGCCATGGTCGTCTTCGCCGTAGCGATGGTGGCCACAGGTCAGGCGCCGGTTCTGACGCCTCTGGCGTTCGCACCCATGACCGGTTACGGCGCCTTCAGCATGTTGACTTTAAGCCCGGTGCTAAGGATCAAAAGAGAGGGGACCGTTCAAACCTTGATAACAGTTGCCTTTACCGGACTGATGGTCCTGGCGTACCGTCTTTGAGAGACAGCGCTGTCAACCGGCACAGCTATGACTGGCTGAAAAAGAAATATGTGGAAAAGCCGATCATGACGAGGCCATACAGGAGCATGACTGTCTTTGATCTGGTGCGAATATCGAGCTTTGCGCCCAGATAAGCCATCGGTATTACTCCAATTGCCAAAGACGCCAGCACACCCAAATCGACGTGCCCCAGGGCAAGCTGGATGGCTGCCCCTGGCGATGAAATTATCAGCACTATCAGGAGGGAGGTTGCGATAGCTTCCTTGATCCTCAGCCCAAAGAAGATCACAAATGCCGGCACAAAAAAGATGCCACCCCCATTTGCGAGGACTCCGGATAAAATGCCGATTGCGCCTGCCACTGACAGGATTTTCCAGGATGGGGTCCGAACCCGGTGTTTCTGAACGGCGAAAGTTTTCTCAGTCAGGTCCTTGACAATAAAATCCAGCCCGACCAGGGCCAGGACCACCGCTGTCAACAGCATTAAAAATTTACCTGGCAGAAACGCCGTCAAAAGCGATCCGCCGATCATTCCCGGCAGGGCGGCAGCCAGGCAGAGCCAGAAAATCCGGTAATGGATCAGGCTCACTTTGCGGTAAAAGAGGATGGCAATCAGCGCCGTTACAGTTGTGAGCGGCAGCGGAGTGCCTAACGCCTGCAACGGCGGCAGGCCTAAAAAAGTCCTGATCACCGGCGTATCGATACTGCTGCCGCCAATGCCAAAAAAAGCGGAGACAAATCCGGTAACAAGACCGATAAGAACGGCAATCAAACTCATGCTTCCAACTCTAGCACGTGTTCACTTTCTTGTCATTTTCCCTCTTTCGTGGACATGAACTGCTGAACGCGGCGTGCTTTGTTAAACAAAGCATTATCGATTGGTTGATAGATGGTTTGCCAGTGGTACGATGAAGTGCAAATGGCTTAACGAAGCCATTCTTAATGGTTATATTTTTGGTGGACCTCACCAGGTTTGAACATCAGGCCCTCGACCAGCTCTTCTTTAAATTTATCCCCAACCCAAATAACCGCGCTCGCTCCTAGTAAAGATCCCAGGCACTTCTTGCATCAAAGACCCCGGCAATCAACGGCCATCCGCGGCAGCGCTTTTCAAATCACCCCTTCAATTTCTTGCCACCAGTGCTTTCCTGTGTCAGCCGCCAGGCGGCGTTGATCAGGCCGACATGGGAGAAAGCCTGGGGAAAGTTGCCCAGCAGATTGCCCGTCTTACCATCAATCATCTCTGATAGCAAACCCAGGTCGTTGGCCCTGGATGTGACCTGTTCGAATATCTCCCGGGCCCGCCCGGTTCTGCCCGCCAGAGCCTGGCATTCCGCCATCCAGTAACTGCAGATGACAAACCCGTTGTGCTCCTCCGGCCAGCGGCGGATGAGGCCGGCGGCGGCGCCAAGGCGCTCGTCGATTGCGTCGATCGTCGCCAACATGCGCCCATCGCCAGCGGGCAGGAAATCCACCAACGGCATCAGCAGCAGCGCTGCATCGAGGTGGTCAGACCCGAAAGCGCCGGTATAAGCCCCGACGTCATTATTCCAGGCCTGTTTCAGAATTGCCCGCCGAATTTGACCACGGGCCTGAGACCAGCGCTCAACCTTTCTCTTGCCAGCCTTAAGCGCGCCCGCCATTTTCACGGCCCGGTCCAGGGCCACCCAGCACATGACCTTGGAGAACGTGTAATGGCGCTCCCGGTCGCGCGCTTCCCAGATGCCGGCGTCCGGCTCTTTCCAGCCGGATGCCGCCCGGTCGGCAAAAACAATCAGCATCTCCCGCACCCAGTGGTCCAGCTCGCCCAGGTGGTCCCGCATGATGTAAGCGGCGTTCAGCACTTCCCCCAGCACGTCCAGCTGCTTCTGCTTCCAGGCATCGTTGCCGACGCGCACCGGCCGGCTGCCGGCAAATCCCGCCAGGTGGTCCAGGCGATGCTCGGTCAGGTCCCGCTCGCCCTCAACACCGTACATTATTTGAACGGCCTCGCGGCCGACGCGGCCGCCGGCCCGGCTGATCCAGTCAAAGAACCGCTGCGGCTCATCAGGGCAGGACGCAACCCAGAGCGCCCGCATCGTCAGGCTGGCGTCCCGCAGCCAGGTGAAGCGGTAATCCCAGTTGGCGCTCCCGCCCAGCACCTCGGGAAGCGAAGTGGTGGCTGCCGCCACCAGCGAGCCGCTGGGCTGAAAGGTCAGCCCCCGCAGCACCAGGGCGCTAAGATTGACTTCGCCGGCGTAAAGACCCTGATAAGTCTCGTGCGCCCCGGCCCAGGATTGCCACGCCTGGATTGTTTGTTCAAGGGCTTCCTCTACGTCCTGCGCCGGCACCTGCTCCTCCCGGAAACCAGCCCGGAAAGCCAGGCTAAAACCAACCGCTTCCCCGGCGGCAACTGAAAACCTGGCCTTGGCGTCACTGCCTTCAATATCAATTTCAAGCGGTGTTGTCAGCGCCAGCTCCGTTGGTCCGCCGACGATGACCATGCCGCCTCCTACCCGCCGGAAATGAGGATGGGTAAGCCCGTACTCAAACCGCGGCTTAAAATCCATCTCCATTTCCACTCTGCCACTGAGGCCGCGCACACTGCGAAGCAGGATGTGGGGAGCGTCTTTGCCAATATGGTGCCCGTGGGCAGTCGGCGCCAGCGCCAGGGCGTCAACCACCTCGACCACGCCGCTCCCGGTTGTGTAAACATTTCTCAACACCAAAGTTCCTTCAATGTACTGGCGCCGGGACGAAAACTTGCCCCGGGGACAAACAAGCCAGTGCCCTGCATCGGCGTCAAGCAATCTGCCAAAAATCGTGGGGGAGTCAAAGCGGGGCACACAGAACCAGTCGATGGAGCCGCCGCGGCTCACCAGCGCCGCGGATTGGCAATCCGAGAGAAATGCATAGTCGTTAATTTTCACAACGAAACTTTATCAGAAATGCGTTGAAATCTGGTTCCCGGTTCCAAGTTCAAAGTTCATACTATTACGTTTGCGCCAGTATATCAAATAAATTTTTCATTCCGAATGCCGGCAGCCGCATGATGATCATTCTGCGTTCCAAAATTAGCATTCCGCAGCCATAGCTTGCTGCCGGCTTGTTTTCTTATTATTGCCTGGGGGCATAAAAAATAAAATAAGGAGGCGCACAATGGAAAAAGCCGATGTGATTGTCATTGGCAGCGGCCAGGGGGGCGTGCCGCTGGCGGTAAATCTTGCCCGGGAAGGAAAGCAGGCAATCCTGTTTGAGCGGAGATCACTGGGAGGCAGCTGCCTCAACTACGGCTGCTATCCGTCAAAGGCCTTCCTGGCGGCCGCCCATGACGCCGGCGTCCGCCGGCGGGCGGCAGGGTTTGGCGTTGACATGAGGACAGAAGTCAACTTCCAGCGCCTGATGGAGCACGTGCGCAGCAAGATCGATTCCAGCTATATCAAGAAAGCCCTTGCCAAGGCGGGCGTGCGCACCATCATGGCCGAGGCCTCTTTCACCGGCGAGCGCACTGTCGCCGGCGGCGGCCAGGAATTTCATGCGGACACGGTGGTCATTAACACCGGCAACGGTCCCTGGCTGCCGCCCATCCCGGGGCTTGATAATACTCCATATTTGACCTACATCAATTTCTGGGAGATCAACAAGCTGCCGCCCAGGATCCTCATTATTGGCGGCGGCTACATCGGCGTCGAGCTGGGCCAGGGCCTGGCGGAGCTGGGCGCGCAGGTGCACATCATCGAAAAGTCAGACCGCATCGTTGCCGGCGAGGAGCCTGATTTAAGCGAAGTTTTGACCAAAGCGCTTGCCGGATCCGGCGTCGTCTTCCACCTGGGCAGGCAGGCAAAGCAGGTCAGCCATGATGGAAATGTTTTCAAGCTCACACTCGATAATGATGAGATTCTGGAAGGAGAAGCGCTGCTGGTGGTCGCGGGCCAGCAAGCAAACACGGCAGCGCTTGACTGCGCCGCCAGCGGCGTTGAGCTCACAGAGCGGGGCTTTGTCAAGGTTGGCGACCGCCTGGAGAGCAGCTGCCCCGGTGTCTATGCCATTGGCGATGTAACCGGTCAACCGGCATTTACGCATGTTTCCTGGGAGGACTTCCGGCGGCTGATGTCAATCCTGAAAGGTGGCGGCCGCCGCCAGATGGACCGGGTGCTGGGCTATGCCTTTTACACCGAGCCGGAGGCGGGCCGCTGCGGCCTCACTGTTGAGCAGGCCCGGAAACAGGGCCTGAACGCCCGCGCCGTCACGCTGCCGCTTAAGCGCGTCGCCCGCGCCTGGCTGTCCGACAGAACAAACGGTTTTTACCGCCTGGTCGTGGAAAACGGCAGCGACCGGATCCTGGGCGCGACCCTTGTTGGCCCACGGGCCAGCGACCTGGTCCACGTCGTCATCGACCTGATGGAAGCGGGCGCTACCTGGCGCGACCTGGAAAAATCGGTGCACATTCACCCTGCGTTTGCCGAGGGGTTGCCGACGCTGGCGCGGCTGTTGCAAAGTTGATTGACATTTAACCAACTTTGATATACCTTAATGTATACTTTTTTATTGGAAGTTTTTCTCGGCGAGTTGTGAGGTGCTTAACATATGAAAAACTACTTTTTCAGTAACAAGGCTCGGCTCTGGCTTGCGATCATCATCCCGGCTCTCTTGTGCCTCCTGGCCGCCTCTTCGGCTCCGGCCGCAGCCGCGGACAGAAGCATCCCCGAGCATCTGCCCAGGCTGAAAGTCACAAACAGCACCAGCCTGAACTGGTCCGGATACGTAGCTGCGATCAACCTGTCCTCTCCCCAGGCAGGCTCCGTCACGGACGTCAAGGGACAGTGGACGGTGCCGGTGGTTGCGGGAAGCAGTGATGCCTATTCGTCAATGTGGGTAGGAATAGATGGATATGCTGACAGCACCGTGGAGCAGATCGGCACGGAAGAGGACATCAGCAGCGGCTCTCCTGTCTATTACGTCTGGTTTGAGATGTATCCAAAATTTGCTTATGAGATATTGTCCGTCCCCATCAGCGCCGGCGACCATATTTCTGCCGAAGTCAACTACATCGGCAGCAACAATTTTGTTCTCAGCATTACCGACCTGACCACTAACCAGTCGTTCAGCATCACTGAAAAGTCAGCCACCGCCCAGCGCTCGTCGGCCGAGTGGGTGATGGAAGCTCCTTCCTCCAGTAAAGGCGTGCTGCCGCTGGCGGATTACGGCACCGCCTCGTTTAGCGGCTCTGCGGCGACGATCAACGGGCACACCGGCGGCATCAACGATCCTGCCTGGCAGAATGACCCCATGACCATTGTGTCGCAGAGCAATAGCGTGCAGTCTACCCCGTCGGCAACATCACCGGACGGCAGCAGTTTTGAGGTAATGTGGGAAGACAGCCCTTGCGCCCAGCCGCAGCTGGCGCTGCAGCTTAAGAGCGTCTTCTGGGCTTCCCTGTCCGATTACGGGGCAGGCAGGCTGTCGGCCACCTACGCTATCACAAACACAAGCAGCCAGCCGGCCGTCAATGTGCAACTCACAGGTGACACAAACACAAATGGCGTAACCCTAACCACATCGCTGCCGGCAGCTTTCGGGCAGATTGCCGCCAGCCCCCTCAACGGGGATGCGGCTGACCAAACCCTGATTTATCACGTCCCGGCCGGCGTGACCCAGTGGCGGACAACCTTCACCGCTTCAGCCGCCGACGCCTGCGGAACGGGCTACACGTATCCGTAATCGCTGCTGCGATAATTCCGCGAAGCGGCCGCCCGGCGTCTTACGGCTGTCCTTCTGAACCGGGGATCGGCACCGCCTTTGCCGATCCCGATGAACAGGCCCAGGAGTAGGTTGCACTTCCTTCGGGCGTAGAGGCCACCTCAGAACCCGTTGCCGTTGTCGCCCTGGCCGGCGGGGCGCAGGGAGATTCATCGGGAGGCTGGTTGGGCCCACTGGCCGGGACCCCTCCCTCAATGACGGCAGTGCAATTGGCTGGGTCCTGGGAAATCATTTGCTCCGCCGTCGCAGTTTGCCCGGGAGCCAGGAGACCCAATGCGCCGGAATAACCGCAGCCATTTCCGATTCGCTTTCCCTGGACCGTCTTTGTGACAACATGCTGAAGGTTTAAAGGCTGCTGATCGGGCCGAATCGCGGCCAGGGCCCAGTAACCGGCTCCGCCAAAAACAGCCGCGATGGCCAGAAAAGAAATTGCCACCAAAATTCTTTTTTTCATGGCCCGCCTCTCCAATCGTCGCGTGATCGCACCGGCTTGGAAGATCACCCCTCGCGCCTTCGTGGAGGTTTGCCGATGCTGGCGCGGCTCCTGCTAGGTTGGACCCCTTTTGCGGGCAAAAACATACATGTTTGAGCTTCTGCCCATCTTTGCCAGCAAAATCCCCAGTGGCAGGCTTGCCTTCTCCAACAGGAAGGGCAGCGTCGGCACATATACCGGCTGCCCGGAGTCGCTGGGATCGTGAACCCCGCCCCTGAAACGCCGGCGCAGCCGCACAGCCGCCCATACGCCGCTATAAAACAGGTAATTAACCGGGGGGAACAAGAGTTTCTCAACCACAAACCCGGTCTCCTTCAGCAACCGCTCCAGCGTTCTGCGGGAAAAGCTGTAAAGATGACGCGGCGTGTCAAAGCCAAGCCAGAATCTTCCCAACAGGTCAGCTTCAATGCTCCGGTTAAAACACCACAACCCCATTACTCCGTCCGGTCTGAGGACCCGGCATGCCTCTTCCAGCAAAGAGCGGGGATTGGGGACGTGCTCCAGCACCCCCATGACCGTAACTGCGTCGAAACTGCCGCCGGCCAAGCCCGCATCTTCCAACTCTCCATGGTACAACTCGATCTGGTGCCGCTTGCTGAATAAATCCACCAGGTCGGCGTCGACCTCCGTGCCGCCAACCTGCCATCCCAACTCCCGCATCCGCGGCAAAAAAGGGCTATTCCCGGTGCCAATGTCCAGCACCCGCCCCGGCGCGCCGCTTTTTCTTTCTGCTTCCAGGAACTCGATCACCGGCCGGTAATGCTCAAGCGGCTGGGCGCGGGCGGCGTTATCTGCCGAGCAATAATAGCCGCCCCCGTAAAAAGCCGCATGCGCCTCTCTTGCCGGGCGCGGGTTCAAATAAACGAGGCCGCAGCGACGGCAGCGCACCGCCGAAAATCTTTCCGGGCCCGGAAACATCTTGTCAAGGGCCGGAAAGAGGCTCTCTTCGTCACGGGCGCCGCAAAGGGCACAAGGCACATACTCAGATTGCTCCCCAAGAACAAGTGGGTTGGAAAAGTTAAAGGGATCTGCCATCCAATAATCAGTAATCAGAGAGAGGCCCGCAGTTTATTGATTACGGCACCCAGTACAAGTATCACGCTGCCTTCCAGGCCCATTATTACCCCAGCACTAATTCCAGCACTAATAACCCCCGGTCCAACAGGGGGCACAATAATACGAAAAAATATCAAAATGAGTGCGAGAAACGAAGCTGCCAAAGCTAGAAGTCTTCCCAGCGATCCCGGGACAAGCAGGCTGGCGATGCCCCCCAAAAATACTGCGAAAATTAATAAAGTTAACAGGGCATCTGCATTCCATGGGCTTACCGAAATATCGGCGCTTCCATAATGCCAAGTATACCAGGGCACTGACGAGGTGCTGATTAGAAACCAGATAGCGCCCATCGCGCTCACGGCGAAGACGCCCAACGAAGAAGTCCGTTGTTGCTCATCCCGTTTGTGTCTTGACAACGAGAACGCGCCTAGCAGAAGAAAAGGCAGAAGCAAGAAAAAAAAGGTAAAAACCGAAAAAATCGATAATGCCAACGTTACGAAAAAGCCTGTTTGCCGCAGCCTCTGCGCCCGTTTGCCATACCAGCGCACGGTGCCCCAAAAGATCAACGCTGTCCCCAGCACATAGCCGCTAATTACAGAAAGCCACGGCCATGAGAATCCGCGATGGTGGGGAGCCGACAAAAAAACAGTAATGGGAAGTGCAAGTGCGACAAATATAGCCAAATACCAGCTTGTCGGGCGACCTTTCACCTAAATCCGACTGGCAATTTTCCACACACTTGTTACTTTGTTTGAACCAATGCGCATAATCCGTGAAGAAGCCAGCTTGAATCACCACCATATGTAAGACCATAGTAGCCCCAAAGATTTCCCTGAGGGGTCCCAACCACTAGGTTTGGATGATACCACGCCCAGTTAAAACCCCACGGCCAACTGTCGACACTAAACAAATCATTAGTGCTGGCAAGGAAACTATTAATACCACCATCCCACCAAATATTGAAATTGTAGCAACAGCCAGTTAATTCGTACCAACCATCGACATCAAACCACGACCTGTAATCCCCGCCATAGGCAGTACCAACTACGCTGTAACCATTCCACCACCAATCGAGCCAATCGTATACCTCATTAAGCGTAATACCAGGAGGGTCAAGAAGCCAGGAATGAAAGTAGCCGGCAGATTCAGGATCGTTGCCATTTGATTGCCCAGTGTAGTAAGCCTTGGCTGATGCCTTTGATTCTGCCGAATCAGCATGTTCTGGAACAGACTTTACATACCTGGGGACGCCCTCCTTCAAGACTGCTGCGCAACTCGACGAATCTTTGCGTTTTATTTCAGCCATGACTGCTTTTTGGCCAAAATTATGTGGAAGAAACAACCACCCGTAATAACTACAACCCCCGTTCGCGGTATGAGCGCCAGCGATATTTCTATAAGTTGGATTGATCATATCATCATTTCCCGAATTGTCCTGTTGAGCGCTCGCAACTGAGGTCCAAAACACGAATAGACATAGAACTGAAAAGATAATGCAAGCTTTCAACCTGAGCGTCATCGCAACCCCCCTCTTTGAGAAATCGTCTTATTGTTGAAACTCATTTTGCGGTGAAACAGAAGAAGCAGAACTTACCGATTCGATCAAATCATTTTTCACCCCCCTCCAGGAACCATTTGCCTCAAACAAGTGCCAGAATAAAAGATTACTTACTTTATTAACCAATATTAAGCATGCACGTCTATAACGCCTATCGTACCCCCCCCCCCGG
>JAJYIM010000046.1 GCA_021790115.1 Actinomycetes bacterium | reverse complement strand
CTTAGAATCTATCTCAAAAGGCAGTTCGTAGCGAGGCCGAGCGAAAAGGCGATGGGCAAGGACGCAGGAGTAAAAAGCCCGCAGTCGTACCCGCTGCGGTACGCCCTGGACTTTTTGCTCCGAGGACGCCGCCCATCGCCTTTGCAGCCGGCTGCAGCAGAAGATGCCTTTTGAGATAGATTCTAAAGTCTTGTTTCCATTAGGCCGGCGATGTGTTGCCACAGTTGCCTGGCTGGACGCATCCGGATAAGAAGCCTGGGAGGTCAAAAGCTTTAATGGCAGAGCCAAAGAACGTTAAAAAAGCCAAAGCCGCCAGGCGGGCGAAGGCGGCGGCCGCACAAAAACCTCGCGCCCGGAAGCCCAAGGCGGGGAAAGCCGCCAGCGGCGCCCTCGAAGCCAAGCTCTGGCAGGCCGCCGACGCCCTGCGCAACAACATGGACGCTGCCGAGTACAAGCATGTCGTCCTCGGCCTCATCTTCCTCAAGTACATCTCCGACGCCTTCGAGGCCCAGCACGTGGCGCTGACCTCGCAGGTGGCCGAGGGCGCCGACCCGGAGGACCCGGACGAATACCGCGCCGTCAACATCTTCTGGGTGCCGCCGGAGGCCCGCTGGGAGCGGTTGAAGGCTAGCGCGCCCCAGCCCGCCATCGGCAGGCTGGTGGACGACGCCATGAGCGCCATCGAGCGCGATAACCCTTCGCTGAAGGGCGTGCTCCCGAAGGATTACGCCCGCCCCGGCCTCGACAAGCAACGCCTGGGGCAGCTTATCAACCTGGTCAGCGACATCGGCCTCGGCAGCCCCGCCGGCCGCGCCCGGGACATCCTCGGCAATGTTTACGAATATTTTCTGGCCCGCTTCGCCAACGCCGAGGGCAAGAAAGGCGGCCAGTTCTATACGCCGGCACGGGTGGTGCGGGTGCTGGTGGAGATCCTGGCGCCGTACAGGGGGCGCGTCTACGACCCCTGTTGCGGCTCCGGCGGCATGTTCGTCAGCAGCGAGCAGTTCATCGAGGCCCACCGCGGCCGGCGGGGCGACATATCAATTTACGGCCAGGAGTCAAACTACACCACCTGGCGGCTGGCCAATATGAACCTGGCCATCCGCGGCATCGATGCCCGCATCGCCCACGGCGACACCTTCCATAACGACCAGAACCCAGACCTCAAGGCGGATTACGTGCTGGCCAACCCGCCCTTCAACGACAGCGACTGGCGCGGCGAGCTGCTAAAGGATGACAAGCGCTGGGTCTACGGCGCGCCGCCCAAGGGCAACGCCAACTTCGCCTGGGTGCAGCACTTTATTTACCATCTGGCACCGACTGGCCTGGCCGGCTTCGTGCTGGCCAACGGCTCCATGTCATCGAACCAGTCGGGGGAAGGCGAGATCAGGAAGAACATCATCGAGGCCGACCTGGTCGACTGCATGGTGGCGCTCCCCGGTCAGCTGTTTTACTCGACCCAGATCCCGGTGTGCCTCTGGTTCCTGGCCCGGACCAAGAAGAACGGCCGCTTCCGCGACCGCCGCGGCGAAACCTTATTTATCGACGCCCGCAAGCTGGGCACGATGATCGACCGCGTCCACCGCGAGCTTACGGATGAGGATACCGCCAGGATCGCCGGCGCCTACCACGCCTGGCGCGGCGACAAGAAAGCGGGCAAGTATGAGGACGTGCCCGGCTTCTGCAAGAGCGCCACCCTGGAGGATATCCGGGGGCACGGCCCCGTTTTGACACCAGGCCGTTATGTGGGAGCAGCGCCAACGGAGGAAGACAGCGAGCCGTTTGCGGATAAGATGCAGCGGCTGGCGGCGGCGCTTAAGGAGCAGCAGGCGCAGGCGGCGCAGCTGGATAAGGCGATTGCGAAGAATCTGAAGGGTTTGGGGTTTTGAGATCACAATTTGTGATCTTAAGTTTGGCTGGGCAAATGATCCAGGATGCCGGCACGGCGTCCTGAAGCGGAGGGGGTTGAAATGGGGAGTAAGGAAGCGGTTGTTCCGGTGGAACGCATTGAGTCGCGCATATTCTTGATTCGGGGCGAGAAAGTGATGCTCGACGAAGACCTGGCGGCGCTCTACGAGGTGGAGGTCAAAGCCTTGAACCAGGCGGTGAGGCGGAACATGGAGCGCTTCCCGGGCGACTTCATGTTTCAGCTGGCCACCGAAGAAGCGGCGCGTTTAAGGTCACAAACTGTGACCTTAGAGACCGGGCGCGGGAAGTATAGGAAATACCTGCCCTACGCTTTCACCGAGCAGGGGGTCGCCATGCTCTCCAGCGTGCTGCGGAGTTCCAGAGCGGTTCAGGTGAATATCGAAATTATGCGGGCATTCGTCCGCTTCCGGCAGATGATGACGACCCACGCCGATCTGGAGCGGAAGCTGGCGGCCCTGGAGAAGAAATACGATGCCCAGTTCAAAGCCGTGTTTGACGCCATCCGCGCGCTGATGAAGCCGCCGGCTCCGAAAAAGAAGCACCCGATTGGCTTCGTGCCAGGGAGGAAGAAAAAATGATGCCCTGCTTGACTGAAGACTGGCAGGATAAAGCAGTTTGTGCCACAGTGCTGGCGCCGGCTGCGGCGCGGCTGGACAAGGCGATGGCGGGGGATGCGGAGGGGTTGGGGTTTGGTGGGTGAGTGGCAGGAATTTGCTCTTGGGGCACTCACTGAAAATTTTGATAGCATTCGGGTTCCAGTAAAAGGTACAGATCGAAGATCTGGTCCTTATCCTTACTATGGTGCATCTGGAATAGTTGATCATATCGATGACTACATATTTGACGGAGAGTATCTCCTTGTTGCAGAGGATGGGGAAAATCTTCGCACTCGAAATACGCCCGTTGCGTTCCTGGCAAATGGCAAATTCTGGGTGAACAATCACGCTCACATTGTGCGTGGTAACGATCGAGCAGATACCCGATTCCTTAGATATTCGTTGGCTGCAACCAACATCAGTGGCTATTTGACTGGCTCAACGATGCCAAAGCTCACACAAGGGAATTTGAAACGCATACGGATTATTGCTCCACCTATAGCCGAACAACGTGAAATCGCCCACATCCTCGGCACTCTGGATGACAAGATCGAGCTGAACCGGCGGATGAACGAGACGCTGGAGGCCATGGCGCAGGCCATCTTCAAATCATGGTTCGTGAACTTTGACCCCGTCCGCGCCAAAGCCGCCGGCCGCGACCCCGCCCTCCCCAAGCCCATCGCCGCCCTCTTTCCCGACTCCTTCGAAGACTCCGAACTTGGCAAAATACCAGGCGGATGGGAAATCTCATCGCTAGAAGGTCTAGTAAAATTAGGGCGGGAAAGCATTAACCCTGGGAGTTTTAAAAAGGAAATTTTCAATCATTACAGCATCCCAGCCTTTGACGACGGGAAAGTGCCAAAGAAGGAAAAAGGCAAAAGCATTAAAAGCAATAAGTATTTGGTTTCTGCACAAGCAGTTCTATTATCAAAGCTCAACCCAAGGTTCCCCCGCATTTGGCTGCCAGATATTAAAGCCGATTATCGATCAATTTGCTCAACAGAATTCTTAGTCGCATTGCCTACAGCCGCTATTTCCAGAGAATTCATTTATTGTCTTTTCTCCAGCCAGACTTTTCTGAAAGAATTTGAAACACTGACAACCGGTACCTCAGGCAGCCATCAGAGGGTGAAACCCGCAAGCATGCTTGCAATGAAGTTTGTGAGAGCACCCCAAAAAGTAGTTGTCGCTTTTTCTCAAATTGTTTGCCCCAAGTTTTCGCAAGTCGCTTTGCTTCAAAGCGAATCCCGCACCCTCGCCGCCCTCCGCGACACCCTGCTCCCCAAACTCATCTCCGGCGAGCTGCGGGTAGGGTAGTTGAAAAAATTGTCTCACAAGATTCCCAATCTAAAGAAACCAACGAAACAATTATAATTACGGAAAAATGACAACTTCGGAACAATACGTCAAGAAATTACTTCATGACAAATATGATGTCGATCTCATCAAAATTGAGGAGACAAACAGGAAGAGCCCAGATTACAAGTGTTATAGCGACGCAAAGTTAATTTGTGTAGCTGAGCTCAAGGATATTGAATATTACCCACCAACTGAAGAAACGGGTTGGAAGATTGAAAGGCTGAATGGAGTACAGTTTGCCAGTCGAAAGGATAATGCGCCGAATCGAGTTGCAAGACTGATACACTCGGCCTTTAAGCAGCTCAAAGAGTTCAAACCGCCGCGAGTACTGATTTTCTTAAACCGAGATTCGCGAGTAGATGTAAAAGATCTTCATGAAGCTTTTGAAGGTACCCATGTTTATAGCAACGGTAATCTGTCATATGTCAACAGAGAGTCAAAAAGAATAGCGAATGGAAAAATTAAGCATGAAAAGTACCTGATAGATTTGTATATTTGGATTGAGGAAGGAAAGCCGAAAATGGGATCCGATGATAAGATCTTTCTGGGGCATCCCACGCAAATCGGCAAAGACTTAGCTCATCAATACTTTTCACAGAGAACCTGGCCAAAAGATCCTCGGTGACAGTAAATATTCACTGAGTCCGACTTCGAGGAAGCAGCTCTTGTCTGACTTGAATCCAACGCCCTGCTTCCAAACTCATCTCCGGCGAGCTGCGGGTGGGCTGAAACTGCGGTTTCCGGTTGATTACTTGTGGGGTGCTTGCGTTATCATGTTGCGGACTGAAAATGCGGTTGTGTGCGCTTGTTCAGGAACGGAGATCTGATAAGTGAATTCTGATGACCTAAATTGTTTGCTCTCACTGCCACGAGAGGATGAACGGCTTGAATTCAAAGAAGCCGGGGAGCAGTTCGACACGGCGAAGTTGATGAAATACTGTGTGGGAATTGCCAATGAAGGCGGCGGCCATTTTATTCTCGGTGTCAGTAATCAGACACCCAGGAAGGTGGTTGGAACACGGGCCTTTCCCAATCCCGCAAAAATTCAGAACATGATTTTCACCAAGCTGCGTTTTCGCGTTGATGTGGAAGAAATTACTCATCCAGACGGTCGTATACTGGTCTTTCATATCCCGTCACGGCCAGTTGGCAGCGCATATCAGTTCGAAGGAGCGTATCTAATGCGCTCAACTGAGGATCTGATTCCGATGACGGAGGATCAGTTGCGAAGAATCTTCGACGAGGGAAAACCTGATTGGCTATCGGAGTTGGCCAAGACAGAGGTAACCGGAGCCGAAGTAATAGCTTTACTTGACACCCAAAGTTATTTTGATATGCGTAATCTCCCTTATCCGAAGAATCGCGATTCTGTGATCGACAGGCTGGTTCAAGAGCGTCTGATCGTTAGCTGCGCAGTCGGGTATGGAATAACAAATCTTGGCACAATTCTGTTTGCAAAAAACTTAAGCGATTTTGATCTCCTGGCACGCAAGGCCCCGCGTGTGATCGTTTATGACGGAACCAGCAAGTTGAAAACCCGGCAGGATAAGGTTGGGACGAAGGGTTATGCTGTCGCATTTGAAGGATTGATTGATTTCCTTTTTGGTCTGGTCCCGCGGAATGAGGTGATCGAACATGCTCTTCGTAGAAAAGTTGAGATGTTTCCCGAGGTCGCTATACGCGAATTGGTGGCAAACGCGCTCATTCATCAGGATTTTTCAGAAACGGGCACATCAATCATGATTGAACTCTACTCAGATCGTCTTGATATTTCCAGTCCGGGCGAGCCCTTTATTCCAACCGAGCGATTTATTGACGGGCATCAATCCAGGAATGAGAGATTGGCTCATTTAATGAGGCAGCTTGGGATATGCGAGGAAAAGGGCAGTGGCATTGACAGGGTGATCGATTCTGTTGAAGTTTTTCAGCTGCCCGCGCCAGACTTCCATGTGGGCGAGCGCCGAACCCATGCCATCCTCTTTGCGCACAAGGACTTTGATGAAATGGATCGGAATGAGCGACTTCGCGCTTGTTATCAGCACTGCTGTTTGCGCTATGTCATGAACAAAAAAATGTCGAATCAGAGTCTGCGCGAACGCTTTCGGCTTTCTGGGAGTAAAGCGGCAAGTGTTTCTCAAATAATCAGCGAGGCGGTCCGAGCGGATGCGATTAAGCCAGATGATACGGCGACCACTTCACGCCGTTACGCAAAATATGTTCCCTTCTGGGCGTGAGTCTTATTTAAAAACAAAAGTGATTTCCGGGAAGATTAAGGCTCAAAACCGACGTTTTGCAGGCCTGTTTTCATTTAAAAACAAATCATTTCAAGGCGCGGTAACGGAAGTCGGCGCGGATGCAGCTTATTCCAGGTGACTTTGTGCAAACGCTCTCCATGACACCGGTTTTTGGAATGGCAGCGGTCGTAAATACGAAACTGTTAGGAGGCTCATGACCAAATCAGCAAGAGGCTACTCAGTCCGCATCTTCATTCCCAGCGGCGAGCCTGAGGGTATTCGGGTTATCGAGAAATCCAACTGGATCGGCCAGGGGCTGTCGTTCCCACGATCGCTTTTTTCAGAGGCGCGGCGGCGGCCGTAACTGGCTGGGACTGGAGTTTATGTCCTTTGGGGACCCAGTGAATCGGGCCAGCTGCCGAAGGTTTACGTCGGCGAGGGCGACCAGGTGCGGCCAAGGCTTGAACAACACGCAAGAAGCAAGGATTTCTGGACACAGGGGATCATATTTACCAGCAAGGATCAGAATCTCAACAAGGCCCATGTGATGAAATGAAATTCACATCCTACTTTAACGAGATGCGTCGACGGCCAGGCCGAGCTTTAATCCGTATGGAATGGATTCAGCGGGTCATAGACAATCCCGTGAAAGAGGCTGTTCAGAAAGACGGCCGCATCCGCCGTTGGGCGCCTATTAACGAGATGGAGGGAAGATATCTGCGTGTTATACTTCTTCCTGATGGAGAGACGGTGCACATTGCTAACCATCGTGATTCCTTCCCGAAAGCCGGCTAATCTCTGAGGCAGATCAAAAATTTGCAGGAGGTATAATGGCGGCCAATAAAACAAAGAATATCTATCAACTGAAGATCGTGCTGTGCAACGTCCGGCCGCCGATCTGGCGGCGGTTGCTGGTTGAAGACACTACGCTTGACAAGCTGGCTGATTATATCCAGATTGCGATGGGCTGGCTGGGCGGCCACCTGCATGGTTTTTACATCCACGGCGAGCGGTACGGCATTGCCGACCCCGATTGGGGAGCAGACTGGATGATTGACGAGAGCGGTGTCAGGCTAAGCAACGTCATCTATCCTGGAGACAAAAAGTTTATCTTCGACTACGATTTTGGCGATGGCTGGGAGCATGACGTCCTGATTGAGAAGATTCTGCCGGCCGAGAAGGGCAGGCAGTACCCGGTCTGCATCAAGGGCAAGCGGGCCTGCCCGCCCGAAGACGTTGGCGGGCCGTGGAGCTACGGTGAATTCCTGGAGGCGATCGGCGACCGCAGCAACCCGCGCCATGAAGAGCTGCTGGAATGGACCGGCGGCAGTTTTGACCCTGAAGCCTTTGATCTGGATGAGATCAACAATGACCTGGGTGACGCCGAGAACAACGTGCCGCTGCGGAAGATGTTTGCTGAAGACTAAAGCGCATGAACTCGGCATGCTGGATCATGTGAAGAAACGAAAGCCAGGACATTGGATTCGGCTAATACAAACATCAATAAAGATGTCATTCTTTATGTGTCGCCCGACGGCGAAGTGCGCCTGGATGTTCGGTTGGAGCAGGAGACGGTCTGGCTGACGCAGAGGCAGATGGCTGAGCTGTTTGACTCTTCCACTGATAACATCGGGCTTCACATAAGAAACATCTTCAATGAGAGAGAACTGGCCGAGTCAGCAACTACCGAGGATTACTCGGTAGTTCAGACCGAAGGGCAGCGGCAGGTGCGCCGACAGCTCAGGCATTACAACCTCGATGCCATAATCTCTGTTGGATATCGCATCAGCTCTAAACGCGGCACCCAATTCCGCATCTGGGCGACCAAAACCCTCCGGGATCACCTCCTGCGCGGCTATACACTAAACGAGAAGCGGCTTGGGGAAAAGGGCATCGACGAGATCGAGCAGGCTGTGTCGCTGCTGGCACGTACGCTCACCCGGAACGAGCTGGTCTCAGGTGAGGGTCGGGCGGCGCTTGAAATAGTCGAGGGCTATACCCGCGCCTGGAAGCTGTTGCTTCAATATGATGAGGATCGTCTGGCCGAAGTTCCGGAGCGCCCCATAAA
This sequence comes from Actinomycetes bacterium, assembly GCA_021790115.1. Classification (GTDB taxonomy): domain Bacteria; phylum Actinomycetota; class Thermoleophilia; order BMS3ABIN01; family BMS3ABIN01; genus JACWAD01. The sequence goes on along the minus strand of JAJYIM010000046.1, from coordinate 4,368 downwards.
GCAGACCGCTGCTCTGACTCATGCGGATGCGAAGGAAGTCATTACCGAGCTTCGGGCTTTGCTTGCTACCAAAGATGAAGCCACGTCCATTTTCGGCCAGGAACGGGGTGACCATCTTGATGCGATACTGGGCGCCATCGAGCAGACTTTTGATGGCCAGCCGCTTTATCCAACCGTTCAGGCACGCGCCGCGAATGTGCTGTATCTGGTCATCAAAGACCACCCCTTCGTCGATGGGAACAAGCGTATCGGCACGCTTCTATTCCTGGAATATCTGAGGCGGAACGGCCTGCTGTTGCGGGCGGATGGCAGACCTCGCTTGGCGGATAACGCCATGGTGGCACTGGCGCTCCTTATTGCCGAGAGCGAATCTGGTCAGAAGGGTTTGATGGTTCGCCTCATACTCAATCTCATCGAGGATGGCGGCGATTGACCCCCGGCTTCACGGAATCCGGCGTCGAGGCCGCTGCGCTTGAGTGGCTGGCTGATCTTGGCTGCCAGGTTCTCAATGGTCCCGACATCGCCCCCGACATGCCGGCGGCTGAGCGCAGTGACTACGGGCAGGTGATTCTGGAAGGAAGGCTGCGTGAGGCGCTAAGCAGGCTCAACCCCGGTCTTCCATCCGCAGCCCTCGATGACGCCTTTCGCCGGCTCACCCGTATTGCCGGCGCGTCCCTGGAAGCGCGCAACCACGTCTTTCACAAGTTGCTCGTCGAAGGCGCCACCGTCGAGTACAAACGGCCGGACGCAAGCATCGGCGGCGCCCAGGCTCGGGTAATTGATTTTGATAATCCTGATGGCAATGACTGGCTGGTGGTCAACCAGTTTACCGTCATTGAAAACAACAGCAACCGGCGTCCGGACATCGTCATTTTTGTCAACGGCCTGCCGCTCATCGTCATCGAGCTCAAGAACGCCGCCGATGAAAACGCCACTATCTGGTCGGCTTATCAACAGCTGCAGACCTACAAGGCGGAAATCCCCTCCCTTTTTGATTTCAACGAAGCCCTGATCATCTCCGACGGCATCCAGGCCCGCACCGGCACGCTCACTGCCGGGCGCGAATGGTTCAAGCCCTGGCGCACCATCAGCGGCAGCGATCTGGATGACGCGCGGCTGCCGGAGCTGGAAGTCATCATTAAAGGCATGCTGGACAGGCGCCGCCTGCTCGCGCTCATCAGGCACTTCATCGTTCACGAAGAGGAAGCCGGCGGCGGGCTGGTCAAGAAGATGGCCGGCTATCACCAGTTCCATGCTGTTGATATTGCGGTAGAAGAGACATTGCGTGCCTCACAGATGCTTGGCGGCGCCAGCCTGGCGGCGGAGACAGGCAGTAGCTATGAGGCGCCGGCCAAACCAGGCGGCGAGCCCGGCGACCGGCGTATCGGCGTGGTCTGGCACACCCAGGGCTCCGGCAAGAGCCTGACGATGGCGTTTTACGCCGGCCGCATCATCCTGGAGCCGGAGATGGAGAATCCCACCATCGTTGTGCTCACGGACCGCAACGATCTCGACGACCAGCTGTTTGGCACCTTCTCCCGCTGCCGGGATCTGCTCCGGCAGCCGCCGGTGCAGGCCGCCAGCCGAACCGATCTGCGCCAGAAGCTTAAAGTAGCATCGGGCGGGGTCGTTTTTACCACCATCCAGAAATTTTTCCCGGAGCAGAAAGGCGATTCCCATCCGGTGCTGTCGGAGCGGCGCAACATCGTGGTCATCGCCGACGAGGCCCACCGCAGCCAGTACGACTTCATCGATGGCTACGCCCGGCACATGCGCGATGCCCTGCCCGGGGCTTCGTTCATTGGCTTTACCGGCACGCCCATCGAGCTGGCCGACAAGAGCACCCGTGCTGTTTTTGGCGATAACATCAGCGTTTATGACATCCAGCGGGCAGTGACAGACGGCGCCACCGTTCCCATCTATTATGAGAGCCGGCTGGCAAAGCTGGAGCTCGACGCTGAGGAGATGCCCCGCGTCGATCCCGGGTTCGAGGAAGCCACTGAAGGCGAAGAGGTCGAGCACAAGGAGAGGCTCAAGACCAGGTGGGCGCAGCTGGAGGCGCTGGTTGGCACAAAGAAGCGCCTTGGCAAAATCGCCGCAGACCTCGTTTACCATTTCGAGCAGCGGCTGGAGGCCATGGACGGCAAGGGAATCGCAGTCTGCATGAGCCGGCGTATCTGCGTTGACCTCCACGACGCCATTGTCGCCATTAAGCCTGAACGGCTGGATGCGGATGACGATAAAGGTGAGATCAAGGTGGTGATGACCGGCTCGGCTTCAGACCCGCCCGGCTGGCAGCAGCACATCCGCAACAAGGAGCGGCGTGAGCGGCTGGCTAAGCGCTTCCGCGACCCGGACGACCCATTGAAGTTTGTCATCGTTCGCGATATGTGGTTGACCGGGTTTGATGTGCCTTCCCTGCACACCATGTACATGGACAAGCCCATGCGCGGCCACGGACTGATGCAGGCCATCGCCCGCGTCAACCGGGTGTTCCGGGACAAGCCGGGCGGCCTGGTGGTTGACTACCTGGGGCTGGCGCCGGAGCTTAAGGCAGCTTTGGCTGTTTATACGGAAAGTGGTGGCGCCGGCGATGCGGCCATCGACCAGGCTGAGGCGGTGGCGCTGATGCTGGAGAAGCATGAAATCTGCCTCGGGCTTTTTCACGGCTTTGACTGGTCGGGGTGGGCCGGCAATCCGGCTCAGCAACTGCGGCTGCTCCCGGCCGCCCAGGACCACATCCTGGCTCAGGCAGATGGAAAAAATCGTCTTGTCCAGGCCGCTAACGATCTGTCGAAAGCGTTTGCCCTGGCGGTGCCGGCCGATGAAGCCAGGCGGGTTCGCGACGATGTCAGCTTCTTCCAGACGGTCAAGGCGGCGCTGGTTAAAAGAGCGGCAGGCGAGCGGGGGCCTGATGATCTCGACCACGCCATCCGCCAGATAGTATCCAAAGCCGTGGTCGCCGGGGAGGTCGTCGACATCTTCGATGCTGCCGGCCTTAAAAAGCCGGACATCTCCATCCTCTCGGAAGAGTTTCTGGCAGAGGTCCGTGGCATGCCGCAGAAGAATCTGGCTGTGGAGATGCTGAGGAAGCTGCTCGAGGGCGAGATCAAAAACAGGCGGCGCCGCAACGTCGTCGAGGCCCGCTCATTCGCGGCGCTGCTGGAGGAGGCGCTGCGCAAGTATCACAATCGTGCCATTGAGGCGGCGCAGGTGATCGAAGAGCTGATTGGACTGGCTCGCGAGATGCGGGAGGCGGACCGGCGCGGCGAAGAGCTGGGCCTGACCGACGCTGAGCTGGCGTTTTACGATGCCCTGGAGACGAATGACAGCGCCGTGGCAATCATGGGCGATGAGACCCTCAGGAGGATTGCCCAGGAGCTGGTTGCCACCGTGCGTAAAAATGTTTCCATTGACTGGACCCTGCGCGAAAACGTTCGCGCGCACCTGCGGGTGCTGGTCAAGCGTATCCTGCGCAAGCATGGTTATCCGCCGGACAAGCAGGAGAAAGCGACGCAGATGGTGCTGGAGCAGGCTGAGGCGTTGGGTGAAAACTGGGCTAGGAAAAAGGCGGGGAAAAATCCGGCGGATAATCCTTACGGGTAATTGTGCGTTGCGCCGCAGCCGTCTTCTGCTGTGGCGGTCATGGATGTCCTGAATGAAGTTACCCCGGCAGGCACGGTATATTTAATCGTAAAGGCGCGTGAATCGCCGTTAATGATATTTCCAAGTGACAGGGGCATGGCTGCCTGCGAAGTGACGCCGTTGCTTGCCGTTGAGCCGATAATCTCGATGATATAAGCCGGACTGCCGCCTGTGTTGGCGACGCTGTAATCGACGCTGAGGCTGCCGGCGCTGAAATCGGCCAGGCTGGCCCAGTAGGCACGGGATTCGCTCAGCGCCAGCCCCGGTTTCCCGCTGGGGCAGGAAGCGCCGGAGCCTGTGGCCAGGAAGACATCGGCGGCGTTATTGGTGTCGCCCGGCACCAGGTTGGAAGCGGTGGAATCAAATCCAACGTAGCTGCTGTTGGCGGGAATGGAAGGGTTTTCGCTGTTGCTGTTTGCCTGGTTGCCGGAAGCGTCAGTGGACGCGAGCCAGATCCCGCCGGTCTGAACGTTTTTGATAAAAATATCACTTGAGGCATTAGTGTCGCCTGCAACCAGGTTGGAGGCTTCGGAATAAAAGGTTACGTAGTTGCCGTCGGCGGAGATGGAAGGATTGTAACTCCAGCCGTTTGCCTGGCCGCCCGACGCGTCAGTTGAAGCCCGCCAGATTGCCCCACTCTGCATGTCCTTGACAAAGACGTCGATGTATCCGTTGGTGTCGCCGCCAACCAGGTTGGAGGCGGGAGACTCAAAGGCCACGTAG
>JAJYIM010000007.1 GCA_021790115.1 Actinomycetes bacterium | reverse complement strand
CAGAGGGTATCTGCAGAGTTCATCAATATTATGGACACGGTCCATTACTGGTTCAGAGGAAAAGAGCGGAATTTTACTGAGTTGAGTTTTGTTTTACTGGATGGGAGCCACTTACCCGAAACAGTCATGTTTGAATATAATCATTTATTCCCTAGATTGATAAAAGGCGGATATATGATTATTGATAATACAAACTTTTATAATAAACAAGTGCAAAAACATTTTCGTTACATTAATAATAAATCAAGAGAAGTAATAAATACTAAGGACCAAACAATTATCAAAAGACTACGTTAGCTGATTCGCTACCTCTTGAGATTGCGTAGGATGTTATCTCGAAAACTTCTTCGTAAGTCCCGCCAGCTGGTGTATCATATGGCTGTTGCTGTTCAGATAACGTCCGAACAGCTCGACCAATATCCGGTTTTACGCGGGTGTAGCTCAGTTGGTAGAGCATCGGCCTTCCAAGCCGATTGTCGCGGGTTCGACCCCCGTCGCCCGCTCCAAAAGCGGATGATGGATGGTGGATGGTGGTAGTCTTATTAAGATATGCACTTCTTTGTTTTGGCTTGATTGTGGCGGCCTTGGGCAAGCTCATGGAGCCTTGGTTTGGTTTTATCCAGAATCCAGTATCCAGAATCTGTTTTGCGGTGGACGTAGCTCAGCTGGTAGAGCTCCGGACTGTGGATCCGGCGGTCGTGGGTTCAAATCCCATCGTCCACCCCAAAAATCTGATGGTAGATAGTAGATAGATGACAGGTATTTTAGGCATTTGGATTATCCACCATCCACCATCCGTTTTTTTTGCGCTCGTAGCTCAATCGGATAGAGCAACGGACTTCTAATCCGTAGGTTGCAGGTTCGAGTCCTGCCGGGCGCACCAGAAAAACAAGGAATACAGGTTTCCAGCTGCGCTCAGCCTGCACCGGCACCACTGTCAGTTTCAGGGAACTTGCTGGTTGATGAGTTTACGGTCCGTAGCGGTATATATTTTTCCTAGTGCTGGAAAAACGAGCGGAGCAGGTCCACAAGCAGGGTGAGGATCCTGGACAAGGCGCCGAGTTGCGGGAAGAGAGGGGCCGCGGCGCCCGGCTGGGCGCTTGTGACTGTAAACTCCAGACAGGATGCGTAGGGGGAAGCTTCTTCATATAACAGCTGGTGCTGACCGGGAGCAAAACCTGACGGTACTTTTATCAGTGCGGCAAAGTTGTCGTTGACGTCAACCTTGGCTGAAAAGCCAGGGCTGGATTGTTCTTCGCGCCAGGAGAAATCGACATCCGAGCCGGGACCGACGGTCTTGGGGTCGTGAGGTTTTCCTTTGATGATGAAAAAGCTGCCTGCAGGTCCCTGGTTGGGATACAGCTGAAACTTGTCGGGATTGTTACCGCTCTGGCAGGGGTTACCGCCTTTGTAATTGTCGTCGCTGTCCTGAGCGAGCAAGTGGGCCAGGGGGAAGACCAGCAATAAAATGACGGCCATAGCGGTAGAGCCGCCGATGATTATTGCGTTCCGTTGACTATTTCTGCGATGTTTGAGCACTTCCAGCAAATTTTAACAAAAAATAAGGCTGCGGCCAGCCGGCCTCTTTATAATGGATTCTTTCTTAATATAATATAACCTTAAACATGAAAATGCCGCCTGCGGGCGTGGCGGAATGGCAGACGCGCCAGCCTTAGGAGCTGGTAGGGTTACCCCTGTGGAGGTTCAAGTCCTCTCGCCCGCACCAAAGCCCGGACAATGGATTTTGGACGTTGGAAATGTCTAATGTTCAAAGTCCAAAAGTCCAAGATCCGCTTAATTTGGTTTTCGAGCCAATCTTGTTTAACATCTTACTTTGAATCTTTTTAACCCTGAGGCGTGAGCTCGGAGCGTCATGGCAGAAATTAAAAGCACCGCAAAAAAATTGGAACCAGGCAAGGTCGAGATTGAGGTCGAGGTGCCGGTCGAGGAAATTAAAACACAAATAGACCGTGCCATCAAGGAAATGGCAAAAAGCGCGCGCGTGCCTGGCTTCCGCAAGGGAAAAACACCCAGGCCTGTGCTCGTTTCTCATTTTGGCAAGGAAGCAATATTGACGCGTACCCTGCACGACGCACTGCCCCTATGGTATGAGGCAGCGCTTGACCAGTCTGCTATCAAGCCGATTGATTCTCCCGAGCTTGATTTTGACAACCTTGATGAACAGGACAAGCCGTACAAGTTCAAGGCGACCGTGCCCGTGGCTCCCCGGCCCAAGCTGGGCAAGTACGTTGGGCTGGAGGCGGAGAAAGAAGTTGTTGAGGTCAAGGACGCGGAGGTCGAGGAGCCCATCGAGCGGATGCGCAAGCGGGTGGCCAGGCTGGAAAAGATCAATGGCCGGCCGGCGGCCGCCGGCGACTTTGTCGTGATCGACTTTGCCGGTTTCGTGGGCGGTGAGCCTCTGGAAGGAGGTTCCGGCAGCGATTACATGCTCGAGCTGGGATCAGGCACGTTTATCCCCGGGTTTGAAGACCGGATTGCAGGAATGGAGGAGGGCCAGTCGAAAAAGCTTACGCTGACCTTCCCGGAGGAATACCGGCCGGAAAATCTGGCGGGCAAGGAAGTCGTTTTTGATGTTACCGCCAAGGAGATAAAGGAGCGCGTGCTGCCGGAGCTCACCGACGAGTTCGTGGCGGAAAACAGCGAATTTGATACTGTTGAAGAATTGAGGGATGATATCCGCTCCCGGATGATGAAGGCCCGCGAGGGGGCTGCTGAGAACCTGTTCCGTGAGCAGGTTCTGGAAAAAGCAGTTGAAACCGCCGAGGTCGAGATACCATCGGTAATGCTGGAAAAGCGGAGTCAGGAGCTTGCAGGAGAGTTTGCCATTGCCCTGAAAGACAGTGGTGTCACCTTTGAGCATTACGCTGAACAGATAGGCATGTCCGCCGAGGAGGTGCGAAAGGGTTTCCGGAATGAGGCAGAGCGGCAGATAAAGCAGGACCTTGTGCTGGACGCCGTAGCCGAAAATGAAGTCCTGGAAGTGAGCAGTGATGAAGTGGAGGCCGAGATCAGGGCCCAGGCCAGCCGGCGCGGAATTGACGCCGAGAAGCTCTTGAAGAAGACGCAGGAAGCCCGGCGGGAAGGGTTTGTGAGGGAAAACCTGCTCCGGCGCAAGGCACTGGATCTGCTGGCGGAGAAGGCGATTCCGGTCCTGCACAAACACGATGGGGCAACGAAGAAAGAAGAGGAGAAGCCCGAGATCATTACGCCGTAGACTCTTCGCCGCTTGCGCGGTCCGGAATGACAGGTCTTGATTTATGTTTTATCCAAAATCCAATATCCAATATCCAAAATCCGGAGTTAGTCAAATGCCACTTATCCCGATGGTTATCGAGCAGACCAGCCGCGGCGAGCGGGCCTTCGACATTTATTCCCGTTTGCTTAATGAGCGGATTATCTTTCTGGGCAGCGGCATTAATGAAGAGGTTGCCAATGTGGTCGTGGCCCAGCTGCTGCATCTGGAGTCTGACGATCCCGACAAAGATATCAACCTTTATATCAACTCCCCGGGCGGCTCCGTCTATGCCGGGCTGGCCATCTATGATACAATGCAATTTATAAAGCCGGATGTGGTAACTACCTGCGTGGGGGTTGCTATGAGCATGGGCGCACTCATTCTCGCGGGAGGCTCAAAGGGCAAGCGTTTTGCGCTGCCCAACGCCAAGATTCTCATTCACCAGCTCTCCGGCGGCTTTCAGGGCCCTGCGGCTGATATTGAAATTCATGCCAAGGAAGCATTGTCTCTCCGGAAGCGTCTCGATGAAATCCTGTCCCAGCACACCGGCCAGCCTTTGGAAAAAGTCTCTTCCGACACCGACCGTGATTATTTCATGACCGCAGGCGAGGCCAAGGATTATGGTATCATCGACGAGGTCATATCTCACCGGGCAGCGATAAAGGGAGCGTAAGCAATGGCCAGGTCCACGGATGGTAATGAACAATTGCTTTGCAGTTTTTGCGGCAAGTCGCAGCGCCAGGTCAAGAAACTGATCGCCGGGCCCGGCGTTTATATTTGCGACGAATGCATCGACCTCTGCAATGAGATTATCGATGAGGAGCTGGCCCCCCCGGCCAATCTCGATCTCGATAATCTTCCCAAGCCAACCGAGATTTACGCGGCTCTTGATGAGTATGTGGTTGGCCAGGAAGAGGCCAAGCGCACGCTTTCTGTGGCGGTTTACAATCATTACAAGCGCATCCAGATGTTTTCCGGCGACGAAAATGACGTCGAGTTGCAGAAGTCAAACATCATGTTGCTCGGGCCAACCGGCTGCGGCAAGACCTTGCTGGCTCAAACCCTGGCCCGTTTCCTCAATGTTCCCTTTGCCATAGCCGATGCGACAGCGCTTACTGAGGCCGGTTATGTTGGCGAGGACGTGGAGAACATCCTGCTGAAGCTGATCCAGGCGGCCGACTACGATGTTAAAAAAGCCGAGACAGGCATCATCTATATTGACGAGGTAGACAAGATCGCCCGCCGCGCCGATAATCCGTCAATCACCCGGGATGTCTCTGGCGAAGGCGTGCAGCAGGCACTGCTTAAAATCCTGGAGGGAACGGTTGCCAGCGTTCCGCCCCAGGGAGGACGCAAGCATCCTCACCAGGAGTTCCTCAGCATTGACACAACCAACATTCTGTTTATTTGCGGGGGGGCATTCGCGCACCTTGAAAAGATCATCGAGCGCCGCGTGGGCCACAAGGGCCTCGGGTTTGGCGCCGACGTCAGGAGCAGGATAGAAAAGGACGTGGGCAGCACATTTGCCCAGGTTATGCCGGAAGATCTGCTGGAGTACGGCCTGATTCCGGAATTCATCGGCCGCCTGCCGGTTGTCACCGCCATTCACAACCTGAACCGTGAAGATTTGGTCAGGATTCTCACAATTCCGAAAAACGCTTTGGTAAAGCAGTTTGAGCGTTTCTTTAGATTTGATAATATAGAACTTGTCTTTGCGCCGGAATCCCTGGCGGCTATTGCCGACAAAGCGCTGAAACTGGAGACCGGAGCCCGGGGCTTGCGCTCGATTATCGAGCAGTCCCTGCTGAATGTGATGTTTGAGCTTCCGTCTCGGAATGACGTGCGCAAGTGCGTCGTTACCAAGGAAACGATCGAGCGCGAGATTGATCCGACACTGTTAACGGAAGCGGAAAGAATGTTACCACAACTTGACGAAGAGTCAGCATAAACCCGATAAATCACTTCCTTTACTGCCAACCAGAGAGCTAGTAGTCTTCCCCCGCATGGTCGCGCCTATATTTGTGGGCCGCGAGAAGTCTATCCGGGCGCTGGAGCAGGCCTTTGCGGACAAATCCCCCATCATTCTGTCAATCCAGAAGGAGCCGGGAGTCGAGGATCCGTCTGTTGACGATATAGTCCGCATCGGCACTATGGCAACAGTAGTACAGCTCTACCGTCTGCCGGATGGTTCTATCAAGGCGCTTGTTGAAGGCCAGCAAAGAGTGAGAATAGATAGCTTTGCCTCAACGTCGCCGCATTTCCAGGTGCATTTTTCGCCACTGGCCGGCGGCAAGGCCAAAAAGCACAGCGACCGGCTGGATGCCTTGGCGCGTGTAGTTGTGAGGGAATTCATTCATTACGTCGAAGGCAACCCCGGCATGTCTGAAGAAATGGCCCATGTTGTCGGCGCTGTCACGGATGCTGGCGAGCTGGCCGACGCGGTGGCGGCGCACCTGCAGCTTCCTTTTAAGAAAAAGCAGGACTTGCTGGAGATTGGCGATACGGAGAAACGGCTGCTTGCCGTGCTGCAGATTCTGATTGAGGAAAATGCCGTGCTTGATCTGGAGCGCAACCTAAACCAGAAAGTGCAGGACAAGATTGAAAGCACCCAGCGGCAGATTTTCCTGCACGAAAAGTTGAAGGTGATTCGGGAAGAGCTGGAACACGCTCCCGAGGCTGAGGACGAGAACATCCGCGAATATCACCGGCTGCTTGAGAAAAAAAAGCTGGGGCCGGCAGCGGCAGAATCTGTGCGCAAGGAGATAAACAAGCTCAAGTCGGCGTCGCCCATGTCGGCGGAAGTCTCGGTGATTCGCAATTACCTCGATAACGTTTTCGCGTTGCCCTGGGGCGAGCTTGCCGGAGACAGCAATTATGAGCTGGCGGCAGTGGCGCGTCATCTTGAGAACACTCACTACGGCCTCAAATCTGTTAAGGAAAGAGTGCTTGAATTCCTGGCTGTGGGCAGGTTGCTGGGAGAGGATCAGCCAAACACAACATTGTGCTTTGTGGGCCCGCCGGGAGTTGGCAAAAGCTCGGTGGCCCAAGCGATCGCCGGCGCGCTGAAGCGGCCCTTTGTCAGGATTTCCCTGGGAGGCGTGCGGGATGAAGCCGAGATTAGGGGACACCGCCGCACATACGTCGGCGCCATGCCGGGGCGGATAATCGATGCCATCAGCAAGGCCAAGATTGACAATGCTGTAGTTTTGCTTGATGAAGTGGACAAGCTGGATTCGGATTTTCGCGGGAATCCGGCGGCAGCATTAATGGAGGTGCTTGATCCCCTGCAAAACAAGGAATTTCGCGATAATTACCTGGAGCTGGACTATGATCTTTCCCGGATTCTGTTTCTGGCAACTGCCAATGACGATGATGGCATCCCGCCAACGCTTTACGACCGGCTTGAGGTTATCCGTCTTGCCGGTTACACGTTTGAGGAAAAGGAGCAGATTGCCAGACGACACCTGATACCAAAGATTGCCAAAGAGTCTGGTTTGAAGAAGGGCAGCGTTATTTTTTCAACTGCGGCCGTGAGGGCCATGATCCGTTTTTACACTCGCGAGTCAGGCGTGCGGGAGCTGGAGCGCCGGCTGAGAAAAGTTTACCGGAAGGTGGCGCGCCGTCACCTGGAAGAGCGCCTGCGGTTGCCGGTGCGTGTTTCGGCTAAAGCCCTGGAGGACTATCTGGGTCCGGCGCCGTTTTCGAAGGAGCGGGTTGAGCGGGGGGCGCTGCACGGAGCCAGCCTGGGGCTGGCCTACACTGCAGAAGGCGGTGAAGTGCTGACGATAGAGACCATTGTTTGCTCCGGCAAGGGAGAGCTGGTGCTCACCGGTCAATTGGGCGACGTCATGCAAGAGTCGGCCTCGACCGCCTGGGGCTACCTGTTGTCAAAAATTGAGAATGACGGCGTCTTTAGGGGATTCTTTAAAAAGCATGCACCTGCTTTTGATGAAGCGGGAAAATGGGCCATGGTAAACAAAGACTTGCGCCTGCACGTGCCGGAGGGCGCCATACCCAAGGATGGCCCTTCTGCGGGCATCGCTCTGGCGGCGTCGATGCTGTCAGCTATCTCCGGCCGCGCCACCAGGCCCTCTGTCGCCGCTACGGGTGAAATCACGCTGCGGGGCAAGATATTGCGGGTTGGCGGGCTGAGGGAGAAATGCCTGGCTGCTGTCCGCACCGGCGTCAAGACCGTCGTCCTTCCTGTTACAAATGAGCCTGATGCCAAAGAACTGCCGGAGAACGTCCGCCAGGGACTGGATTTTGTTTTTGTGGATGATTTCAGCCAGGCCATGGAGCGGCTGTTTATCTAAACACAAATCACCTATTTGATGATTTGTCAGCAGCCGCCGGCGGCGGTTTTTTTATTGCCATTTTGCCATAGGTGGCGCCTTCGAACCGGTTTCCCCTACGTATGATAAAATAACGTGCCGCGCACCGCGCGGCTCTGCGTGCCCGTTTTGGCTGTTTATCGCATGGATAACAACATTCGCGAACATTTACAGACAAACAAGCGCTACTCGCCGGCCGACATCGAGTTCAAATGGATGAGCCGCTGGCTTGAGGCGCATCTTTTCACCCCTGACATCGGCTCCGCCCAGGAGTCTTTCTGTGTTGCCCTGCCGCCGCCAAATGTCACCGGCTCGTTGCACATGGGCCATGCCCTTAATTCATCGATCCAGGACCTGCTTATCCGCCGCGCGCGGATGCAGGGGAAGAACGCCCTCTGGATCTGCGGCACCGACCACGCCGGCATCGCCACACAGAACCAGGTGGAGAAGCAACTGGCGGCCGAGGGACTGACGCGCCAACAGATCGGCAGAAAAGAATTCGAAAAACGCGTCTGGCAATGGCGGGATGAGTACGGCTCAACTATTATCAACCAGCTCAAGCGCCTGGGCTGCTCGCTTGATTACAATGGTGAGCGGTTTACGCTCGATGAGGGATATGTCCGCGCCGTTTACAGGGTGTTTACAACACTTTACGAAAAAGGGTTTATATACCGGGACGAGTACATGGTCAACTGGTGTACTCGCTGCCACACGGCTCTGTCGGACCTTGAGGTTGAGCACCAGGAATGCGATGACAAACTGTACTATCTGCGTTATCCCCTCAAGGATGAGGACGGCTACCTGGTGATTGCCACAGCGCGGCCCGAGACGATGCTCGGCGATACGGCTGTGGCTGTCAATCCCGGTGATGAGCGCTACCGCGATTACGTTGGCAAACAGGTGATCCTGCCACTGGCGGGAAGGGAGATCCCGATAATCACCGATGAGTATGTCGACGTAAGCTTTGGCACCGGTGCTTTAAAGATCACCCCGGCTCATGACCCCAACGACTTCGAGATTGGCAAGAAGCACGGCCTTGAGGAAATCAACGTTTTTACTTCTGATGGCCATATCAACAAGAACGGGGGGGAGTTTGCCGGCCTGACGCTGGAGCTTGCCCGCGAGCAAGTAACAGCCCGTCTTGAGCAGGAAGGCCTGATAGAGAAAATCGAGCCCTATTCTCATGCTGTGGGTGCCTGTTACCGTTGTGGCACGTCCATTGAGCCTTATATTTCGCTGCAGTGGTTCATGCGCATGGATGAGCTGGCGGCTCCGGCGATCCGCGCCGCGGAGGGCGGGGAAGTCAAATTCGTGCCGGAGCGCTGGTCCGGGGTCTATCTGGAGTGGATGCGGTCCTTGAGGCCGTGGTGCATCTCGCGGCAGCTTTGGTGGGGGCACCGGCTGCCGGTCTGGTATTGTGATGAATGCGGCCAGGTCATTGTCCAGGAAAATGCGCCCTCCACGTGCAAGTGCGGGTCTTCAGAGTTGCACCAAGAGGAAGATGTGCTGGACACCTGGTTCAGCTCCGCCCTTTGGCCTTTTGCCACGCTCGGTTGGCCTGACGCCACCGAGCGGCTGAATATTTTCTATCCCACGAACGTTCTTGTCACCGCCCGCGACATTATATTTCTATGGGTGGCGCGCATGATCATGATGGGAATTGAGTTTGCGGGCGAGATTCCCTTCAGGGATGTGATCATCAACCCTACCATCATGGCCAGGGACGGCCGCCGGATGAGCAAGTCGCTGGGAACCGGGGTAGATCCACTGGAGCTGATTGACAGCTTTGGCGCTGACCCCACGCGTTTCGGGCTGCTTAATATGGCGTCGGCTCAGGACGTGCGTTTTTCTGACGAGCGCATTGAGATGAGCCGCAACTTCTGTAACAAGATTTTCAATGCCGCCCGGTTCGTTCTGCTGGGCGTGGCCGACGTGAAGCCAAAGCGCGCCGGCGCCGATCTGGCCGACCGCTGGATTGACAGCCGCCTGCAGGCGGCAGCGGCGGAGCTAAACACCCATCTGGACGCATATGAATTTTCCGAAGCCACAAGGCTCATTTACCGGTTTGTCTGGAATGAGTTTTGCGACTGGTATGTAGAGGCGGTCAAGCCGCGGCTTTACGGCAGCGATCAAGCCGTCAGGGAAGAGGTCTCCGGCCACCTTTTATACTTGATGGACAACGTTTTAAGAATGCTGCATCCTTTCATGCCATTCCTCAGCGAGGAGCTGGCCGCTTTGTTGCCCGGACGGCGCGGATTCCTGATCGATGAAACCTTCCCTGCCGGCGACGGTGCCCGTGATTATCAGGCAGAGGCGCAAATGGAGCAGCTGATGACGACGGTTGTTTCACTCAGGACGCTGCGCAACGAGCTGCGGGTGCCGCCTTCCAGGAAGGCGGCGGCGGTGCTCGTGATGGCGGATGAGTCCGCCCGGCGAGTGGTACAGGATAACTCCGGTCTGATAGAATCGCTGGCAAATACGCGTCTGATCAAAGCCGTACAGTCGGAATCCGAGGCGGCCGCTGGCAAACGCCCGGCCGTAACCTTGGTTCCTGGCGGCAAGCTGCTCCTGCCTTTGGATGAGCTGATAGATATAGAAGAGGAAAAGGCGCGGCTCAGCGGCGCTATCTCCAAAAAGAAGCAGGAGCTTTCGCGCGCTGCCAAAAAGCTTGGAAACGAAAATTTCGTGACAATGGCGCCGGCGCGGATTGTTGAGCAGGAAAGGAACAAATTGAAGCAGCATGAGCATGAGCTTGCTGAGCTGGAGCAACAATTTGAGCGTTATTTTGGCGCCGCCGGATAACGCGCGTGGCAACCAGGAATAAAAGCCTGAGACGCATTCTGGCCCCCCGGCCTTCTTTTCCGTCAAGTGCCGCGCCAATGCTTGACCGCGAGGTGCAGGAATATTTAGGCGGGTTGGAGCGGCTGGGCATGAAGCCTGGGCTGGCGAGGATAAAAAAACTGCTCGCGGCGCTTAAGAACCCGGAGAAGCGGCTGAAAACGATTCATATTGTCGGCACCAACGGCAAGTCATCCACGGCCCGCATGCTTGCGGCCGTTCTGGGCAGTCAGGGCCTTAAAGCCGGCGCCTATCTTTCTCCCCACCTGGTCTCGTTCACCGAGCGTTTCCTCATCGACGGGAGAGAGATAAACCAATCGCGTTTTGAAAAGCTCATCCTTGAGGTAAAGGAAAAAGCGGATGAGGTCAACAAGCGCTCCCGCAGCAGCGGCCCGTTGACGCAGTTTGAAATTTTGACGGCGGCGGCTTTCCTTTACTTTCATCAGCAGAAAATTAACGTGGCCGTTATTGAAGCCGGCCTGGGGGGTCGCTATGACGCCACCAACGTGATCAACTCCAGGGTTCAGGTGCTTACCAATGTTGAGCTGGAGCATACCGACCTGCTGGGCAAAACGGTAGCAGCGATCGTCAAGGAAAAAATGGCGGTTATCCCTGAAAAGGGGAAAGTTGTGCTGGGGGCGCTGTCACAAGAGGCGCTCGCCGAAGCGGTCAGGGTTTGCGGGCGGCTAAAGGTGAAACCACTTGTTTTCGATGAAGATTTTTCCCTGCTCAAGGGCAGGGGGGAAAATTTTGATGTCTGGGCCAAGAAAGGCCATTACTCCGAGCTTTCCCTGACATTGCTCGGAGATTACCAGCGGACTAACTGTGCGGTGGCCATCCAGGCCGCAGAGCTTTTTATGCGCAAGGCCCTGGATGAAAGAAAGCTCCGGCGGGCCCTGCCACGGATCAGTATTCCGGCGCGGATGGAGATCGTCTCGGAAAAACCGCTGGTGATTCTGGACGGCGCCCATAATCCTGCCGGTATTGAGCAATTGCTGACCTCACTGGAGCCGCTGGCGGCTGGGAAGCGCGTTATTGGCGTTGTCTCCATTCTGAAGGACAAGGACGCTGACGCTATGCTTAAGCGCCTGTTGGAGTTTTGTGATATCTTATTCATCACTGAGAACTCCAATGCTAGGTGTGCGCGGGCGCAGGAGCTGTCCCAGTTGCCTGTCGTAAAAGCCAGCCCGGTGCAGACCTTTGTTGCCCGCGAGAATCAATCAGCGCTGGAAAGCGCGTTTAAGCTGGCCTCTATCCGTGACGTAATTCTGGTAACAGGCTCGCTTTATCTGCTGGCTGATATCAAGAGGAGAATGTGATAAACCGGATGGTAGATGGTGGATGGTTGATGGTGGATAAACCCAAAACCCAGAACCAGAAACTTTGAACTTTGAACGGAAACAAGAAAACAGGAAGAACTGATAAGGCGGGAGATGGCTGATTGTTTTTTGTAGTTTTACAAACAAGCACCAGCGGGGGCGGCGGCAGTTTTTTTAGTTCTCCCTGGTGGCAGTTTGCCTCATTGATGTCCTGGGCGCTTTTGATTGGCCTGTGGCTGGCGCTGGTATTTTGGACCTACAAGGACGCCAGGCGGCGCATGACTGGCTCCTTGATGATTGGCATATCTGTGGTTACATCGCTGGTTTTTCCTTATGTGGGTCCGCTCTTTTACATGATTCTGCGGCCGCCGGAATACCTGGAAGACGTGCTGGAGCGCGACTTGGAGATCAGGGCAAAAGAACTGGAGATCTCAGGAGCCGCCGACCGCTGCCCGGCCTGCCAGACGCCGGCCAGGGATGACTTTCTGATTTGTCCCAAGTGCCGGCGGCAACTTAAATTGGCTTGCCGCAAATGTGACAGGCCGCTTGATCCTGCCTGGCGGGCATGTCCTTACTGCGCGGCTGAAGTCAAAGCCCCTGTTGCCCGCACGGAACCGCTGATTGAGGAAGACGAGCTTTTCGCGTAAAAAAACAGTTTCTAGCTTCCAGCCGGTAGTTTCCAGTTGTAAACCGGGGAAACACCGCGCCGGGCAAATGCTGGAAACCGGAAATTAATGACTGGAAACTCGAAACTTTATCATTTGGGAGGACTTTTGGAACAAACGCTTGTGCTGATCAAGCCTGGGGCCGTGGGCCGCGGGCTGGTCGGCGAGATACTGGCCCGGTTTGAGAGGCGCGGCCTTCGCATTCGGGCAATGAAGTATCTGTTGGTGGACCGGGAGATGGCCGAGCGTCATTATGATGAGCACAGGGAAAAGGACTTTTTTGGCGAGCTGGTGGCTTCGATCACGTCCAGGCCTGTGGTCGCGTTTGTGCTTGAGGGCCCGGAGGCGATAGCGGTCGTGCGCAAAATGATGGGCAGCACTAATCCGCTGGCGGCTGAGCCGGGAACGATCCGTGGCGACTTTGGGCTTGAGATTCTGGCTAACGTGGTGCATGGCTCCGATGGCGCCGCCAGTGCCGAGCGCGAGATCGGGCTATATTTTCGCCCGGAAGAAATTCTTTAAAAAACCAAATTGATGAGCTATGTACCTAGCATCCAAGTCCCCCAGGCGCCGGGACCTGCTAAGTTCAGTTGGCTTTTATTTCGAGGTTGTCCCCTCTGAGTACGAAGAAGAGGAGCAGGGGATGGAGCTGCCGGCTGAGCAGGTTGAGCGCCACAGCCGCGGCAAGGCCTGGTCTGTGCTTCCCTGGCTAAAACCGTTGCCTGCCGGCAGGCCGGTTATTGGTGTTGACACAATGGTAGTTATTCAGGGGCGGGCGGCGGGCAAAGCGGCCAGCGAGGAGGAGGCTTTTTCTTTAATACGCCAGTTATCGGGGCGCACACATCTTGTTTACAGCGGCCTTACAGTTTTGTGGACTGACGGAGCAGATGAGCGGCCGCAGGAGATGACAGACCATGCAGTTACAGAAGTCCGCTTTACACAAATCCCCGAGCCTGAAATGAGGCAGTACGTGGCTACGGGCGAGTGGCGTGACAAAGCCGGCGCGTACGCCATCCAGGGACGGGCTGCTGCTTTCGTGGAAGAAATTCGCGGGGATTATACCAATATTGTCGGCTTGCCGTTGCCGCTGCTGGTGGGTATGCTTCGCAGAATCGGCTGCTGGCCGCCCGCCAGCTGGGCCTCCCCTTAGAATCTATCTCATAAGACGCATTCTGCTGCAGCCAGCTGCAAGAACTTCCAATTTTACCCCCCTGGCGGAATTGTTATATAATGTCGTGCTCCTTCATAGGAAAAACGGGTATCAGGGGGTGCCTGCCGCCTCGCCGCAATATTGTGCGCGTAAGCGTCCTTCACCCCCTCTCTGATACCCTGAAAAGTTGATTTTCCCGGTCGGCCGCGAGCTGTGGCGCGCGCTACAGGTTTTCGGAAAGGCGGGCCGGTCAGGTTTACCCAAGCAAGCGGCAGAGTCACTCCGGCTGTCCAATGGCTCCGGTTGTGCGGGAAAGGAGATCTGATAAGTTTTCTAACGTATTTTGCCGGTTTTGGCGGCCGTGATATGGCTGTTGATTTGGGCACCGCCAACACTCTTGTTTATGTTCGTGGCCGGGGCATAGTCCTTAGCGAGCCGTCCGTGGTGGCCATCGATCAGCGCACCAACGAGGTGCATGCAGTTGGAGCTGAGGCGAAGCGCATGCTGGGCCGCACCCCCGGGACGATCAGCGCCATCCGTCCGCTGAAGGACGGTGTAATTGCTGATTTTGATGTCACCGAGCAGATGCTCCGGCATTTTATCCAGAAAGTGCACCAAAATCGCTGGGCTCATCCCCGCGTAGTGGTTTGTGTGCCCTCCGGGGTCACCGGTGTGGAAAAACGGGCCGTGGAGGAAGCGACGCTGTCGGCGGGGGCCCGCCTTTGTTATCTTATCGAGGAGCCAATGGCGGCTGCGATTGGGGCCGGCCTGCCGGTCAGCGAACCTACCGGCAACATGATTGTCGATATCGGCGGCGGCACCAGCGAGGTGGCGGTGATCTCGCTGGGCGGCATTGTGACATCCCAGTCAATCCGCGTTGGCGGCGATGAGATGGATGAGTCCATCATTGCTCACGTCAAGAAAGAGTATAAGCTGATGATAGGCAGCCAGACTGCGGAGGAGCTGAAGCTGGAGATTGGCTCGGCCTCGGCGCTGGCAGATGAGGAGCAGGCCGAGATCCGGGGGCGCGACCTGGTTACAGGCTTGCCAAAAACAATCGTTTTGACTTCGGAAGAGATACGGGAAGCGCTGGCGGAGCCGGTTCAAGCCATCATTGATGCCTTAAAGACAACGCTTGACAAAACCCCGCCCGAGCTCGCCAGTGACATTATGGACCGGGGAGTCATGCTTGCCGGAGGCGGCTCCCTGCTGCAGGGATTGTCAGAGCGCCTCCGGGAAGAAACCGGCATGCCCATTCATATGGCGGAGTCTCCGCTTACCTGTGTGGCAGTTGGTTCCGGCCGTTCGCTGGAGGAATTTGAGGCTCTTCACAAGACTTCCCGTTACGCAAACAAGTCAAAGCGGCGATTTTAATCTTTAGTGCTTAGGTTGTATCGTGGCCCGCAAGACCGCAGCTCAACGTCAGGCGGTGCTGGCAGTACTACTGCTGGTTTCCGTGGCCATGCTCACTTGGTATTACCGCGAACCTGTTGGTGGCCTTCTTCATTCAACCCAACGCGGCGGCCTCGTGGTCATCTCTCCCCTGGAGTCGGGAACTTCCCGCCTGTTTGAGCCACTGCTGGACGCTTATCACTGGGCTACCGGAATTTTTTCTGCCCAGAGTGAAAACGCCCAGTTGCGCCAGGAGGTGGACCAGTTGCGCAATCAGGTGATATCGCAAAAGGAGGCGGAAAGCGAGAACCAGCGGTTGCGCCAAATGCTGGGATTTGTCAATCAGCCCTTCTATCCTCGTGATTACAAGACAGTTCCCGCCCGCGTCATTGGCCGCTCCGCTTCTTCCTGGAACGCCACGATTACCATTAACCGGGGCAGTGGTGACGGCATCTCCATGGGCCAGACTGTGGTCAGCGGCCAGGGGCTGGTGGGCCAGGTGTCGGCGGTGGCGGCCAATTCAGCCCAGGTTTTGATGATCATTGATCATAATTCACATGTTGAGGCGAAACTGCAAACTGATCAAGCAGCCGGGGCGATGGGAACGGTGATTGGCAGCATTAATGGCGAGCTGGATATGGATTTCGTGGACAAGAACGAAAAGGTGTCCAAAAACGACGTTGTGGTAACATCAGGGAGCGGCAAGCTTTTTGTCAAGGGGATCCCCATTGGCGTTGTTGATCAAGTGTCAGATCAGGAGATCGATTACTTCAAGCGCATCTCCGTAACCTCTTTTGTTGATTTTAACCGGCTGGAAGAAGTGATGGTGCTCATTCCTCCTCCCGGAACCGACCAGCCGCCCCAGGTTAACGCGGGCGGGTAATCTGCTTATGTACTGGGCCAAGCCTAAACGAGATACTAATATTATTCAGCCAGCACAAGATGCGGCGCCTGTAGCCGTTAAGGCGGAGACGCCCACATACCTTTTTAAAGTTGTGATAATCATTGTCGTCGCTGTGATCACCCAGACTACCGTGGCGCCTTACCTGACCGTGCTGGGCGCCAAGCCGGACGCCGCCCTGGTGGCAGTGGTCTGCCTGGCGTTGATGAGAGGGCCGGTATGGGGGGCTGTTAGCGGATTTTCGACGGGGCTGTTTTTGGATATTGCTCTGGTGCAGGTTATGGGAATCTCATCTTTCTTATTTACGCTGGCGGGCTATTTCAGCGGCCGCCTGGCAGGAAGGGTCGATCCGACTTCGTGGGCGCCGCCTATAGTGGCGGTATTTGCCGCCACGCTTGTGGTCGAGAGCTTAAACGCGGTGATCATGTTTCTGCTGGGAGTGGAAGCGTCCGTCTGGTTCATTGCATTTAGAATAGTGTTGCCAACGGCTTTTTTAAACGCACTGGTGGCCTCGCCGATATTTGCCATTTGCCGCTGGTGGCTGGGAGCCGGCCATAAACAGAATGTCTTTGCTTCAAAACAGTAGTTACCGGCGGAGGCGGAACAACCGGCAATCGCCATCTGTTGCCTTTCGTGTGGGCTTATTGGCGGTAATCACGCTGCTGTTATTTGGCGTGATTGTTTTTCGCGTTTGGTTCCTGGAAGTAATCTCCGGTGGTCAATACGTAGCCATGGCCAACAATAACCGCATCCGTTTTGTTCCTGCGGAAGCTCCCAGGGGAATCATTTATGACCGCAACAAGCAGCCGCTGGTGGACAACCGCGCCGGGCTCGCCGTCACCGTCTTTCCGGCGGCGCTGAAAAACCCGCAGCAGGAACTGGCAGATTTGAGCAAGATCATCCAGGAGCCGGAAGCAAAGATCCAGAGCACACTGCAGCAGCATCAGGAAGATTCGTATAGCTCCGTGGTTGTGAAAAAAGACATAACGCCAGACATGAAAAGCTATCTGATCGAGCGGATTCCGCTTTACTTTCCTGGCGTTGATATTAAAAAACTGCCTTTGCGCAAATATCCTGCCGGCAGCGAGGCCGCGCAACTGCTGGGGCATGTGGGGCAGATAGACGCGCAGGAGTTGACAGAGCCGCATTTTCAGGGCTACAAGTCTGGTGATGAAGTTGGCAAGGATGGCGTTGAGTTTGAATATGATAAGTGGTTAAAAGGCGTTGATGGCGGCACAGAAATTGAAGTAGACGCTTCCGGCCATCCCAAGAGCGACGCGTCCGGCCAGCCAGTGGTGCTGAGCAGCAAGGCCGCCGTTCCCGGCAATGACGTCGTGCTTACGATTGACAGTCACATCCAGCAGGTGACCGAACAGGCTCTCAGCCAGGGCATCGACCTTGCCTACAGTTTGCATTACCCGGCTAATGGCGGCGCCGCTGTGGTCATGAACCCAAACAACGGAGAGATACTGGCGATGGCCAGTTACCCCACATATGACCCATCTGTTTGGGTTGGGGGGATGAGCGACGCCCAGTACAGCCAGCTGACGGATCCGGCGGCCAATGATCCTCTCCTGAACCGGGCTATCGCCGGGCAATATCCACCCGGCTCAACTTTTAAGGTAATCTCCGCCATTGCCGGCCTGCAGGAGGGGATGATCAATCCCTATGAGACTGTCAACAGCACCGGTGTCTGGCATGTGCCCGGGGACCCAGCCACCGTCTTTCACGATTGGGCTCCACTCGGCGTCGTTGATCTGAACAGGGCAATTGTGATGTCTTGTGACACTTATTTCTATGAGGTTGGTTACCGCTTTTATAAAGCAAACAATAACCAGGGCATTCAGAAATGGGCGCGGACGATGAGTTTGGGAAGCCCCACTGGGGTTGATCTGCCTGGGGAAGCAGCCGGCCGCGTGCCGGATCCGGCCTGGAAACAAAAGGTGGGCCAGACAGCTATTGACAAAATGTGGCTGCCGGGAAACAGTGTGAACATGGCCATCGGCCAGGGCGACGTGCTGGTGACGCCGCTGCAGATGGCCACCGTTTATTCTGCTATTGCCAATGGAGGCAAGCTGGTTAAGCCTCATGTGGGCCTTGAGGTGGAGGACCCTGTCACACACGCTGTCATCCATGATCTGCGGCCGCAGAATCCACCGCAGGATCTGGGCATTTCTGCCGACACCCTGCAGAGGCTGCATCGGGCGCTAATCGGCGCGGCTCAGCCAGGCTCTGCAATTGGAAGCGTGTTTGCCGGCTTTAAGCCTGTTATCGCCGGCAAGAGCGGCACGGCTCAGGTCGCGGGCAAAACAGACTATGCCTGGTATGTTGCGTATGCCCCCGCGGACAATCCGCAGTATGTGGTCGCTGTCATGTTCGAGCAGGGTGGTGGCGGCGGCGCCGTGGCGGCGCCAACGGTGAAGAAGATCTTGTCCGCCCTCTTCCCGCAGCCCGCTCCGCTGGCGGCGAACAGGGCACCGGCGAGGTAGGAAAGTGGAGATTCGAACATATCTGAGGCATTTTGACTATGCGCTGCTGGCGGCTGTCTTGGGCCTGATAGCTTACGGAATGTTAATAATTTACAGTGCTACCCGTTCTGACCCCAACTTGTCAAGTCCCTATTATTACGTCAGGATCCAGGCAGTTGCCGCAATCATTGGCGCCGTCTTGTTAATTATTGCCGCTCTGATTGATTTTCGCGGCCTTAGGGCTTATCGCCTGCACATGTACGGGGGCATCATAGGTTTTATGCTGTTGGTGTTTGTTATCGGCGCGGCTGCCAAGGGTGGACAACGCTGGCTTGGGCTGGGATTTTTTAATTTGCAGCCGTCCGAGGTTGCCAAAATTGTGATGATACTGGTGATTTCATCTTTTCTGGCCGGGCGTCAGCGGGGCGATCTTGAATCTCATACAACGCTGATTACGCTGGGTTACGTCATGATACCGGCGCTGCTGGTGTTCCTGCAGCCTGATTTCGGCACCGCCCTGGTGCTTGTCGCCATCACAGTGGCGCTATTGTTTGTATATGGAACCCGCCTGTTGCACTTCATTATTATGGGCGCCGCCCTTGCCGTCGGATTGTTGTTGGTCATTGAGGTGCTGCCGGCCATTGGCATTCAGTTGCTGAAGTCTTATCAGATTGACCGCCTGCTTGTGTTCCTGCATCCCGGCAACGATCCCGGCGGCGCCGGCTTTCAACTGCTGCAGTCCAAGATAGCCGTTGGCTCCGGGATGTTCACCGGCAAGGGCCTCTACCATGGAACCCAGACACAGCTGAACTTTCTGCCGGAGCACCACACCGACTTCATTTTTTCGGTCCTGGGCGAGGAGCTTGGTTTCGTGGGTGTGGCGGTTCTGCTCGCGCTTTATGTTATTGTCATCTGGCGGGGCCTGCGGATCGCCATAATTTCGGGAAGCATGTTTGGCAGTCTGGTGGCCGCCGGCATTGTCTTCATGCTAGTCTTTCAGGTTTTTGTTAACATAGGCATGACTATCGGCATTATGCCAATTACCGGCATCCCGCTTCCGTTCATGAGTTATGGAGGGAGTTCAATGGTTACCAATTTGCTTGCGGTCGGCCTGCTGGAAAGTATCCATATTCGCAGCCGGCTGATGGGTAACAGGAGGTACGCACTTGCGAAAGCTGCCGGTTAGCCCAAGGAAGGTTGCGGCGCTTGTAAGAGAAGCTCGCCGCTTGGCAGAAGGCCCGGGCCGGGTTGTAATGGTTGGTTCCAACAGCAGCGCCCTCGCTTCCGTGCGCGAGTCGCTTGCCGCCGGTGCTTCCCCGGAAGCAGCGGCCCATCTAATGGAAACCAGCGATGCCGGGGTTGACGCCGCTAGAGCTAAAATGAACGGTTCAACCGGTGTCATTATTGTCGTGGCTGCCAGTGATGAGCTTTCCACCGGCAGCCTGGGGGCCAGGCTGGGCAAGGTTCATCAGGCGGGGATTCCGGCCGTGCTGGTGTTAACCCAGGCTCCCGGGGTGGAAGTTTCTTTCCCCGCCGCCGGCGTAGCGCCCCGGCGCGTGGTGGGTATGGCTCCCGGGGGCATGGTGCCTGGAGATGTTCTCGCCGAAGCAGTGGTAGACGCGATGGGCGAGGCGGCTGTGCCGCTGGCGGCCCGCCTGCCGGCATTGAGGCAGGAGGCCTGCAGGCAGCTGATAAGAAAGACGGCGCGTCAAAACGCAGTGGTGGGAGCCTTGTTTTTCCTGCCCGGCTCGGACATGCCGGTGATGATGTTAAACGAGGCCAAAATGGTGCTTAGGATTGCGGCGGCTCACAATGAGCCGCTTGGCGGCGAGCGGCTGCTTGAGCTGCTTGGCGTGGCCGGGACGGGCTTTGGTTTCAGGGCCGCTGCCAGGCAGGCGCTGGACTTTATGCCTGGTCCCGGCTGGATTATCAAAAGCGGAATTGCTTATAGCGGCACCCGGGCTCTTGGTCAGGCTGCTCAAGCTTACTTTAGCGGTTCGATTCGCGTCACGCCCTCACGGCTCAAACCGGTGGTGGACAAAGCCAGGCAGCTAAGAGGATAAAAAACGCAGTTTCCGGTTTCCGGTTTCTAGTTTCTTGTTGAGTTAGTCATTCTTCTGTGTTAATTAGAGACTGGAAACTTTTTTCTATGCAGTCTTCTCTCAACGAAAAAATCGAATCGATGCTGGAACTGGTGGAAAAACCAGCCCGCTACATAGGTGGGGAAGTCGGCAGCGTCGTTAAAAAAGAATATTCCTGCCGCACTGTTTTAAGTTATCCGGATGTCTATGAAATCGGCACCGCCAATCAGGCAGTTCAGGTAATTTATTCCCTGATCAACGAAACAACCGGGGGTTGGGCCGAGCGCGCCTTTTGTCCCTGGACAGACGCAGCCAAAATCATGCGGGAAACGCATCTGCCTTTGTTCTCTCTGGAGAGCTGGCAGCCGGTCAAGGCGGCCGATCTTTGGGGCATCACAATGCAGTTCGAGCTCACATATACCAACATTCTGGAGTTGCTTGACCTGGCGGGTGTTCCCCTTCACAGCCGGGAGCGGACCGAATCGGATCCCATCGTTTTCGGCGGCGGGCCCGCCGCCAGCAATCCCCACCCGATGGCGCCGTTCTTTGATTTCATCATTATTGGCGATGGCGAGCTGGTGATGCCTGCAATTATCCACACTTTTGAGGATAACAGGGGCCTGTCCCGCAATGAGATGATTGGCAAGATCGCCGGGCTTGAGGGCATTTATCTACCGGCGTCAGGCCGGCGCGCGGTGAGGGCAGTTGTACCTGCACTTTCTCTTTCAGCCGCGCCCCTAAAGCCGATTGTGCCGGTGATGGCTGTTCATGACCGCGCCACACTGGAGATAATGCGCGGCTGCACCCGCGGCTGCCGTTTTTGCCTGGCCGGCTTTTGGTACCGGCCGGTCCGCGAGCGCGGCCGGGATGACGTTTGCAGCGCCGTCACCGGTCTGCTGGCAGCAACCGGCTATGAGGAGGCCTCTCTAAGCTCGCTATCCACAACTGATTACAGCGCCATTGCCGGGGTGCTTAAGACCCTGGCTGAAGAGCGGCCGGGGTTGACCATATCCTTGCCCTCATTAAGAGTGGACGCTGCTGTTTTTAAGCTGCTGGGGTTAATACCGGCAAGGAAGGGCTCTATTACTTTCGCCCCAGAAGCAGGCAGCCAACGGCTGCGTGATTTGATCAACAAGCAGGTGACAGCCAGTGATATTGAGGCGGCTCTCACGGAAGCTTTCAAGCTTGGTTACAGCACCATCAAGCTGTATTTCATGATTGGCCTCCCGGGGGAGACGGACGCTGATCTTAGGGCAATAGTTGACATTGCCGTTGCTGCCCGTGGCATCGGCCGCAGAAATGCGGCAGCCCCGGGCCGGGCGCAAATAAACGTCAGCATCTCAACCTTTGTTCCCAAGCCGCATACTCCATTTCAATGGGACGGCATGAACAGCCGTGCCGAGCTGGCCAAAAAACAGAAATTTCTTAAAACCAGCATGCCTCGGAAACAGATCCGCCTGAGCCTGCACGACATCGGCCCCAGCCTTGTAGAAGGGGCGATTGCCCGCGGCGGCGATCGCACTCCCGACGCCATTGAAACGGCCTGGCGCGCCGGCGCCCGCTTTGACGCTTGGACGGAGATGTTTAACCAGCAGGCATGGGACCGGGGCTTTGCCGCCATCTCCAGCAATGTTGCGGCTGAAGCATCACGGCTGTTTGCTGAAAATGAGGCCTTGCCATGGGATGACATTGACTCTCGTATTGACAAGCAATTTCTGCTGGCGGAAAAAAAGAAAGCGGCAAAAGCGGAACTCACGCTTGATTGCCGCTGGGCAGACTGTCAGTTATGTGGTGTTTGTGAAGGAGAAATTGACATGCGGGTAGGAGAGTGATTAGCGAAACGCCTGGGTTCTATAGCGGCGTATGATTCTGGAACTTGGAACCATGAACTTCAACTATCAAATGCGATTCTCAAAGACCGGCCGCGCCAGATTTATTGCGCACTTGGATACGCTCAGCCTGCTGGTGCGCGCGATCCGGCGGGCCGGCTACCAATTGGCGTTGACGGAAGGCATGCGCCCCAAGCCTATCCTCAGTCTGGCGATGCCGCTGGGTGTTGGCATTGAAGGCGAGGATGAAATTTGCGATTTTTCCTTGAGGCAGCGGGTGCCACTGGGTGAGTTTTCCCGCATGTTGGGCCGGCAACTGCCGGAGGGAATCGATCTCAAATCAATAGGGCCCTGCCACGACCGCAGTAAATCAGCTTCCCGGGTGGCCCGTGTTTCATACCGGGTTCAGTTCTCCAGCCCCGTAGGCTGGGGAAAGGCCTTGGAAAAATTCAACAGCGAGAAGAAATTGACGGTGATGAGGAAACGTCCCAAAGGGGACAAAAATGTTGACGTAAAGAGATATGTTGACAAAGTTGGCGTTGGCAAGGAGGGTTGCCTTGAATTTGATATGGCCGTAACTTCCGGAGGCACGGCGCGGCCGGAAGAGGTGATCGGGCTGCTCGAAGAATTTGCCGGCCGGCCGGCCGGCAGGTATAAGGTAATTCGGACTGCGATTATTCTTGATCAGGAAAAACCCTTGCCGCCGCCGAGGCCCGGCCACGGCAAGCGCCTCCGCCGTTAACCACTCTGCTGGGCATGTTTCCATTCCGGCTTGGCGGCGGGGTATAATGCCGATTTGCTGCTAAAAAAAGAAACCGCGGCTGGATTGATTGCTTCCGGCGGGCAGGCCGGCAGGAATTTCTGGCTGCCAAGAACCTATTGAAATATGCTCTCAGCGGGCATATGTAACATTGGTGTTAATAAGCCCAGGACTTACAGCAGGTTAATTATTGTGTCAACCTGCTCTGATTCGAAAGGTAAAAATATGGCCACTCGCGCCAAACAGATTCTGGTCAGCGCCGAGCCAGGCGAGACAAGGGTTGCTATCCTTGAAGAAGGCAGGCTTTGTGAGATTTATGTTGAGCGCAAGGGGCGGCGGCCGCTGGCCGGCAATATCTATAAAGGCAAGGTTGAAAATGTGCTGCCGGGGATGGAGGCTGCGTTTGTCGACATAGGGCTGGAGAAGAACGGCTTTCTCTACGTGGAAGAGGTGATGGTCCACGAGAACCCGGATAAGCGGCCCAAAAAAATCACGCAGATGCTGCGCTCCGGTCAGGAAATTCTGGTCCAGATCGTCAAGGACCCGATGGGGACGAAAGGCGCCCGCCTCACCACCCAGCTTTCAATTCCGGGTCATTCCCTGGTTTATGTTCCTGATGGCGAAGGTGTGGGCGTCTCCCGCAGGCTTCCGGATGAAGAGCGCCAGCGGCTGCGGCAGATTTGCCGTGAGTTGAAAGTGGAAAAAGCCGGCTTGATAGTTCGCACAGCCGCCGAAGGCGTCTCAAAAAATGATCTTGCCAGCGACATGAAGTTTTTGGAGAAGATGTGGCAGACAGTCCAAAGCCGCGAGAAATTGACGAAGGCGCCGGCGCTGCTCTACTCGGAGATGGAGGTCTCTCTCAAGGTTTTGCGCGACGTTTTTAATGAGAGTCACCGCCAGATCCTTGTTGACTCACAGAAAGAGTATGACAAAATGCGCTCTTTTTTAAGAAAGACATCGCCGGGCTTGGTCAGCCGCGTCGAGCTGTACCAGGGCAGCATTCCTTTAATGGAAACGTATGGTGTTGACGAGGAGATGAAACTGGCGCTGGAAAAGCGGGTGGATCTGCCCAGCGGCGGCTACCTCGTGATCGAGGAGACCGAGGCCATGACCATCATTGATGTCAATACCGGCCGCTACGTGGGACGGACGAGGCTGGAAGACACGATTGTCAGGACCAACATGGAAGCATGCAAGGAAGTTGTCCGCCAGTTAAGGCTCCGTGACATCGGGGGGATCATCATTATTGACTTCATTGACATGGCGCGTGCGCGCAACCGCCAGCAGGTGCTGGAGGCTCTCGACAAGGAGCTTGAGACTGACCGGACAAAAACATACATAGTGGAGCTGTCGCCGCTGGGCCTAGTGGAAATGACACGTCAGAACGTCACCGAGGGCCTGCGCGACATCCTGACCAAAACCTGCCCAACCTGCAACGGGGAAGGTGTGATTGTCTCCGAGGAGACGATGGCTATCGACATCGAGCGGCGTCTCCGGCGGCTCGCCTCTTTGTCCACCAGCGAGGCCTTCCTGGTTGAGGTGCATCCAAAAGTGGCGGCGATGCTCATTGGCCAGGGGGGCGTCAAGCTGAAAGAGCTCGAGCTGGAGACCGGCAAATACTTCAGCTTTGAGGGCCTGGACACCATTCCCATTGAAACTTTTGAGATCACAGCCGAAGGCAGCCGGGAGGCCATTCAGCGGGCCTCGCTGCCGGTAGCCGAGGGCGATGAAGTCCGTTTGCGGATTGAAGAACCGCATATGTACAACCCGGCCGACGCCATTGCCAAGATTGACGGATATGTAGTCAGCATCGCCGGCGCCAGCAGCATGGTTGGGGAAGACAAGAAAGTCCGCATTGATAGCGTTACCAGAACTTGCGCCTACGGCACTGTTGTCACCGAAGAAGAGAAACTTGAAGCCGATGCGGAAGAAGAGCCGGAGGAGATCGAAGTCCCCAAACGGCAAGAATGGCGCAAATAACCGGACTTTTCTGGCGCTGCCCTGTGGGGTTTGCTATAATTTCGAGAGCAAAAAACTGTCTCCGGTTGGGAGTGTTTGTTTCGGGTTAACAAGCAGTTCTTCCGGGATGGTTTAACCCGAAGCCCGAAACTTATTTTCTGTTTATATTCTGTTTATATATGTACGCAGTCATCGACATAGGCGGCAAACAATACAGGGTTGAAAAAGGCGACGATGTGATTGTTGACCGGCTTAGCCTTGCCGAAGGCAAGACGGTAACCTTAAAGCCCCTCCTCCTGGGCGGCGGCAAGCGCGCCGTCACTTCGGCAGAATTAAAGGGGAGCAGAGTCAAGGCCCGGGTAGAAGAGCATCTGCTAGGGAAGAAGATCATGGTTTTCAAGTATAAGCCCAAGACGACTTACCGGCGGACGCGCGGTCATCGCAGCCGGCTGTCGCGCATAACGATCCAGTCCATCACCGCGGCGCCCGCCAAGAAGAAACCAGAGGCGGCCGCAAAAACCGAAAATGAGGAAAAGGCGAAAAAGGTGGAAAAAGCAGGGTAAGCACTGCTCTTGGGGCGTTTGTGGCGATCAGCCGCAGAGAATTGTACAAAGGAAACTGAAATGGCACACAAAAAAGGATCAGGTACAAGCAGGAACGGTCGCGACTCACGCGCGCAGCGGCTGGGCTGCAAGCGCTTTGGCGGCCAGCTTGTGCCGGCGGGGGCGATCATCGTTCGTCAGCGCGGTACCCGGTTTCTGCCCGGCCCTGGCGCCGGCATAGGCGCAGATGACACCATCTTTGCCAAAGTTAAGGGACGGGTTCAATTTTCCAACGGTGCTTCACGCGTGATCAGTGTGGTTCCGGACAAAAACGCCTAGCCGTCCAGCTTTGCTAAAATTGCCGAGGCTGCCGATGGGTGGCCTTTTTTATTTTGGGGACAGTGAATGTCATCCATCAAGGTTCACCCTGAACGGGCAGGAACTCGAATCTTGAAACTCGAAACAGGAAACCGGAAACTTGTATGTTTTACGACCTGGCTCAGATAGAGATCAGCGCCGGCAAAGGCGGCAACGGCTGCATCAGTTTTCGCCGGGAGAAGTTCGTGCCTAAAGGCGGCCCCGACGGCGGCGACGGCGGCGACGGCGGCGACATAATTATTGCCGCCAGGGCCGGCCTGCGTGATCTGGCTTTTGTTCGGCGGCGCCGGAAATTCAGCGCCACAAATGGTGGGGCTGGTGAGGGAGCAAAGAAAAACGGCAGGCGGGGCAAGAACCTGATAATCGCCGTTCCGTGCGGCACGCAGATATTTGAAGAGGCAGACGCGGCGCAACCGCCTGCGACTGCGGCGCAGAGTACCGCCGCGTCCCTGTTGGCTGATCTGGTGGCCGATGGACAGCGCTTCCTGGCTGCCCGCGGCGGCGAAGGCGGGCGCGGCAACGCCCGGTTTGCCACAGCAACCCGCCGCGCGCCGCGTTTTTCCGAACTCGGACTTATCGGCGAGAAAAAAAAGATCTTGCTGAAACTAAAGCTGCTCGCCGACGCCGGTCTGCTGGGGTTTCCCAATGCAGGTAAGTCTTCCCTGCTCAGAGTCATTTCCAACGCGAAGCCGAAAGTGGCCGATTATCCATTCACCACATTGGCGCCCATGCTCGGCACTGTGGAAGATGCGCAGTCACACCAGCAGTTTACTGTTGCCGATATTCCCGGCCTGCTGGAAGGGGCGAGCGGGGGCGCGGGCCTGGGTGACGAGTTTCTCGCGCATCTGGAGCGCAGCAGCCTCTTGATCCATCTTGTTGACGTCGGCGGATATTATGGAAACGGGCCGCTCACAAACTTTAAGGTCATCAACAAAGAGCTCTCCAGTTTTAGCGCCAAGCTGGCGGCAAAGTCACAGCTAGTGGCAGTAAACAAGATAGACCTGGTCGCTAAAGCCGATGCACTTGCGGTTGCGTCGGCTTTGGCGGCTGAGATCGCCGCCCGCTTCCGGGCCGGCGATCCTGCTTTCGCCTGGCTTGGGGGCGCGGACGGAGCAGCCGCAGATGTGGATGGCTCGCAGGCGGTGCTGATTGTTTCAGCGGCCACCGGGCAGGGAACGCAGACCCTCATCAGCCGTGTTTTTGATCTTCTCCAGGAATTGTGGCAGAATGCGCTGCCCCGGCCGGTTGAGCAGGCTGCCGGCCACATTACATATCATCCCGGTGAAGAGGAGGGTTGGCGGGCTGTTGTTGAAAACGGGCAGTTCATCGTGCGGGGGAGCGCTATCGAAAAGCTGGTGGCGCGAACCGACTTTAGCAATGATGAAGCTGTGTCTTATTTGCAGGAACAGCTCAAGCGCCTGGGGGTGAGCGAGGCCCTGCGTCGCGCCGGCGCCCGAAGCGGCGAGGCCGTGCAGATAAGCGGCAAGGAATTCGAGCTTTGGTAACCTGGCTTTATGTTAAAGCGTCGTTCTGTTACGGCTGTCAACTCGGCAGGATGCTTTATGGTTAGAAGGCTTTTGATGATTCGGGCCCGGGTTTCATAGTACAATCCGGTGCGATGGATAACTTTGCCGACAGGCTGGCCGCAGCAATCCTGAAAAAAAAATCCCAGGTTTGTGTAGGGCTTGATCCCAAAATCAATTTGATGCCTGCTTTTTTAATGGCGAGGGAAGGCAGCCTGGAAAAAGAAAGTCATGGCCTCAGCAGCGGGCGGGTGGCTGAGATATTCAAACAGTTTTCACTGGCAATTATCGAGGCGGTTGAGCCGCACGCGGTTGCCGTTAAATTGCAGCTTGCCTGTTTTGAGGCATACGGGCCGCCCGGGATGAAGGTTTTCTGGCAACTGGCGCGCGCCAGCTCGCAGGCCGGCCTGCTTGTGATTGCCGACGGCAAGCGTGGCGATATCGGCGCATCCGCATCATTGTACTCGTCGGCATATATTGGCCGGCCGGAAGCTCTCGGGGAAACGCCCGGCAGCGCGGACATCGACGCGATGACAGTCAACCCCATTTTTGGCGATGACGGCGTTCGGCCGTTTCTCACTGATTGCAGGGACTACGGCAAGGGTATCTTTATTCTGGTCAGAACATCAAATTCGGGGGCAGCTGCGCTGCAGGACCTGCGCCTGGACGATGGAGCGTTCTGGCATGAGCACCTTGCCCGCCTAGTAAGCGATTGGGGCGCCGGCTTGACGGGAAGCTGCGGCTACAGCAGCGCTGGGGCAGTGGTGGGCGCTACGCGTCCTGACGCAATCAGCCGCCTGCGCCGGTTAATGCCGCGCGCTTTTTTTCTGCTTCCGGGATATGGGGCGCAGGGCGCCGGCGCCGCCGATGTCGCCGCGGCTTTTGATTCAGAAGGATTGGGAGGGCTGGTCACCGCTTCACGTAGTATAATCTACGCTGGAAACGACGCCGCTTTCGCTTCGGGGGCGGCGGCTGCGGCGGAAAGGATGCAAACAGAGTTGTGGGACTCCTGCCAGGACGGCTCTAGGTAAAAGATGAGCAGCGAAGCTAAAGTTCTGCACGCGCTGGCGGTTATCGGGCTTGCAGCCGCCCTGCTTACGGTTGGGGTTTTAGCCAAAAACGCCGGTGTTCTCGGCGGCGGCGAAGCCACGATAATCACGACAGCGCCGCTCTCCGGCTCTGGCGGCGGCGCGGCCGCCGCCGGCCCATCTGGTCAGAGCCTGCAGACTGGTACGGCTACAACAGCCGGCAACACATACGTTGTCCAGGATGGGGACACCTTTTACAGCATAGCGCGGAAGTTCAACACCACCATTTCAGACATTCAGAAGCTGAATCCAAACATCGACCCTCAGAACTTGACAACTGGCGTGAAGTTGATTGTGCCGCAGTAACTGAAAACACCGTGCGAGCCATGGAGAAAAGATGATTAGGGCCGGCCTGATAAAAGCCCACTTTTTTGCATTAACGGGTTTGGTTTGCCTGATTGTGTCCTTGATGCTGGCTCCCGCCGCGATGGCGCAGGAGCAGCCGCCGGATATAGCCGCCAAAGCCGCCGTCATGATAAACGCCAGTAATGGCCAGGTCATTTACAGCAAGAACCCCGATATGCAATTGCCAATGGCCAGCACGACCAAGATGATGACAGCGCTTCTCATCATCGAGGATGGCCACAACGTGAATGATCCGGTCACATGCAGCCAGCGCTGCGCTGATATAGGCGAGTCTTCCATCTACCTTAAGGCAGGAGAAACCCTGACCGTTGAGCAGATGCTTTATGGCCTGCTGCTCCCCAGTGGCAATGATTGCGCCATTGCCCTGGCCGAGTATGACGCCGGCAGCGTTGAAGCTTTTGTCAACAAGATGAACCAGCGCGCGGCCCAACTGGGACTGACAAACACCCATTACGTCACCCCGCATGGCCTCGACGAGCCCGGGCATTATACTTCTGCCGCCGATATTGCCAAGCTGGGTGCAGTACTGATGACGCATCAGAAAATTCGGGAAATCGTCAAGCACTCTGTTTATTCAATTCCCGGTTATGGGCAGCCAGACGGCCGCACGTTAATTAACACAAATCACCTTCTTGACAAATACCCTTTTATTGATGGCATAAAAACAGGTTATACGGATAGTGCTCAGGAGTGCATTGTCATTTCCGCCGAGGACCATGGCAACGAATTTATCATGTCGTATCTGGGCGGCCCCACGCTGGCGCAGCGCGACCAGGACGTCATCAACGTGCTCAATTATGGCTTTAGCGCTTACTCGGACCGGACGGTAATAACTGCCGGAAAGCAGTATGCTTCCGTTGACATTCCGTATTCTCGTGGTAGCAAGCTGCCGTTGGTTTCAGCCGCCGGCTTGGTCAGGCACATTTACACCAAGGACAGCGTCCAGCAACGGCTGGTGCTGCCAGACAAGCCAACGCTGCCGATCCGCAAGGGCGACAAGGTAGGGCTGGTGGAGGCGTATGATGGCAACACTTTGATGGGAAGCACCTACCTGTTGGCGGCTCAAGATGTCCCGGCGCCAGGTTTCGCTGACAAGATCTCATATTATCTGACATCCATTGTGCATGTGCTTGGCATGGCGTCCGTGTGGTTACTAAATGGCGGCTTCAGGGGAGCATTAGCTTCATGATCGTCACCGTGACCGTCAATGCTGCGCTTGACAGAACCCTGACTGTGCCCAACTTCCAGGCCGGGTTCCGGCACCGGGCCAGCGAAAGCCTGACTCTGCCGGGCGGCAAGGGCGTTAATATCGCCAGAGCCCTGAAAACGCTGGGCCAGCCTGTTATTGCCACCGGTCTTGCCGGGGGAAAAACTGGCACCAGAATCGTTGAGGACCTCACCGCCGAAGGAATCCTGAATGATTTTGTCCGTATTCGGGACGAGTCAAGGACGTCGACGGCGATCATCGATCCGACCAGCAATATTCAAACAGAAGTCAACGAATACGGCCCGCAGGTGACTCCCAGGGAAGTGCGGGCATTTATGGAAAAATTCACCTATATCGCCAAAGGAGCGGATGTGGTTATTCTGGCCGGGTCACTTCCCCGTAAGGTCAGGGACGGCTTTTACCGTGATTTAACCACTGCCCTGGCAGCCGCTCATGCCCCGGTGGTGCTCGATAGCGCCGGCGAGCCCTTGCGGCTGGCGATTAAAGCGGGCCCCGGTCTTGTTTCCCCAAACATCTTCGAGGCGGAAGCGCTGGTGGGGCATGAATTCAGCGAAGATGTGGATTTCCTCATGGCCGCCAGGCAGCTTTGCAAACTGGGCGCCGGTTCCAGCATTATTACTCATTCAGGCGGTTGCTACGCCTGCCTGGCAGATGGAAACGGCAAAAAAGATTTTTTCAAGGTTACGATCCCGCCGCTTGATCCTATTAGCACGGTTGGTTCTGGCGACGCTTTTCTGGCCGGATTTGTTTCTGCCCGTGTTTCCGGCAAGGAACGCGGAGAATGCCTGCGCCACGGCGTTGCCTGTGGAGCCGCCAACACCCAGAAATACGGCGCCGGCGTCTTTGACCCCAATGAGATGAAACGGCTGCTGGCGAAAACAAAGGTGGAAGAACATGAGTTATAGGTTCGAAAAGTGAAATGTCCGGAGACGCAAATAAAAAAGGAAGCTGACCGGGCTTCCTTTTTTAGAGGATGAAGGGTGTTTTATTGTCTAGAAAACTACAGTGTCCGCTTGCGGGGAGCGGGATGCTCCGTCTGGTTTCGGCCTGTTCGGCCGTCCTGGCGGGGCTGGTCTCTCTTACCCACTGCAATTTTTCTATGCTTGCTTTATCGTCAAAGTCCACCAAAAACTTTATATTTTTTATATTGAAGTTCCTCATTTAAGGTTAATTGCCGCGGCGACGCCGATGGCTACCATCAGGCCGCTGTAGCCATGGTAGCCTGAAAACCAGAGAGAAATGGCTGTGATGAAACAACCGAGGGTTATAATGAGGTAAACTGGGCGTGGCACTTGCATGACTCCTTTGCCGGGTGTCATCTTCCAAAGCGGTCACTTCATATTATACTCGATGATTATTCTTGCGGTAGAAACGAAGTTGGCATGCTGCGCTGCCGGGACGGAAAAACATAAGGTGTGAAGTTGGGGACCGTGTGAAACAAAACGCTGATATCAGTAGCAAGCAGGCGGACGCGGGCAAACCGGTTGTTCTGGCTTTGGACGCCATGGGCGGTGATTTTGCTCCCGCCGAGGTAGTTCTGGGCGCTGCTGCTGCCGCCGGACCGTCGTTAAAAATTCTGCTTACGGGAAGGCAGGGCGAGATTGAAAAGGCGTTGGCGGGGGCGAAAAACAGCGGACGCGATTTCATTGAGGTTATCGAGGCGCCGGAAATAATCGGCTTTGATGAAGAACCCGCGCGGGCGGTGCGCTCCAAGGGCAACTCGTCGCTGGTGGCCGCCTGCCGCATGGTTGCCGAAGGACGCGCCGGCGGAGTGGTTTCAGCCGGCAATACCGGCGCTATGCTGGCGGCTGCTTTGATGCATCTGGGCCGTATCAAGGGCCTGAAGCGCCCGGGGCTTTGCGCAGTGCTGCCCACGCCGGGCAGGCCGACCGTTTTCATTGA
The DNA here is from genome assembly GCA_021790115.1 of Actinomycetes bacterium. Classification (GTDB taxonomy): domain Bacteria; phylum Actinomycetota; class Thermoleophilia; order BMS3ABIN01; family BMS3ABIN01; genus JACWAD01. The sequence goes on along the minus strand of JAJYIM010000007.1, from coordinate 24,596 downwards.
CGTCGGTGCCAATGCCGTGGTGCGGCCGCTACATCTGCTCGAGTTCGCCAACATGGCGAGCATTTTTGCCGAAGATGTCCTGGAGATAACCAACCCTTCCGTGGGCCTGGTGTCAATTGGCGAGGAATCGGGGAAGGGAAATGATCTGGTCCTGGAGGCGCACAGGATGATGGCCGCCCAGCCCCGGCTTAATTTTTATGGGAATGTTGAGGGCCGCGACATCGTCCGAAGTGTCGTTGACGTTGTCGTAACAGATGGTTTTACCGGAAATGTGTGCCTGAAGCTAATGGAGAGCACTTCATCATTAATAGTAGAAGAAGTCAAAAAAGCGGCAACCGGCAGTTTGCCGGCAAAAATCGGTGGGGCGCTGCTGAAACGCAAGCTTGGCAACCTTAAAAAAAGCATTGACGCCAAGGAAATCGGTGGCGCCTACTTGCTGGGAGTGCGCGGACTTGTTGTCGTGTGTCATGGGAACTCCGGCCGCCGGGCGATCGCCAGCGCGCTCGGATATGCCGCCCGGGCGGCGCGGCAGGATCTGGTCGGCAATTTGGAAAAGAGAGCCGCTGCGCTTTGAAAATTGTTTTCTTTCGTGTTAGATTCACCCGGATGAAATCTCAAGGGCCTGTCACGCCAGGCTCAAAGCGACAGCAAGCGGAGGTCATGAATGACGAAAGAGGAGATTTTCGGACAGATCAGGGAGATGCTGGTGAACCAGCTTGGTCTTGATGAGACCGATGTGACTCTGGAGGCTTCTTTCCAGGATGATTTAGATGCCGACTCCCTCGACTTGGTCGAAATGATAATGGAAATGGAAGACAAGTTTTCAGTCAAGATCTCTGACGCGGAGGCTGAGAAAATCCGGACGGTGGGACAAGCAGTTGATTTTGTCGCAGCGCGGGTTTAATACGTATCTGGTACGGAGAAGCTTTTTTTAGTGTCATCTCTTGCGGAACTAGCGGAACAATTGCAGCCGGAGCTTGCCCGGCAAGTTTTCACCCACTCCTCATGGGCATCGGCAAGAACTCTCTCCTATGAACGCCTGGAATTCCTGGGCGACAGCGTTCTTAGCATTTGCATCAGCACCGGCATTTACCGGCGTTATCCTGATTATAACGAAGGCGAGCTGGCCAAGGTGCGCGCTTATGTTGTCAGCCGGTATACTTGTGCCAAAGTCGGCGCCTCCCTGGGCCTGGCCCGGAAGCTGGCCGAGTCTGCCGAGGCGGCGGAAGTCGCCAGCTTGGCGTCTTTAGCTGACAATGCCAACGTGCTGGCGGCAGTGCTGGAGGCGCTTATTGGGGCGCTCTATCTGCAGTTTGGGCTGGAAAGCATCATGGACGCCGTGATCGCTGCCTTTGATGAACATATTGCCTATGCCGCCAGCGAGCATGAGGATTACAAGACCGTTCTCCAGGAATACGTGGCCAAGTCAAGCCAGGAAGTCTTTTATGAGATAGTAGCCGCTGAAGGGCCGCCGCACGCGCGCACCTTCACATCACAGGTGAGCCTTGCGGGCAAAGTGCTGGGCCAGGGGACTGGCAGGACAAAAAAGGTTTCACAGCAAGAAGCAGCGAAGGAAGCACTAAATGTGCTCAGGGCGCAGGAGGCGGCAAACTGACTTTTCTGAGAGGAGGCTGATGTTTTTAAAATCAGTGAAGGCCCGGGGTTTTAAATCGTTTGCCAGGCCAGTTGAATTTGGGTTCGAGCCCGGCGTTACGGTGGTTGTCGGTCCCAACGGCAGCGGCAAGAGCAATATTGCCGACTCTGTCATGTGGGCCATGGGTGAGCAGAGTCCCTCGGCAGTCCGGGGCGCCAGCATGCAGGACGTGATCTTTTCCGGGAGCGACAAGCTGCCTCCTGCCGGCATGGCGGAGGTGGAGCTGGTTTTAGACAACAGCAAAGGCATCCTGCCGATAGAGTTTTCAGAAGTCGCTGTGTCACGGCGGCTCTACCGTGATGGCGAGGGGGCTTATTATATCAACAAGTCGCCGTGCCGCCTTATTGATGTTGTGGAGCTGCTTTCTGATGCCGGTCTGGGGAAAGGAGCCCACATCATCAGCCAGGGCCGGGTGGAAGCCATCCTGGAAAGCAAGCCCGAGGAAAGGCGCGGCTTCATCGAAGAGGCCGCCGGCTTGGGAAAATTCAAGAAGCGGCGCCATCGCGCCGGCCTCAAACTGGCGGCTGTTGGCCGCAACCTTGAGCGTCTCTCAGACGTTGAAGAAGAATTGAGGTCAAAAGCAAGGCCGTTAAAGCGGCAGGCGACAGCTGCAGAGCGCTCCGCCAGGCTGAGGCGGCAGGTGGCTGAAGCGGAAACGCGCCTGCTGAAGGGCAAGCTTGAGTTGCTTTCCAGGCAGTTGGACAGGGCTGATGCCGCGATTGCTGAGGTCAGCGCCGAGCGAGAGAATCTGGAAAAACAAATAGCCGGCACATCCTCGGAGCGCCGCCGCACCGAAGAGTTGCTTTCGGCTTCACTGAAAGAGCACAAGCAGCTGGCTGCCAGCTTTTACCAGCTTAAATCGCGCCAGGAAAATTTATCCGGCAGGCGCAATGAACTACGCCAGCGCCTAACCGTTTTAAAAGAGGCAAGCCAGAGGGCAGGGGCGAGAAAAGCCAGCTTGCTGGGCCAGGTATCACGCATCCGGACGGAGCTGGCAGAGGCCCAGGCTGAGCGTGAAAGCAGCATGGTCAACATCGAGAATATTGAAACCGAGCTGGCTGGCATGCTGGCCGAGCAGGAGCGGGTGGAAGAGGAAATTGGTCGCCGCCGGCAGGCCAGCGAACAGAAAAACCGCCGCCAGAGCGAACTTGGTGTCCTCAAGGACAAGTATAATCTTCAGTTTGAATATCTATCGCAGCGCCGGCAAAAATTAGCTGCATTGGCCGAACGCGCCAGCCTGGACTGCCAGGATTGCCGCCGCCAACTGGAGGTGCTTAAGGATCAGGCCGGCGCGCGGCAGGCGCAGATGGCTGAGCGGAGCCGACGCGCCGCTGAAGCTGAATCCAGGCTGAGCCAGGTTAGCGCCAGCTGCAGCGGGGCCGACAGCAGCCGGGACGAGGTTGAGAAGAGGCTGCGCCGGGTTCATGAGGACTTAAGGATCGCCAAGGCGCGGCTGACATTTATTGCCGGCAACGACAGGGATCGCGCCGGCCTGTCGCCGGCCGCCAAGAAAATTTCCGAGGACAGCGGCTTTCCGGCGATCATGGATCTGATCGAGGTGGAACCCGGCTACGAGCAGGCTGCCGCAGCTGTTTTAAGCGATGTGCTTTTTGCGCTGGCTGTTCCGGATTTAAATCAGGCAAAGGAAATTCTGGAGGAGGCGATGATGGCCAAGCTGGGAGGTCTTGACCTCATCACTCCGAACGGGCGTCCTGCCGCGGGCCGGGACGACACCGGTGACTATTTGATTGATCATATTGCCGTTCCCGCCCGGTGGCTTCCTTATCTGGAGCCGGCCTTGGCGGGCGTGCGAATTGCCGGGAGCATGCAGGAAATTGCGGAGCGCGCCGCCGAGGCTGAAAAAGAAAAAGATCAAGATGAAGCCTCAACCTGGGTGACCAGGGAAGGAGTCATTTACCGGCCCGGCCGCCGGTTTTTTAGCTTCCGGTCACAGCTGCCTGCTTCGCTGGTGATGAAGCACCGCAAAGAACAGCGCCTGCTGGAGCAGGAGCGCGACCAGGCGGATCGGCTTTGCAAAGACCTGGAGGCCAGGCTGGCCGCAATGGACCGCGAGCGCGGCCGGCTCGAAGAAGAAAAGTCAGAGGCGGAAAACGATCTGCGCCGGGTGCTGCTTAAGCGGGACGATGCCGAAGCAGCAGCCGCTGCCGCCCAGCGCCAGAAAGAAGTTCTGGAGCAGGAAGCCGAGTTAAAAGATGTTGCCCGCCGGCACCTTTTAACCGAGCAAAAAGCGCTTGAGGAGGAGATGGACGCGGCGGCTGCGCGCCTCGGTGAAACCGAGTCTTCCCTGCGCGAGATCTCCACCCTCTCCAGCGATGACCGGTCAGCCGGCGATGATGCCCTGGCTGCTGCCCGCCTGCGTCTGTCACAAAAGACTACGGAGCTCAAAATTGCTGCCGCCCGCATGCGCGAACGCAAGCAAGCCGCTACTCAGGCAGCCGGGCGCTTGGAAGCGGCGCTTACCGGGATTAAGGGCGAACTTGACGCCAGCCTGTTTCAAATGGATGCTTACGCGCGCCTGAAGCCCGCTTGCTTTTTGTTGCTGGAAAAAATGGGGCGCCTCGCCGATTTATTCAACGGTATTGCCGGTGGGCTTGAGGCAAAGTTGGCTCAGGGAGAAGAACTGGCTGAACGCCATTCGGTTTCCCTTGGGGAGCTTTCCACTGTTGAAGCCGGGCTGCAGCAAAAGCTTGCCGAGGCAGGCAAACGGGGCACGGAATGCGAAGTTAAGGCCGCCAGGCTGCGCGAGCAGGCGGCGGAGTTGTCGTCAAGACTGGAAAGCCTGTACGAGCGTTTCCCGGAGGCTGGCCTCGAGGGAACTGAGGCGGTGGCGGAAAGCGGCCTGGAAGAAATGGAGGCTCAGCTGGAGCGCTTGGTCCGCCGCCATGAGTTGATTGGACCGGTTAATCCATTGGCCGGGCAGGAGTACGAAGAGTTATTGCAGAGGCAGCAATTCCTGGCGCAGCAGCGGGCCGACCTGGAGGCCAGCCTCAAAGAGCTTTCCGGCCTTATCGGAGAGCTAACCAGCCGGATCGAAACCAGCTTCAATGACACTTTTGCTGCCGTCCGTGACCATTTTGCTGACGTGGTGTCAACGCTTTTCCCCGGTGGTCAGGGACGGCTGGCATTGACTGAGCCGGAGAAGGCGGCCACGGTCGGGGAAGAAGTGGAGGTGGCCGGGGAAGAGGGTTCTTTTCGGGCGGAAGCGGGCGATGAAGATGAGGATTTCTTCCGGGGGGCAGACCGGCGCGGAATCGAGATATTGGTTAAGCCGGCGCGCAAGGCGGCCCGCAGCCTGTCGCTGCTTTCGGGAGGCGAGCGCTCGCTGGTTGCGGTTGCATTTTTGTTCGCCATTTTTCTGGCGCGGCCGGCGCCCTTCTATATTCTGGATGAAATTGAGGCGGCGCTCGACGATGTCAATATTACGCGGCTGCTCAACATGATCAGGCGTTACCAGCACAAAACCCAGTTTATCGTCATCACTCACCAGAAGCGCACGATGGAATGCGCTGATGTCCTTTACGGCGTCAGCATGGGGACTGATGGGACTTCCAAGATCCTCTCGCGTAGAATGGACAACATCGCCGGCAGCGGCAAAGATAATAACATTCAGGAAGAGGCCGAGCCGGCGCTGGCGGGATAACCCCTATCAAGATAGTTCCGACTTCCGGGTTCCGGGTTGACCAGAAAGATGGTTTAACCGGCAACTAGCAACTGCAACTTGAAATCTTATGACTAAATCCTGGCATGAAGTTTTTAAGGGCCTTGGGGACGCAGCGCCCGAACCGGCAGTGGCGCCAGAGGCTTTGGATAAGAAGAGCGGCTGGTTAAAACGCCTGCGGAAAGGCCTTGCCAAGAGCCGCCAGGCCATGGGGCAGCAATTGTCGGCGATCATGTTTGACAAGCTGGATGCAGAGGTCTGGGAACAGCTTGAGGAGACGCTCATATATGCCGACTGCGGCGTCGCCAGCACGGTTGCCGTTGTCGAGCAGATGGAGCAGGCAGCCAACCAGGGCAAGATCAGGGACAAGGATCAGTTTTATGCTTTCTTGCAACAATCCCTTGTTGGCATGTTTGCCGCTGGTGATTATCAAATAGACGTTTCTCATCAACCATCGGTGATCATGGTAGTTGGCGTCAACGGCACCGGCAAGACAACCACCATTGGCAAAATTGCCTTCCACTTAAAACGTGAGGGCAAGAGCGTGCTGCTGGCGGCTGCGGACACTTTTCGGGCCGCAGCCATCGATCAGCTGGTTGAATGGGGCAAGCGCACCGATTGCCCTGTCATCAGGCAAGAGCATGGCAGCGACCCCGGCGCTGTTGTTTTTGATGCTATTGCAGCAGCCCGCTCCCGCGGCGGCGATGTAGTCATTGCCGACACCGCTGGGCGGTTGCATACCCAGGTGCCGCTGATGGAGGAGTTAAAAAAAATTCACCGCGTGATTGCCAAGCAGATTCCGGGTGCGCCGCATGAAACTCTGCTTACTGTTGACGCGACAACAGGCCAGAACGGCTTAACGCAGGCGCGCCTCTTTGGCGAGGCGGTGGATGTCTCCGGCATAGTGCTGACCAAGCTTGACGGCACGGCCAAGGGCGGCATTGCCGTCGCCATCTCCCATGAACTGGGCCTGCCCATCAAGCTGTTGGGAGTAGGGGAACAAATGGAAGACCTCCGGCCTTTCGATCCAGCCGGCTTTGCTGAAGCTTTGGTGGAAGCATAAGCTTCGTTTTTCAAGCTTCCGTTGCCGGCGGCGCTCTTGTTTGAGCAACATCACTTGCTGAATTATGCAGGCGTTCTGTGTTGCGCGCCTTGACAGTTGCAATTGTAATTTCTAATATTAATCATTGCCATGCAGCGGTGGCTGCATGGTTTTTTAGGCGCTGGGCAGCAGTAAGGAACCTGCCAGGGCCTGGTTGAGGCAGCGGAAACAGATAGCGCGCAAGGCGGAAAGTCGAATGGCGGCGGAGGTTTTTCCTTTTGGTTGTTTTTCCTTGATTCAGTGCCGACGGCATCTGCCGCGGCCCTGCCGGCCAAACCTGTCAAAAACCGCACCCCTTTCCCAATTCAGGGCGACCCCTCCTGCAGGGCCTGTTCACCAAGGTATTCCTAGCGGGGCTGGCGCGCCGATGGGCCTGTTGTGGCAGGCCCTTGGCCAAGGTTAAATCATGTTTGATACTTTGTCAGATAAATTACAGGATGTGCTCGGCGGCCTCAAGGGTCAAGGCCGGTTGAGCGATGAAGATGTCGCCAAGGCCATGCGTGAAATCCGCCTGGCCCTGCTGGAGGCCGATGTTAATTTCCGGGTCGTCAAGCAATTCGTAGCCGCAGTCAAGCAGCGCGCTCTCGGGGAAGAGGTTATGGAGAGCTTAACCCCGGGCCAGCAGGTGGTGAAGATAGTTCACGACGAGCTGGTAAAGTTAATGGGCTCGTCTTCCACCAAGCTGACATTTTCTTCGCGGCCGCCAACGGTTGTATTGATGGTCGGCCTGCAGGGATCGGGAAAAACGACCGCCTGCGCCAAGCTGGCGCGCCAACTGGCGCAGCAGGGCAAGCAGCCGGAGCTGATTGCCGCCGACATCTACCGTCCCGCCGCAATCCGCCAACTACAGGTTCTGGGCCAACAGGTGAAAGTACCCGTGTTCGCCATCGAGAACAACAAGGACGCCGTTGAAATTGCCAAAAGTGGAGTTGCCGACGCTCAGGCAGCCGGCCGGGATGTTGCTATTATTGATACCGCCGGGCGCCTGCATATCGATGAAGAGCTCATGCAGGAGCTGGCACAGATTCGCGGACAGGTTAAGCCTCATAACATTTTGCTGGTCCTGGATGCGATGACGGGCCAAGATGCGGTCAACGTCGCAGAACAGTTCCAGCAGCGGGTAAATTTCGATGGCGTTGTCCTCACAAAACTGGACGGGGACGCCCGCGGCGGCGCCGCCCTGTCAGTAAAAGCAGTCACCGGCAAACCAATCAAATTCGCTTCCACCGGCGAGAAAATTAAAGATTTTGATTTCTTTCATCCAGACCGGATGGCCAGCCGCATCCTGGGAATGGGCGACGTGCTTACTCTGATTGAGCGGGCTCAGGAAACCATCTCTGGAAAGAAAGCGCTGGAGATGGAGGAAAAACTGCGCAAGGCGCAGTTTACTTTTGATGATTTTTTGGACCAAATGCAAAGCATGCGCAAAATGGGCCCGCTGGCAGGCATGCTTTCAATGATTCCCGGGATTCCCAAGCAACTGAAACAGGCGCAAATCGACGAGAGGGAGCTGGACCGGGTAGAGGCAATCATCTGCTCCATGACTGCCGAAGAAAGGCGCCACCCTGATATCATTAACGGCAGCCGCCGCAGAAGAATAGCCCTGGGGAGCGGCTCTGACACGCATGCGGTCAACCAGCTTTTAAACAGGTTCAAACAGATGCAAAAACTGATGAAACAGCTTGCCGGCGGCAAGAAAATAAAAGGCCTGCCGCCGGAGTTGCTGAAAGGCTTGTAGTTTCAAGTTCAAAGTTCCAAGTTCAAAAATGTAATTGAGAACGCGGAAGTGTTTAAGGAGGTGATTTAGTGGCGGTAAAGATAAGGTTGAGCCGGGTTGGGCGCAAGAAAAAGCCAATTTACCGGATTGTGGTTGCCGATTCCCGCTCCCCGCGGGACGGAAAGGTGATCGAGAGCATTGGACGCTATGGCCCCCAGGAGGAGCCTTCTCTAATCGAGATTGATGAAGCCAAGGTCCGTGACTGGCTGGCGAAGGGGGCGCAGCCGACAGGGACGGTCAGCAGGCTGCTGGCAAACAAGGGAATCTCCGGGTGAGACGCTGCGGGCACAGGTTGAAACGCAAGTGGAAATGGAGGAGAAAGTGAGAGAGTTACTTGAATATTTGGCCAAGTCTTTGGTTGACAAGCCTGACGAAGTCATTGTACAGGAGACAGAGACCGACACGACGGTGGTGCTCGAGCTGACAGTGGCCAAAGATGATATTGGCAAGGTGATCGGCAAGCAGGGCCGCATTGCCCGGGCGCTGAGAACAATTGTCAAGGCAAGCGCCGTCAAGAACGGCAAGCGGGCTATCGTGGAGATTGTTGACTGACTGGTTGAGCACATCCCGGCCACACCCAAGAGCGCCGGAACCGGCCTGGGAAAGGATTCTGCTTGCGCATAGACGTCTTCACCCTGTTCCCCCAATGGTTTAACTGGTTTTTCCAACAGCGGCATTTGACAAATGCTATTCAGTCAGGCGGCCTCACCGCCCGGCTCTTTAACTACCGTGACTACTCTCCCCTCAAGCATGGGCAGGTCGACGATACCCCGTTTGGGGGCGGCGCCGGCATGGTGTTGCGCGTTGACGTTGTTTGCGCGGCGCTGAGCGCTGTCTATGGGGGAGACTGCCGGGCTGTAAAGAGAAAGCAGCCGGTGTTTCTGCTTTCGCCGCGGGGGCGGCGCCTGGGCAGCATGCTGCTCGACGAGCTTGGCAGCTGCGGCGATTTTACTCTTCTTTGCGGGCGCTACGAAGGATTTGACCAAAGAATCTCCGATCACCTTGCCACGGAAGAAATCTCAATCGGCGACTACGTTCTCAGCGGCGGCGAGCTGGCCGCCATGGTCCTGGTAGACGCGCTGGCGCGCCGCATTCCCGGCGCCCTCGGCGCTGAGGACAGCGTCCGGCTCGAATCTTTTTCCGCCGGGCTGGATGGCCGGCGTGAATATCCCCAGTATACAAAACCGGCAAATTTTCATGGCTGGCAGGTTCCGGATGTGCTCCTGTCCGGCAATCATGCCGAGATTGAAAAGTGGCGCCGCAAGCATCTGGGCTAGAAGTCGCTGAGAGGCGGGTAGGCACAGGCTTTTAGCATGTGCAGGCGCAAAGCATGCCCATTGCTTTATTAATAAACCTATTCAAAAGGGCTATGTTGCATTCCCCGTCAAAACCTTCTAGAATTTCGAATTTGGCACAAGTTGATAGAGGAGATCATGAACCAGACCATCGCCAGAATCGAAGAACAGCAGCTTAGGAAGGGCATCCCCCAGTTCAAGGCGGGCGATACGGTAAGGGTGCATTTTCAGGTTATTGAAGGCAGCCGCCGCCGCGTGCAGGTTTTTCAGGGCATCGTGATCAAGCGTCAGGGTGCGGGGGCCCGCGAGACATTCACGGTGCGCAAGCAATCGTTTGGCGTGGGCGTGGAGCGGACTTTCCCTCTTTTTTCTCCCAAAATTGGCAAAATTGAAGTGGTCAGCATCGGTGATGTCCACCGCGCCAAGCTTTATTACCTGCGCTCCAAAGTGGGCAAGAAAGCGCGGGTGCGCGAGAAGCAGCGCTAGATATTCCCGCAGGAATGGGCGAGGAACCAAAGCAGGCGCCCGGGAGCGAAGGCCCTGCCCGCGAGCCGGAAGCGCCATCAGGTTCTCCCCCTCTTGACCCCGGCCCTCCAGCCGGCAAACCGCCGTCTTCGCCCGGGCGCAACCTGAAGAGAAGCGCGCTTGAGTTCATCGTCTTCGCGGCCGTAGCAGTAAGCCTCGCTTACCTTCTGCAGCTGCTTTTGGTCAAGCCGTTTGTGATCCCCTCAGGATCGATGGAGGACACCCTTGAGATAGGCGACCGGGTGCTGGTTAACCGCCAGGCTTACCGGTTTGGCTCTCCCCAACGGGGAGACATCATTGTCTTTACTTCTTCCCAGGAGCCTGGCATAGATCTCATCAAGCGCGTCATTGCAGTAGGTGGCGACACCATCCGGGTAGACAATGGCCGGGTATTTATTAATAACGAGCATGAGCCGCAAGTTGAGCCTTATGTTAAAGGAAAAGACATCAGCAACTTCCAGCAGCAAACGGTGCCGGCGGGAACCGTGTTTGTGCTGGGCGACAACCGCCGCGACAGCCTCGACAGCCGCTACTGGAAGTCTCCCTGGGTGCCGGTTAAAGACATTATCGGCCGGGCGTTCATGATTTACTGGCCGCTCAATCACATTGCTTGGCTGGGGTAGGCATGTTTGCCGCCGGCGGCAGCGGTTTGTTCGATTTTGACCTCAAGTTATGCAACGGCACAAAAGAGGCGGCAGGCGCAGATGAGGCCGGGCGGGGCTGTTTTGCCGGACCGCTGGTCAGCGCCGCGGTTGTGTTTGATTACTCGCGGTTTGAACAATGCGATTGCCGGGATCTGCTGGCCGGGCTCAGGGATTCAAAAAAACTTTCCCGGCTCGCGCGCGAACGGCTCTACCCATTCATCCTCAGGTGCGCGGTCCGAATCGCCGTGGTCGTCTCGAGCCCGGAGAGGATTGATGAAAACGGCGTGCACAAAACAAACCTGGCCGATCTTTCCCGTTGCCTGGAGATGCTGGCGCCTTTGCCTGAGCTGGTTTTGATCGATGGCTGGCGGCTGCCGGACGGGGCGCCGCCCCACCATCCGGTCAAGGGAGGAGATTCCAAGAGCGCCTGCATTGCGGCGGCGTCCGTGATCGCCAAGGTGACGCGGGACAGCCTCATGCGCCGTTTCCATGCCCTCTATCCCCAGTACGGCTTTGACCGGCATGTAGGTTACGGAACCCTGGCCCACCGCGAGGCGATCGTCAGACATGGATACTGTCCGCTGCACCGCAGGTCATTTAAGACCGGTTTAGTGGCCGCCGGTACAGAATGAGTCGCGCAAAAGAGACAAGGGGGGAGGGCCGGGGCCCGGCGGCTGGCCGGCCCGAAGGAAACGGGAATGAAAAACCGCCTGACCCCAGGCGGCTTCGGGGCCGCGACGGCGAGGAAATTGCACGCCGCTATTTACGGAGGCGCCTGTATCAAATCATGGAGACCAATTACCGCAGCCGCTACGGCGAACTTGACATCATTGCCAGGCGTGGTAATATCATCGCTTTTATTGAGGTCAAGGCTCGTCGTGACAAGCGCCTGGGTGAGCCATACGAGTCAGTTGGCCCCCGCAAACAGGCTCAGATCCGCCGCATGGCCAGCATCTGGCTGGCTGAGCATCAGCACGATGAGAAGATTGGCGATTATGATTTCCGCTTTGATGTCATCTCGGTGATGCTGAATGAGGAGGGCGCCGCCGCCAGCATCGAGCACATCAAAGATGCATTTCAATGAGCTTCCGCAGGCCTTTTTGAATTAGCTGGCGTCTCGTGATATCCTGAATTCCCCACCGCCATAACTGCCCCGGCTGCATCTCTCCCAAGGAGTGGTGCGAAGATGCTTGCCAGGCTGCAAAGCCATGCGGTTCTGGGAATGGATGCGCGCCTGGTTGCCGTTGAGGCTGATTTGGGCTGGGGCCTGCCGGCTTTTAATATTGTCGGTCTTCCCGATGCTTCCGTGCGCGAGGCAAAGGAGCGCGTCCGCGCCGGCATCGCCAATTCCCAGTTTGAGTTCCCGCTGAGAAGAATCACTGTCAACCTGGCCCCTGCCGACCTGCGCAAGGAAGGATCCCAGTTTGATCTGCCGATTGCGCTGTCGTTGCTGGCTGCTTCCGGGCAAATGAAATCCGCGCTGCTGACGGATTTCGGCGCCGCCGGCGAGCTTTCCCTCGATGGCGCCGTGCGCAGCATCAGCGGCGCGCTTGCCATGGCGGAAGGGGCGAGGCGCAGCCGCCTGCGAGGGCTGGTTGTCCCGGAGGCGAATGCCGAAGAAGCCGCTTTGATTGATGGTCTTGAGGTCATCGGCGTTGACAGCCTCAGGCGGGCGGCCGCTTTTTTCTCCGGAGAGGAAACACTGCCGCCGGCGCGCGTTGATACTGCCGCGCTGCTGAAGGCAAGATCCGCCGAAGTGCTGGATCTTGCCGACGTCAAGGGCCAGCAACATGCCCGCCGGGCTCTGGAAGTCTGCGCCGCCGGCGGCCACAACCTGCTTATGATTGGCCCGCCGGGCTCCGGCAAGACGATGCTTGCCCGCCGCCTGCCTTCCATTTTGCCGCCGCTTGATATCAATGAAGCAATTGAAGTGACGCGCATCTACAGCGTTGCCGGCCTGCTTGATGGAAATTGCCTTATCGCCAAACGCCCGTTTCGCTCTCCGCACCACACAATATCGCACGTCGGCCTCGCCGGGGGCGGCGCCAGTCCGCGGCCGGGGGAGGTCAGCCTGGCGCACCTTGGCGTCCTGTTCCTCGATGAGCTGCCGGAATTCTCACGCCTGGCGCTCGAGACCCTGCGCCAGCCGATGGAAGATGGCCAGATTTCCGTCTCGCGGGCGCTGACTTCAGTAACCTTCCCTTCCAGGTTCATGTTGGTGGCAGCGATGAATCCGTGCCCTTGCGGCTATCTGGGCGGCGGCGGCCGGACCTGCGCCTGCCCGCCGCAAAAGGTGGCCGCCTACCGCAGCCGCATCAGTGGTCCATTAATGGATAGGGTTGATATTGCTGTTGAAGTGCCGGCGTTAAACAAAAAAGAGCTTGTGTCAACAGGGAACCGGGAGGGGTCCGGGGCAGTCGCCGGGCGCGTGGCGGCGGCGCGGCAGCGCCAGGCCTGGCGTTTTAATGCAACCGGCATTTACTGTAATGCGCAAATGCGGGCTGGGCAGGTGGAACAGTTCTGCCGGCCCGGCGAAGCTGCCTCCCAACTGCTGGATGCGGCCATTGACCGTCTCAGCCTCAGCGCCCGCTCCCACCAGCGCATCCTCAAAGTCGCCAGGACAATTGCCGACCTCGATGGCGCCGGCGTTATTGAGCCCGCGCATCTGGCAGAGGCAATAAGTTACCGCGGTATCGACCACCGGGGTTGGCTTGGCGCTGGTTAGCAGGAGATGCCGGAAAGATCCGGAGCGAACTGCCGCGCTGGCGCTGTCTTTTTTTCTGGGAGGCGTCATTAAGCGGCCCGTGCGGCTGCCCACTGCAAAGATGGCTCCGGGGGAGATTTGGGGATGCTCCAGTGCGGCTCTTGCCGCTCTGCTTAAGCTTTCCGCAACCGAGGCCGCCCTCCTGGCGTCTTTCAGGAAATCTTTCTCTCATGCCTGTGCGGAGCAGCAGTTAAGAGATGCGGGAATGGAGTTCGTGGCGCTTGGCGATGAGCTCTATCCGGCAGAACTGGGGCTGATTTACGATCCTCCCGCTGGTCTTTTCCTTGCCGGCGCTTGCGGGCCGCCTGCGGGCAGGCTGGATGGGGGAAAAGCGGACCTGGCGCCAGAAGCTGCAAGAGCACGTGCATCCCGGCGTTTGCAGGAACTGATGTCTTGTCATCGAATTGCGATAATAGGAGCCAGGGCTGCGTCCCGCTACGGCCTCGACGCAGCCAGGCAGTTGGCGGCGCAGCTGTCCGGCCGGTCGGTCTGTATTATCAGCGGCCTTGCTTTGGGTGTAGATGCGGCCGCCCACCGCGGCGCCCTTGAAGGTGGCGGCGGCACGATCGCCGTGCTGGGATGCGGCGCGGACAATGTTTATCCCATTGCTAACAGCGGTCTTTACCGGCGCTTGCTAAAGTCCGGCGTTATAATTTCCGAATATCCGCCGGGGACCAGGCCGCTGCCCTGGCGGTTCCCGGCCCGCAACCGGATCATCGCCGGACTGTCCGAGGCGGCGGTAGTGGTTGAGGCGCGGGACAAAAGCGGAGCCTTGATAACCTCAGATTTTTGCTTACAACAGGGCAAGGAGGTTTTCGCTGTGCCGGGCAGCATTTTCTCTGATCTTTCGGCGGGGCCGAATGCGTTAATCAAGATGGGAGCAACTCCCATGACCGGTGCGGCAGACATTCTGGAAAGCTGGGGAATCGAGACCAAAGGCGATGGCGGGAATGATGTGCCACCGACGGATTTAACCGGTGATGAGGAGCTGGTTTACCGGGCGCTGGATAGCACTTTTCGTCACCAGGACTCGCTGGGCGTCATCGCTGGAATGGACAGCCGCAAAATCACGGCGGTCCTGGTGTCTCTGGAGATCAAAGGGCTTGCCCGGCATGAGCCGGGCCGCGGCTACTCTCGTTAGGGTATTGACAAAGTATATGTTTCATAAAATTTTCCAGCTTGCTGAGAACCCGGCAGCATAAAATGATGTCAATTGATTCCAAACTGATGTAAATTGGAACCGAAAACTTTAGACAAATTAGGAAATTCCGGGACATTGCCGCTCAGGGGGGCCAGGAAACATGGCTTGGCGATCCTGGGACGTTATCTGGCTTCGCTGGCACAGGCAGGGAGTTCAGACAAAACCGTGCGCGCCTATGACCGGGACTGTCGCCAGTTTTTAAAGTACGCTGCCGGCGAAGAAGCCGAGTTCCCCGGTGGAGTCGATTACCGTTTGCTGCGGCGTTATGCCGTATTTCTGGCAGGGTTTAATTACCAGAAGTCAACTGTGAGCCGCAAGCTTTCGGCTGTGCGCGGGCTGCTGAAATTCTGCCGTTCCGAAGGCCTGATCATGTCAAGCCCGGCCGAACTGCTGGTCTCGCCCAAACAGCCGCGGAAGCTGCCTGTGGTTCTGCGGCCGTCAGAGGTGGAGTCATTTCTGGAGGCTATTGATGCTGCCAGCCCTTTGGGTTTGCGGGACCGGGCAATCTTTGAGCTGTTGTATGGCAGCGGACTTCGCAGCGAGGAGGTCACTTTACTTGATATAGTTAGTATTGATTTCGAGCAGGAAGAGGTCACCGTCCGCGGCAAGGGACACAGGACGCGGATAGTGCCTGTGGGCGAGGTTGCATTGCAGGCTGTATGGGAATATTTGCAGAAGGGCCGGCCGGAGCTGGTTTGCACTCAGGGAAACGAAGGCAAAAATATTGGTGCGCTCTTTTTGTCTTCACGGGGCAAGCGGCTGGGAACATCCGATATCAGGCGCCGGACGATAAAATATGTTAGAAGAGCAGCTGTTAAACAGGGAACGTCGTCGCATGTATTCCGGCACTGTTTTGCTACTCATTTGCTTGAAGGAGGCGCTGATTTGAGGGCAGTGCAGGAGTTGTTGGGTCATGCTTCGATTTCTACCACGCAACGCTATACGCATGTGAGCGGGGCGCATTTAAGAAAAGTTTATAAGCGCGCCCACCCGCGTGCATTGCTAAACCGCTAGAATTGTGAGGTACAGGGGTTGCCGGAAGAAGACAAGGAAATAAACGAGCTCTGGCGCCGTTACAAGGAAGAGGCTGACCCGCAGGCGCGGGACCGCCTCATCCTCAATTATTCTCCCCTGGTGAAGTATGTCGCCGGCCGGCTGGGAACCAACTTTCCATCCCATGTGGATGAGTCAGACTTGATCAGCTACGGCCTGCTGGGGCTGATTGGCGCCATCGAGCGTTTCGATCTTTCGCGCAATATCAAGTTTGAAACTTACGCCATCACGCGCATCAAAGGGTCTATCCTGGACGAGCTGAGGTCGCTGGACTGGGTGCCGCGCTCGGTTCGCAGCATGGCCCGGCAGATTGAGCGCAGCAGCGCCAAGCTGGAGAACAAGCTGCACCGGGCGCCGAGCGACGAAGAGTTGGCCAAGGATCTGGGAATTACGGATGAGGAGTTTCAGGAGGCTCTGACAAAAATCAGCTCCAGCTCAATGGTGGCCCTGGAGGAATTGTGGACGATCTCCAGCACCGGCACTGAATCGGTAGCCTTAATAGACACCATTGAGGACCGCCAGAGCAAGGATCCTGCTGCCGTTGTCGATGTTAACGAGATTAAGGAGCGGCTGGCGGCGGCTATCGCCAAGCTGCCGGAGCGCGAAAAGATTGTTGTTGCCCTTTATTATTACGAGGGCCTGACGCTGCGGGAGATTGGCGACGTTCTTGGCGTTACTGAGTCCCGGGTTTCCCAGCTTCATACCAAAGCGATTTTGCGGCTGAAGGGCCGCCTCAGGGACCAGATTGAGCCCGCCCAGATACAATAATTATTATTATTGCGCGGTCATCTGCCAGCAGGCCACCGTTGCCGTCATTGACTTTTTTCATTAATTATAGTCTTGCTGAATGCCGGCCAGGCTGACTTTATTGCCTGCTTGTATGCTATGGCGGGGAAAAAAGCCCTGGTTAGCTTCAACTGCATAACGGTACGGCACTGGCGGCCGGTGGTCATCGAGTGTCAGCGGGGCCATGTCCTGGATGTTAACAATCATGCCGTCGGCAGCAACGAAAGCCACTGATAAAGGGATGAGCGTATCTTTCATCCAGAAGCCTTCGCGGACATCATGACCCCAAATGAAGATCATCCCATCATCCGGGCTCAGCGAAGTTCTGTCCATGAGGCCATTTTCTCTTTGCTTTGCAGTGGAGGCGACTTCAACTGTAAGAAGCACGTCCTGGCGGCCATGTAATATGATGTGAGGCTGTTGCTGCGTGGAAGTGGTGGGAAGCTGGGCGCCAACAATGCCGCCGCAACCATTCCCCGGCAACATAACGATTGCGATGCAAGCTGCTATGATGCCAACGGACAAGAAAGGCCGCATGTAAAAGTCAGCAAGGCCTTTCTAGTTAACCCTTCGTATCTTCATCTTCCTGCCCGCAAGTTCCTCTGATGCCGCAGTATGCAAGCACTGCAACCACTGGCGCCAGAACCAGGATAAAGAACAGAAAAATGATAGCCTCAACCGGCACCGCTGTCACCTCCCGGGGTGCAAATTAATCTTACTTTTATTATACCATTGATGTCCATATATAACACCTAGTCACCTAGTGAAACAGTTCTGCTACTCGTGGCAATCATAGCGGCCCTGCCGCTTCGATTGCAAGCCGGATATTCAGTTTGCGCAAATTTATATCATGCATCGGAACTCCACGTCGGTCCTTTAGAATCTATCTCAAAAGGCTTGAGAAGCAGCCATTCGGCTGGCCCTACCATTTTGTTTATTAAGTTTTTTCATCTGAAAAGTCATTTAAAAAAAAGTCCGTCACCGGCGCCGGCAGGATTCAATTAAAAAAATACCTGTAAATGCCGCTATTGCATTCAGGTTTGGCATCGGTTTGACACCATATTGTCCCGGAGTGTAGAATTTCGTCCGGCGCTTGTGCCTTTTTTCACCGATGTAATATAATTACCTCTGTCAAGGAAGATGAATGAAGGGTAGATCAATCTTAGCCTCATTGGTGCTGGTCCTGTTCGTGGGACTTGTCGGTTTGACCATCTGGGGCGTACACAAAACCAATTCTCCGCAGTTCTGCGAAAGCTGCCACATTATTAAGCCCTATGTGGATACCTGGAAGACTTCCTACATGGGAAAGCGCGGCGTCACATGCATCGACTGCCATTTTGACCCCGGCGTTCTTGGTTACTTCCGGGGCAAGGTTTATTCCCTGATCAAACTCACCGAATATGCTTTCAGGACTTACAACCGTCCGCCGGCGTCGACCACTTTGCTTACCAGTTCGGCTTGCCTGCAGTGCCACGGAAATGAAAAAAACACGCAGTATCCAGATGCGCAGGACGTTGTTAACGCGAACGCGCCCAGCTATCCAAAAATTGCCGTCACCGACCAGTATGACCCGAATCCAGCCACCAGGACGATCATGTTCCCGCACGACTTCCATGTCAACGTGGCGCAGATCCAGTGCGCCGACTGCCACTCGGGTGTTGTGCACGGGAATCTCATCAGCGACCAGCCGCAGGCAGAGGCCAAGCCGGAATTTTGCGCCAGCTGTCACACCGGCGACACGGCCCCCATCCTGTTTGGCCCCATAAAGCTGTCCGGCCGGCAGCACCCGGGAGTTCCCAAGATCGACACGGCAATCTGGCGCAACAACCACTGGCGGCTGGCTCACGGCCCCGGCGTGATCAACGGCGTCATGTATGACAAGATTGAGCCGCAAACCTGTCTTGCCTGTCATCAGGATTCCACTGTGGCAAAAGTATGCAAAAGCTGTCACTTCCCGACAGAGCCGACTTTTTCGGCAACCACGGAGACGCAGAGGGCCAGCGCCGCGCCCCTGGGCATGTTCGGCCTGGTGATTGGCGTCTTCCTGGTGACGCTGGTGCCGTATCCCAAAGTGCAAAAATTCATTTTTGAAGGCTGGATTGCGGCCGTCCTGGCGGCCGCTGTCATCATTACTGATCTTTATGCTATTTATGTCGTGATGGCGGAAGTGCTGAACACAACATCAGGCAGCCGCGGCATTGGTCCGGTAACGCTCTGGATTGCTTACCTGATCGCCAGCGCCAGCCTGTTGACCTTCCTCTTCCACCAGGGTGTGCTGAAGCCGAGACGCAGGAGGCTGCCGGGGAAAAAATGAACGAGGCAGACAAAACAGTTATGACGGAGGAAGAAAAACCCAGCGGAATGGAGGTTACCCGGCGCCGGTTCTTAAGTTTCCTCTTTGGGCTGGCGACGGCAATTGGCCTGGGCGCTTTTATGGCGCCCCTGGTCAGGTATGCCTACCCGGTGATTAAACCGGAGGAATACCCCAAGGTTAAAGTGGCTAACCTAAGTGACGTCACTAGCACCGGCATCCGCTTTGATTATCAGGATGTGCCTTCCGAGCTGATCCAACTGAAGGACAAGAGTTTTGCCGCTTATTCACTTGTTTGCACACATTTAGGATGTATTGTCAAGTGGGAAGCAAACAACCATATTTTCCATTGCCCCTGCCACGGCGGCAAATTCGATGAAACCGGCAAAAACATTTCCGGGCCCCCGCCGAAGCCGTTGACGAAATATAAAACTTCAATTCAAGGTAATGCTATTTATGTGGAGGGAATTGCTTCATGAGGCTGGGAGTTGTTGATTTTCTGGATGAGCGGTTAGATGTCAGGCGCATTGCCCGGGAGTTTGCTGAGCACCGGGTCCCTGATCACGTCAACTGGCTTTACTGTTTTGGCGGCATTACATTCCTGTGCTTCATGGTGCAGGTGGCAACCGGCATTCTGCTAGCGTTTTATTACCAGCCCACGACCGCCTCCGCCTACACCAGCGTGCTGCATATTTCCGATGACCTGCCTTTTGGAGTCATCTTAAGGAGCCTGCATGCCTGGACGGCCAACATCATGATCATCATGGTCATTGTTCATATGCTGCGCGTCTTTTTCCACGGTGCTTACCGGCCGCCGCGGGAACTTAACTGGGTTACCGGTGTGCTGTTGTTTTTCATGACGGTCACCTTTGGTTTTTCCGGCTACCTGCTGCCCATGAACCAGCTGTCGTATTGGGCCACTAAAGTTGGCAGCGAAATAGCGGGGGCAATGCCGTTTGTGGGCCAGTACATCCAGAATTTTTTGCTGGGGGGCGCGAAGATCAGTGACGCGACCCTGACCAGGTTTTACGCCATTCACGTTGTTATCCTGCCCGTGGTGCTGTCGGCTTTCCTGGCGGCGCATTTTTACATGATTCGCAAGCAGGGAATTGCAGACCCGCTCTAGGTTTATATTTTTAAGGAGAGTAATGAGCCCTGATAATGATAGAAACGGCGACCACGGCGAAGGCGGAGTTCCTTTTCTCCCGGATCATTTCGTCAAGGAACTGGCCGTGATTACGTTGATCATGGGGGTGCTTATTTTCCTGGCGACGCTGATGCCGGTGCCGGTGGGCCTGCCTGCCGACCCGCTCAAGACTCCGGCTGGCATCAAGCCGGAGTGGTACTTCCTGAGTGTTTATCAGATTCTTAAATATGTGCCCAAGAATGTGGGCATTGCCTGGTCCTTTTTGATCTTCCCGCCGATATTGATCATTTTTCCGTTTTTTTACAGGCAGTACACGCGATTTAGGTATGGCCGGCTGATCTTGCACACAATTGTGGCATTGGGTGTGCTGTTCGCCGTTTTCCTGGCCTTCCTTGCATATTTGGGATTTGAGTAAGGCAGGAGGCAGGAAGGCGCACCTGGGCCATATGAATTGTGGGGGCCGGCAGGCAGCACAACGTCTGGATCAATAAGGGGTGGTAACACGGTTAAGGCTTGGCGCCTAACATGTGTGGGCAAGATGAAAATATTTGTCAATGCTCACATCATGTCAAGCAGCAACGAGATCAGCTTCATTGAGCCGGCTGCTTATTTGCAATGAAATGCTTAGTGGCGGCTAGTGGGGCGGATTTCGCAACGGTTGCGCTGCAGCTCGCGGCGCCAGGTCACAATCAGCTCGCCGATGATAAAGGCTGTAATTCCCAGGCCGAAGCCAATTACGGTAAAGGCTTCGATGGTTGCCATAGTATCCAAGGGGGCACCTTCCTTTTCTTCCTGACGTTTACTACGTTAGCATAGTATCATCATAATTTGGTTTAGCCTTTTTAGCAAGCGGCTGATTATTTGCGGGCTTCTGGAAACGGCAAGGAACCTGAGGGGAGCCGGAGATGGCTGCAGAGTCGTCCGGATTAAATACCGCGGCTGGCAAGAAAAAGGAAAGCCCGATCATTTTTTGGCTGCTTGGCGTCTTCTTGCTGGCGGCTGTGCTGAGGACCATCGCGGTGCTGACCCGGCAGATGGTCCAGCTTGATGAAGCATCGTACGCGCGCATGGCTGAAAACCTGCTCCACGGCCATGCTCCTTGGGATATCACTCACACCTCCGCGGTTCATCTTTCTGTCCTCTATCCTGTTGTTACAGCTTCTTTTGCGGTAGTTATTCGCAACTACGTAACCGCAGGTTATGTAGTATCGGTTCTGTTCGGCTCGTTGCTCGTTCTGCCAACATTCATGTTTGGCAAGGTAATGTGGAACCAGCGGGTTGGCGTTGCCGCGGCAGCGCTCGTTGCCGTCCTGCCGGTAATGGTTGACAAAAGCAGCACTATCGATGGTCAGAACCTGTTTGCTTTCTGGCTGATGTGCGCCATGTTCTTCGGTTACAGAATGCAGTTCACGAAGCGGTGCATGTGCGGCATGTTGGCTGGAACCTGCCTCGGCATCGCCTATCTTGACGATCCGACCGCCCTTTATTACCTTGTCGTGCTGTTCGGCCTGCTGGTTATCATCGGCTTCCGGCAGGAGGTGGCCAGTTATGCCAACAAGGCGGCTTCTCATTTCGTCCTCATGTTTCTTTTATTTGCCATACCCAACATCATCTTTATGTCTCTGGCAATTGGCAGCTTTACCGTGCAGGACCGCCCGGTCGACGAGCTTTACGCCGCCGTCCATAATCTGAGGCCGGGAAGCCTTCAGTGGGAGCAGCAGATGATGAGACTGGACAGCTCGGGGAATCTGGTTCTGCCCAAGCTGCAGCAGGGCGACGGCTTGGCGGTCATGCTGGTCAAGAATCCTCTTGGCGTTTTATCAGCAATGCTGAGGCAGATTAACTTTTATTACATTCGCAATGTGGCAACGCTGTTTCCGGCATGGCTGCTGATGTTAATTGGGCTCGGCATTTTCAAGACAGTTTGGAGCCGCAGGGAAGCTTTAAAATACGGTTATTTCGCGCTGATGCTGTTGCCGCTGGCGACATTGCCGCTCAAATGGCCGGACGTGCGCTTCATGATGCCATACATGGCCATATTCATGCTTTGGGCGGCGAAAGGCTGGCTTAGCCTTGAAGCCTGGGGCATCGGCACCGTAGGTGAATTATTAGGATGGAAGCACGATAATCCACGCGGAAAACTGGCAGTGCGGGCCGGGGTTGCGGCGCTGGTGCTGATTCCAGTGGCGGCCCTCGCCCTTTGGTCGGTGGCCAGGACTGATTATCCGGTTGAGTACAAACTGGCCGGCAAGTGGCTCAAGGCGCATGGCGGCCAGGGAGGCCGCATCATGAGCCGCGAGTCGTCGACAGCTTATTATGCCGACGGCACCCTGGTGCTTTTGCCTTATGCGTCAACCCAACAAGTGCTGGATTACGGCCACCGCCAGGGTGTTGATTATCTGATAGTTTCGCGGCCTATTATTGATCAGCAGCGGCCGGAGCTCGAAAACCTGATGGATCCGGCCCTTGCCGGCCCCGGGCTAAGGATGATATACCGTTACGGCGCCGGCACGGGTGAGGATACAATAATTTACCGGCTGAGTGGCTAACGCAGATTTGCTGTCACAAACCTTCCCATCGACATCTGGACCATGAACACCAATTTTCCCGATAGGTTATATGACTGGAGCACCAGCAGCGGCGTGCGGATTTTCGCCATCGTCTTGGCGGCTGTTGTGTTTTATTACGTAATCCGCGCCGCGTTCCGGCGGCTGCTTAATGTGGCGCGCAAGGTGGGGGAGGGCGACCTGGTTACCCGCGAGCAGGAGATGCGGGCCCGCACCCTGGCCGGCATCATCCGCGGCCTGCTAATTTCCGTAATTGTTGTGGTCGTCTCGCTAATGGTTTTGCACGAGCTGGGCTACGATGTTGGTCCGCTCCTGGCGGGAGCCGGCATCGCCGGCCTTGCCATCGGTCTGGGCGCTCAGACACTGGTCAAGGACATGATTGGCGGTTTTTTTGTCTTGCTGGAGGGGCAGTTTAACATTGGCGACGTAGTTGAGATTGGCGGCGTCAAGGGAAAGGTCGAGTCAATCAAGTTAAGGACTACCCTGGTAAGAGATGATGAGGGCGCCTTGCACTTGGTTCCAAACGGTGAAATGCGCGTTGTCTCAAATCTAACCAAGGGATGGTCGAAGGTTAACCTTGATTTCGATTTTGATATTCAGGAAGATATTGATAATGTGATTAACTTGATCGGCGAGGCAGCACGGCGGGCGGCTCAAAGCGGGTCTCCGGTCGGCGTATATATTCTCGATGGCCCGGATGTTCTCGGCGTTGAATCGTTGAAGGGCAAGACGGTGAGCATCCGCGTGGTGGCGCGTACAAAGCCTTTTAAAGATGCGGTAGTGGCGCGTGAGATCCGCAGGCTGGTGGCAAAGTCGCTGGCCGAGAACAATATAAGTGTGGGAGCCTAAAAACTGGGTACATGTTATTAAATCTGGATACAGGGTTTGCTTTTCGCTTTGTTGCTTCCAAAACCCAGCATCAAAGATCCAATAGCCGCTTTTAGGAGGAGATGACATCATGTCAAAAATGGATCTGCCCGATCAGTACGTCAATGTGCGCAATAAATATAAGGAGCTAATGGGTGCGCTCGATAACCTGGGAGATGTCGTCACCCACCAGGGACCCATCGATGAAAAAAGCAGCCATTTGATCAGGATGGCGGCCGCTGTGGCAATCCGCTCTGAGGGCGCAGTTCATAGCCATGCCCGCCGGGCGCTTCAGTCCGGCGCCACGCCAGAGGAGGTTAATCATGCTGTTATTCTGCTCACGAGCACAATTGGTTTCCCGACCGTCTCGGCCGCCCTTACCTGGGTTGATGATATTCTGGAAGGCAAGTAGCACAAAAAAGCCGCCGCCGTCTGAAGTCTTTGCTGCCGGACGCAACGAATAACCTGCCGAGCCGGGTTCTTATGGTGATGGTTTGTCGGCCAAAAGGAAGGGCACTTGGCCAGACTTCTGAAAAACCCGCATAAACAAGCCAAAAATGAACCCTTGATTGCTTCTGAAATTGCCTTGACTCTGCCGATGCGCCGGTCTATACTACTAATTCGGGAAGCGAAGAAGGATTGCTGCTTGTCACTTTATATTACTTCTTCTATAGCCGGGAGGCATCGCTAGAGCGATAACTCAGAAAATGAGAGCTCTTGCATGTCACCGCGTGTTTTCCGGTGACATTTTTTATTGCAGCAAAGTATTCCTGTCGGTGGCGATGGCGGTCTGAACGCAAGTTTAGAAGGCCTGCCAGGCGGGAAAACCCGGGTTGACGGAGCATTTGCTTGCTGTTAGTCTATCCCCGCGCTTTGCAGGCGCACCGGTCTTTGAAAACTAAACAGTATGAGACAGCGAAATACCGTCTGATGGTTAATCATCAGGAAGACGGTATACTCTGTAAGCCAGTCAATTTCTTTGGCCAGTTTCCTTTGGGAGGCTGGCAAAGATCAAGCTCAAAACGTTATTCCCGGGCTTGACATCCGGGACCTGACCCAGTTTCCTGCGGAAATTGGGTCAGGTCCCTGGGATGCCTTCCCGTGAAGCAACTCTTTCATGGAGAGTTTGATCCTGGCTCAGGACGAACGCTGGCGGCGTGCTTAACACATGCAAGTCGAGCGAGAAAGCGCCTTCGGGCGTGAGTAAAGCGGCGAACGGGTGAG
>JAJYIM010000045.1 GCA_021790115.1 Actinomycetes bacterium | reverse complement strand
CTGGCGCCGCTTAAACTGGGACTTTTTGCTTTTGCTGTTGCCGGCCCTGGGGCTTCTTGTCTGGATGCTTTACCTGGGGGTGCATTTTGGCGACCCGCTGCTGTTCTCCAAAGCCCAGGGAACCTGGCTGCGGCAGCTTAGCCTTCCTTTTGGCCCCCTGGGAGGGCTCTGGCAGGGCATCAAGGCAGCATATAACGGCATGGCTACTATCTTGTCAACAAAGGATGTAATGTATACGCCTGTTGACTTAGACCCACGGCTTTGGTCAACCTACAACGTCATGAACCTGCTGTTTACGCTGCCCTTCCTGGGGCTGGCGGTGGCTGCCTTCCGCCGCCTGCCGCTCTCCTACTCCATTTACTCGCTGATGGCCGTACTGCTGCCGCTGTCCCTGCCATCCACCTACGTGCCGCTGTTCTCGATGCCGCGCTTTGTCCT
Organism: Actinomycetes bacterium; assembly: GCA_021790115.1. Classification (GTDB taxonomy): domain Bacteria; phylum Actinomycetota; class Thermoleophilia; order BMS3ABIN01; family BMS3ABIN01; genus JACWAD01. The sequence goes on along the minus strand of JAJYIM010000045.1, from coordinate 12,949 downwards.
GACCGCTTTCCCGCTCTTCATTCTGACGGCCCTCTGGGGAGAAGAGCATCCCTGGTTTGACAAAGTGGTGATGGTCTTCTCCCTGGCTTTCCTGGGATTGCTGACAGCAAAATTTGTGCTCTGGACGTGGGTGGCGTGAAAACGATGGCACGTGCCTCCACCGGCCGGGCGTTTCCACAGGCTAAAAGCCTGTGCCTACCGACCATCAGGGCTCTGTGTCTGCAAAGAAAGCCTGTGCCTACCATCTCCCCTGTGGTATCTTCGCCATCGACTCCCTGATTTTTTCCTCAGGATAAGCGTAATCCATTAACTTGCCGCTTAAATACTGGTCGTAGGCGCTCATGTCAAAATGGCCGTGGCCGCTTAAATTAAAGAGGATGACCTTTTCCTCGCCGGCGTCGCGCGCTTTAATTGCCTGGTCGATAGTTGCCTTGATGGCGTGGCTGGACTCCGGGGCCGGAATGATCGCTTCGGCACGGGCAAAGGTGAGGGCGGCCTCGAAAATCTCGGTCTGCCCATATGCAACCGCGCTCATGTTGCCTGTGTCAACCAGGGCGCTGATCAGCGGCGCCATGGCATGATACCTGAGGCCGCCCGCGTGAATGCCGGGCGGGGTAAAGTCATGCCCCAGGGTGTGCATCATGAAAAGCGGCGTCGACCCCAGCGCGTCGCCGAAATCGTATGTGAGCTTTCCCTTGGTAACGGTCGGGCAGGCGCTGGGCTCCGCGGCCAGAAATTCCACCTGCTTTTTGCCCGCCAGCCGGTCCCGCATGAAGGGAAAGGCCAGGCCGGCGTAATTGCTGCCGCCGCCGATGCAGCCAATGACGATGTCCGGATAGTCGCCCGCCATCTCCATCTGCAGCCGGCACTCTTCACCGACCACAGTCTGGTGCATCAGCACGTGGTTAAGCACGCTGCCGAGGGAATAGTTGGTGTCATCGTGGGTGGCTGCGTCCTCGCTGGCCTCGCTAATGGCGATGCCGAGGCTGCCCAGCGACTCCGGGTCCCGCTCCAGCACGGCGCGGCCGGAATTGGTGCGGCCGGTGGGGCTGGCCAGCACCTCCGCCCCCCCAAACCTCCATCATGCTGCGCCGGTAAGGCTTTTGCTCGAAGCTGATCTTGACCATGTAAACGGTGCACGCCATGCCGAACATCTGCGCCGCCAGGGCCATGGCGCTGCCCCACTGGCCGGCGCCGGTCTCGGTGGCAATTCGCTTGATGCCCGCCTCTTTGTTGTAATAGGCTTGCGGCACGGAGGTATTGGGCTTGTGGGAGCCCGCCGGGCTGACGCCCTCGTACTTGAAATAAATTTTCGCCGGCGTATCAAGAACTTTCTCCAGCCGCATGGCCCGGATCAGTGGCGTCGGCCGCCACAGCTTGTAGATTTCCCGAATCTCTTCCGGAATCTCAACAAACCGGTCGCTGCTAACCTCCTGCGCAATCAAGGACATGGGGAACAGCGGCGCCAGCGCTTCCGGCCCGACCGGCTCGCCGCTGGCCGAATCCAGCGGCGGCTTCAGGCTGCCGGGCGGCATATCCGGCGCAATGTTATACCACCGGGTGGGAAGCAACTCTTCCGCAAGAATCGTTTTAACTGCCATGAAAACCTCCAGCCGTTTAGAAAGTTACGCCTGCTTTGAGCTTTAAAGTTTATCTTAATAGGCTATCCGTGGCGAGGCCGGGGCAAAGGCCGCCAGATTTCTCTGTGCGGGCCCTTAGGAATCGAATGCGCTGCCTTGATTGTCCTGGTGGATAAGGTTTTTAAACCAGGGCAGCCGCTGAAAAATGCGCGTCTGGGCGTCTGCCGGGCAACTGACCTGGTAGCCATGAAGTGGCTTGTCAAGCACCTGGAAATCCTCAAAGGCCAGCCCATTCTGCTGGCAATAACCGGCGGCGGCGTCCCGGGCCTGGGAGTCGCTCTGGTTTAGTTTCCATTCGGATTCAGCCGCCCGGGCGGCCCCCGTCGAGACATTACCCGCTTTGTTATAAGCATTCAGGACTGAGATTCCGTCAAGCACGAACAAGGCGATGACGGCCACTACGAGAGCCAGAATAATAAGCTTGATCAGGCACGCGCCTTCCTGACCACGGATAATTTTTTTAAGTGTTTCATTCATTTTTGCCATAAACTCAGCTGCGGCGCCGTCTCACTGCCAGAAAGTAGTACAGGCCTCCCGCCAGGAGGCCGGCGGCCGCCACGGCAATCATAATCCAGACGCGGCCTGAAACCGGGTGGATTGTAGCGCTGTCGTCAGCCAGCACATGGCCGCGTGACTGGATCGATGCCTTAATCCGGGACCAGCCGGATCCATGGTAAGGGACCTCCAGGTCCGTTTCACCGGGCGGCAGAGTCAGCCGCCGGTCAGCGCCCTGGGGGAACTTGATATTATTTCCCTCAACAACTATATCGGCGCTAATTGGATAGTGGTTGCCATTGTGCACAGCAATCTGCGCTTCCCCGCCCGCCGATCCCTGCAGCCAGGGAAGCGTTATCCCGATCGAAAGCCTGCCAAATTCAGTTTGAACCGTGCTGACAATGTTATCAAGATAAGGAAAGCCGCGATTAGTGTCCTGGGGCTGTGCTCCCTGGCCGGCCCAGTAATCATTTTCAGCGATAAACATTTTCCGCGTCAGCTCGATCATGGCAGCTTCGTCCGGATCCACTGCCGCCCGGTAATCCTCGAATGATTCGTGGGCCGCTTCCAGCTTCTTGTAATAGGTTTGGCTGACATAACCGGAAACAGGATCGATGTACTTTAGCAGCGTTGCGGGCTCGGTGCTGGGGGGGTACTTTTTAACCGCATCGGCCAGCGTCATCGTATTTAACCAGGGCTCGTGACTGATAATGTCGTAAACCTGATCGCGCTGCTGCTCCGAAATGGCAGGGTTGGGAACTGTTGAGGCTGCGATCACGAGCGGCCCGCCGTTGTTGTATACATTTGCCAGGGATGCAAAAAAGGCGGCTACATCAGTCTTGCCGCCCAGCAGGGCGGCGGAAGCGTCATCGGAGGCAAACAGGGCTGTAATCCGCTCGCCGCCAATATCGCGGACGCGGTAGGAAGCAGCGCCCGCGAGCCCCGGCGAACTCTCGACTGCCGCCCGGAACGAGCCCGGCAGCACCGTGTACTCGTGGCCGGTGGCGGCAAGGTAACGGAGGGAATCGGTGGTCACGTCCAGGCCGGGGGCATAGGCCCCCTTTGGAACCTGCGTCAGCTGCAGCCGGCTGGTCAAAGCATTGTCGCCAACCCGGAACTGGCCGCTGCCATCGTCCCAGCCATTCTTGGCCAGCAGGGTAAGGTTTGTGTATGTATAGGGGGCGGCCAGCATCTCGCTGCCGCCGGAAGCCACTTGCCGGAGGCTGGCGAGGCAACCTGCCGCCGCGGTGGCCTCGGCAGAATTCGCCGGATACGGCTTGACGCCGCCGGCCGTGCGCGCATTAAATCCGCCCGCCATCGCGGCCAGCTCATCGAGCAACTCCGGCTCGATGGCATAAGTAGTCTTGACCTGCGGGTACTTTTTTTGAACGTCCTGGTGCTGCAGCAGCGTGTCCGGCGAGCGGGGGGTTGTCCGGCAACGGTCCAGAAGCGAAGAATCTTCAAACTCGCCGGAGGGATTTTGTCCCGGCGGCGCGCTTACCGTCCAGATCAAAACCAGGTCCAGCGGTTGACCGCCGCTACCGGGTGCGACCGCCAGCCAGCAAGTCGCGCCCAGCTGCTCCCGGCCGTTTGCCTCCAGGCTGACGCGCACGGGGTATCCGCCCGGTTTTACTCCCAGCTTGCTCAAGGCGGCGCTGAAATTCACGCTATCCTGGCCTGAAAGGCTGTAATTCCTCTTTATTTTCAAAGTCGTCAACGGCTCGCCGGTAGTGGCATTCGCGGAGGCGGGCGATGCAGCCGGATAGACCTTAAGCACCAGGTCGCCGGAAAGCTGCCGGCTGCCCGCGTTCAGGGCAATATTAAAAGTTGCTGTGTCGCCAACATGGTAAAGAAACTTGTCCGTGGAAACAGTAAGCCCGGCTTCAGCGGCCTGGGCGCGGGTGAGGTATCCGCTTTGACCGGATATTATTAATGCGGTGACAAGCGCCAGGAGGAGGAAGGCCGCCTGCTGAAAAACCGGCCTTTGTTTGCCGCGCAGTAAGTGATTTATCAATCCTGTGCCTTGAAGTCCGGCATTTCTGCCTGTTTGCAAATACCTATTGCCACTACGCCGGTGAAGGAAACCAGCCTGGTTGCTGCTCGCCAGCACCGCTTATGATAGCATAGCGCCTGTAATTGCAAGACAAAAGCTCCTTTACCGGGGCGCAGTAAAAAGTATTTCTGGATAATGGCGCGCAAATCCTTGAAAAACAGTAAACCGGCGGCAAGCCCCCTTGACAAGATGCAGGAACTGCTAGGACCGCTTGTCAGCGAGGCCAGCCGGGCGGCTATCTTCCTTGACCTGGACGGCACGCTGGCGCCGATTGTTCCCAGGCCGGCGGATGTGGCCGTGCCGCCCGCCGTCGCCCGGCTGGTGCGAAAGCTTCAGCATAATTACCTGGCCGTAACGGTTGTCAGCGGCCGCCCGGCAACCGAAGCCAAGCGGATTGCCGGCAACTCGGACCTGGCGTATATAGGCAACCACGGCTTTGAGACAATGCTTCCCGGGCGCGCCGTGGTCCTGTGCCAGTCCGCACAGCCATACGTCGCCAAGGTGCGGGAGCTGGTGGAATATGCACGGGGGCTACCCGAGATGATAGACTCGGGCATCTGGCTGGAAGATAAAAACGTGACGCTGTCTTTCCACTTCCGCAGTGCTTCCGACCAGGGAGAAGCACTGGCGCTTATCAAGGATAAATTTTTTGCCAAGATCGAGACGCTGGGACTTCAGGTCCATGAAGGCCGCAAGGTGGTTGAGGTAAGACCGCCGGTCAACATTGACAAAGGAGTGGCGGTAGGCCAGCTGGCCGACCGCCTGGGAGTAAAAATGATGTTATACGCCGGCGACGACACCACGGATATCGACGCCTTCAAGGAGCTGCGCAAGCGGAAGCGGCGCAAAGGCGTCATTGCCGTGAGCGTCGGCGTTATCTCGGAAGAGATGCCGCCGGGCCTGCCCCGCTACGCCGATTTACTGGTAGAAAGGGTTAGCGGCGTAGAGACGATGCTTCAGATTTTGGCGGGCGAAGAGCTGTAAATTAGTTTCAAGTTAAACAAAGGATTGTGCCGCGCGGGCAAAATCGCCAAATTTGCTCCGCGTGTAGAACTCATAAGCAAGCCGGCCGGGGTGGGGAGGCAACGCATAATCGCGTCCCGGTGGCACCCGCCGGTATGGCTCCCCGCGCAGGTGCAGCATCATTGGGCCCCCTTTTAAGGTCAGCAAGGGATAGAGAATCAACCTCTGGCTGTTGTAAATCCGGGCCAGTTTTTGCTTCAGCAGCCGGTCTCTCAGTCTTAACGGGGTCTTAAGCGTCCTGGCGGCGCCGGGCAAAAAATCACCGACGGCAAGCCGGTGGCCGGACCTGTGGTAAAGCGGAAACTCAAACAAGAGCGGCCGGCGGCGCACGCCCCCGGGTAGCCGCCGAATCGCAGCCGCTGCCGCCAGTTGCAGGCTGTCATGATCAAGATGCCCCCCTTCAAAAGCAGGCACAAAGACGGCGGCGGGCCGGCGGTCCTCCATCAATCTGGTCAGCCGCCTGATGACGTCTCCCAGATATTCAAGCAAATGGCTGTCCGGCAATCCCATTTCAAGCAAAGAGTGGCGCGGCACCCCTAAAGCTTCCATTGCCCGCTGCGACTCGGCCTGCCGGAGCCGGCCGTGGAGGCCACCGCGTGTGAGCCAGACAGTCGTCACCGGCCCGCTTAGGACCATGGCCTTTAAGGTTGCAGCAATGAAAAGCTCGTCATCGTGATGCGCAAACAGAAAGAGAGATGGAGCGAAGGACTCAGGCGGAACGGGCATGACCGCCCGCTCCCAGGAGGAAATCAAGCGCTGACGCTTCCCCGCCAAAGCGTCCGTCACCGCTCTGCCGGATTGCCGACAGCGGCTGCCACCAGTCAACAAGCTCCGCGTAAGTGTCAAAAAGATCGCCAAAAACCTTCTCCCATGAGCGGTCCCTGGCCGACTTTCTGGCCTCTGCAGCCATTGCGGACCTCAAGCCGTGGTCGCCCAAAAGCATCTCGATCTGTCTGGTAAATCCCGACAAGTTCCGCGCTGGCGCGGTCAGCCCGCTTATACCCGGCTTGATGTTCTCGCAGGCGCCGCCCTCCGAACAAAGAACTACAGGGAGCCCGGATGCCTGCGCTTCCAGGATGACCTGGCCGGAAGTGTCGACACTGCTTGGGAATACAAACAAATCCGCCGAGGCATAGGCGGCAGCCAGGTCTTCCCCCTTCAGCCAACCGGTGAAGGTGGCATTCCCGCCAAGCACCCCTTCCAGTTTTGTACGCAGGGGGCCGTCGCCAACCACTGCCAGGTGAATATCATCGCGTTTCACCGCCAAGTCCAGGTAACATTCAGCCAGGAAGAGCAGGTCCTTCTCCTGTGAAAGCCTGCCCACAAACAAAAGGATTTGCTTGTCATCCCCTCCGAGACGCTGCCGCCACTTGCGCGAGCGAAACCCGGGCGCAAACCTGTCTGAATCAACTCCCTGGTAAAGAACAGCCATCTTGTGGTGATCCAGGCCATGGCTGTGCAGATCACGGCTGGTATAGGCGGACGGCACAAACGTCAGGTCGCTGCGCTGGTAAAACCAGCGTGTGTACGTCCATGCAATTTCCTCATTAAGCTTGTCATCTGTGATGCGGCCGATGCAGCGCGGCACATCAGTGTGATAGCTGGTTACCAGTGGCAACTGCAGGATCCGCGATGCCAGGAAGGCGGCAAGGCCCATCGGTCCCGGAGTGGCGGCATGAATAACGCTATACTGCCGCTCTTCGCAGTGCCGCACCACATCAAGCACCGGCGGGATACTTAAACTAAGGGAGCCATACTCCGGCAGGCTCACCGAAGCCACAGCGGGAAACTTGATTATCCCGCCAGATTCCTGCTTTATGCCGGCGCAAATAATATCCAGCGGCCAGCCCTTTCCCTCGCAGTCTTCCGCCAGCCGGCGGATGATGCTCGTTACCCCGTTTACTTCATCAAATGTGTCTGTAAAAAAGCCCACGCGCGGCGGCCCCGTTTCACCGGGCGCCGGCTCATCCGGAAACATTTCCTTGCCTAGTCTGCGAAGAAAATGCCGCTGGCGGCTATGGTAGTTTGCAGACAGGGCGTGCGGCATCAGCAGTGCCTGGAGCGCCACCAGGCGGCCGATCTTGTCAAAATTGTCAACAATATTGAAAAACGATATTTCTGTCAGGTTGGCCAGCGCCGAGCGCATTCCCGCCGCCCAGGTTGCACTGACCAGCGAGGATAGCTGCTGATGAAACCGCTCCCCCCCGCATTTTCCCGGCTTGGCAGACGCCCCCAGCAGAGGCATCAGCGCCCGCCTCAAATCCCCGTCGGTCAGAACTGTCTTAAATAAGCCGGCGGTGCCGCCAGAACCGGTCGCCATTGATATCAAGCCAAGCCACTTGTCCGTCTCCGGGCCGGCGCTGTTTGCTTTTAAAAAACTCCAAGGGCCAGAGAAGCTGCGGTGGTCGCCTTTTTCTTTCGCGCCTGCGCCATCCACGCTGCCTGCCAGCAGCCCCAGCATGGTGTGGGCAAGCTTGAGCGTGCTGCCGTGCTTCCCTTGGGCGCCCGTGCGGCCCGCTTTAACCTCACCTAAAAAAGCGGCAGCATTCCCTACAGCAGCTGTAACTGTCCAGGAGCTGGCGATATCAAAGCCGCCGTGGTCATCAGAGCCAGCGGTAAAACTGATCCGTCCCTTTGTTACCGGCTGCAGATTGTGCTTCCCGGCCAGCTCCGGCAGCATGGCCGGAGAACATTGCCGGGCCAGCTTCAGAGCCATTGAATTCTCACACTCGAGAGTGGAGCCGTTGTGCACCTCCCAGATGGGGAATAGCAACATTAGCCTCTCGATATGACCGGTAGTCAGCTCGCCTCCCAGCCTGGTGAGCGGATGGGCAAGCACATAGAGAATATCTTCCCGGTTAAGATAAGCGACAAGCTCATAAAGGTTTTTCCTCAGCGACTGGATCTCCCGGTGCTGATCCTCGCTGATGCCAAGCGCCAACAGATGCAGCTTGACATCCTCATTCGGGAAATAGGTTGTCACCTCTTCGCTTAAAAAGAAGTCATCGTATCCGGACAGCCTCAGGCCGCCTTCGATTGTATTGTGGTCCGTCAGGGTGACGTAGGACATTCCTTTTTGTTTGCAGGTTTTGTAAACGGTTTCGGGGTCTGTGTTGCTTTCCCCGACCCCTGCCTGGCGGAGGATCCACAGGTCTGATTCCTTTGAAAATCGGGAATGAAGGTGGAGATCTACCCGAGTCGTTTCGGCAGACTTAGAGGAGCTAGCATCCCTGCCGGCGGATCTCAACTTGCTCTCCGGCATCTGTGCTGAAGCACAATTGTTTGTGTAATTGCAGGTATTTTCATATCGGGACCACCGCGGGAACCAGTTCCCGCCGAGACGCCACTCGGGTGGCCCTCTCACGTATATATTACTTTAATTACAATACGGCGGGCAAGACCCCGCGAACCTGTTGGAATCGGCCTCAAATCTACTTTACAGTTTTACCGCTTGCCGGTAAAGTAGGCTGAGATTGAAGAAACAACCGAAGCGGAGTTTTTTATGCCAAATAGTGAACTCTCCGGCGCCCTGCGCCGGCTGCCATCCGTAGAGGAGCTGTTGGAAAACCCGGCGCTGGCCGCCGAGATTGAGCGCTATGGCCACCGCCTGGTTGCCAACTCGGCCCGGAAAGTGCTGGAGAAGCTGCGCCGCCAGATTCTTGCCGGCGGCGCTCTGACGGCGGCAGACCTGGAGCCGGAGCGGCTGGCGGCCCTGGCCAGGGAAGAGACGGCCGCCATTTACAAGCCCACATTACAGCCGTTGATCAATGCCACAGGTGTAGTGGTACACACAAACCTGGGCCGCTCCATCATGGCGGCAGAGGCGATCAAAGCCGTTGCTGAAGTTGCCGCTTCATATTCCAACCTGGAATACAACCTGGTAAAGGGGACGCGGGGCTCCCGCCACGACCACATTACCCGGATCATCACCGCGCTCACCGGCGCTGAAAGCGCACTGGTGGTCAACAACAATGCCGCTGCCGTGCTGCTGGCGCTGACAACCTTTGCCGCCGGCCGCGAGGTGGTTGTTTCACGCGGCGAGCTGATCGAGATCGGGGGGTCTTTCCGCATCCCCGACATCATGGCCGCCGGCAGCGCCACGCTGGTGGAAGTTGGCACGACTAACAAGACCAGGCTTGCTGATTACGAGAAAAATATCAACCCGTTGACGTCAGTGCTGCTACGTGTTCATACCAGCAACTACAAGGTGGTTGGCTTCACCGCCGGCGTCGCCATCGGCGAACTGGTGGAGCTGGGGCGCAAAAACGGCCTCATGGTCATGGACGATCTGGGCAGCGGCGCCTTGGCCAGCCTGCTGGCGCTGGCGGACGAGCCATCGGTTTCTGATAGCCTCGCCTCCGGAGCGGATCTCATCACCTTTAGCGGCGACAAACTCCTCGGCGGCCCCCAGGCAGGTATTGTTATCGGGAAGAGTGAAGCAGTCGAGCGCATGAAGGCCCATCCAATGGCGCGGGCCCTGAGGGTCGACAAGATGACGCTGGCGGCGCTGCAGGCGACGCTGGCGCTTTACTTAAACCCGGATGAGGCGGCAGCGAGAATTCCAACGCTGCGCATGCTGTCAGAAACTGCGGCGTCGCTAAAACCCAGGGCCAGCCAACTTGCGGCAGGCTTGAAAAGGTCACTTGGCACCGGGGCCGATGTCCAATTGCAGCAGGCGGCTTCAAAGGTGGGCGGCGGCGCTTTGCCGCTGCTGGAGCTGGACTCCTGGGTTTGCGCAATCAGTCCTGTTTCTATCCCGGTTGACGAGCTGGCATCCCGGCTGAGGGATACTGCTCCCCCGGTCATTGGCCGCATCCATGGCGGCAGGCTGCTGTTGGACGTGCGCACGATCCTGCCAGCGCAAATAAAAGAGACTGTCGGAGCTTTGGAGCAGGCGCTGGGGCAAAACTAGAACTTCCTGCCCGCCCTGAAAGTCCGAAATGGAAAAAACCCACCATCCACCATCCACCATCCACCATCTGGTTTTAGGCACCGCCGGCCACATCGATCATGGCAAGACGGCGCTAATCAAGGCTCTCACGGGCACCGATACGGACCGCCTGCTGGAGGAGAAGCAGCGCGGCATCTCCATCGAGCTGGGTTACGCCGAGCTTAAACTTCCCTCCGGGACGGCAATGAGCGTGGTTGACGTTCCCGGCCATGAAAAGTTTGTCCGGAACATGGTCGCCGGTGCCAGCGGCATCGATATCTTTTTGCTGGTGGTTGCCGCCGATGACGGCGTCATGCCCCAGACCCGTGAGCATATGGCCATCATCAGGCTGCTGGGGATCCCCCAGGGAGTTGTGGCAATCACCAAGTCGGACCTGGTGGATGAAGATATGCTGGAGCTGGTCCGGACTGACGTCGAGGATTTTCTTACTAAAACGCCTTACGCAAACGCGCCCGTCATCACCGTCAGCGCCAAGACCGGGAAGGGCCTGCCGCTTTTGCTGGGAGCGCTTGAGGACGCAACGGCGCAGGCGGCGCAGGCGCATCAGGCATCAGCGGCCGCGAGGCTGCCTGTCGACCGCGTCTTTACGCTCAAGGGCATCGGCACGGTGGCGACCGGCACCTTGTGGTCTGGAGAAATCTGCACTGATGACAACGTGCGCGTGCTTCCCGGCGGCATGCCCGCTCGCGCCCGTTCAGTTCAGGTGCACGACCGGGCCGTCTCCTGCGCTGAGGCCGGGCAGCGGGCCGCCATCAATCTTGCCGGCATCGGCAAGGAACTGCTTAGCCGCGGGCAGATGATAGTCAAGGGCGAAGGGCTTAAGCCTGTTTACATGGTTGACGCCCGCATCACCCTGCTTGATAATTCACCACAGCTTAAGTATGGCGCCCAGGTGCGCTTCCACCACGGCACGGCCGAGGCCACCGCCAAGCTGATGTTTGCCGACCGCAGGCGGCTGCACCCCGGGGAAAGCTGCTTTGCCCAGGCGCGGCTGAAGAAAATGATCGTCCCTGCCCGCGGCGACCGTTTCATCCTGCGGTCGCTCAGCCCGGTGGCCACCATTGGCGGCGGCGTTGTCATCGATCCGGCTCCGCGCAAGCACGGCCAGGGCGAAGCATTCGTCAGACGGCTCGGAGTCCTGGAAACAGGGAAGCCTGCCGATATCGTGTCGCTGCTGCTCGGCGAGGCAGGCATGCTGGGCATGGTCATCAAAGAGCTGAAAATCAGCAGCAATCTTCCAGGCAATCAACTTAATGATTCCCTGGCTGACCCGGCTGTGGCCGCTGGCAGAGAAGCCGGCGGCGACATGGTTTATTTCTCGCCGCAGGTGTTGCTGGAGATGGAGGCAATCGTTCTTCAGGCTCTTGAGAAGAGGCAAAAACAGTCTCCCGCCGACCCCAGCCTGGCTGCCGACCAGTTGGCAAAAGCGCTTGAGTTATCACCGTCCCAGCCTTCTTTCCAGGCCTTGCTTGCCGGCCTGATTGCCTCCGGGCAGGTTGCCAAGGCAAAACAGCGCTACCTGCTGGCAAGCGCTGAAGCCAGGCTGTCTGAAGGGCAGCAGCGGCTGCTGGCCGGCGTTTCCAGCCTCCTGGAAGGAGCCGGCCTGATGCCGCCGCCGGTTTCAGAACTGGCCTCCGGCGCCGACGGCAAGGACCTGCGATTAATCCTTGGGCTATTGGAGGAGCACGGGGCGGTGGTAAAGGCCAAGCCGGATCTGTATTTTGCCGCCGGCGCAGTTGAGCAGGCGCGCCTGGCGGTCGTCGGGCGCTGCCAGGAAACAGGCCGCATCACACTGGCCGAGCTTAGGGACGCGCTTGGGATCAGCCGCAAATTTGCCCAGTCGCTGCTTGAATATTTTGACCGCAGCGGCGTAACGCGGAGAGTGGAAGATTACCGTGTGCTTAGAAAGCTGATGGTGGATGGTAGATGGTAGATGGTGGATTAAACCCAACTTTGTTGAGGAAAAGCAGAAAATGATATTTTAATTTTGCTGGCCGTATAAAGCCGTTGGCGGTGATAAAATTAGAGCAAATCTATAGTGGTAATTGGAATTCATGGGAGTTGACAAACACCAAAGATGCGAGGGAAATTAGGAGTGAAAATCCGGAGCCCCCAAATTCATTTAAGCTTCCAACTTTTCTCGAACTCGTTTCCCGGCTTCCGTACGGGAGGGCACGGGTCTGGTGGCCCAGCCGGTCTTCAAAACCGGTAGGTGGCGGTAACCCCGTCATTGGTAGGTTCGATTCCTACGCCTTCCCGCCAAAACTTCTTTCGCCTAAGAGCCTATTTCGATAGGTAATTCGTTGCGAGGCCGAGCGAAAAGGCCATGGGCAAGGACGCAGGAGTAAAAAGCCCGCAGTCGTACCTGCTGCGGTACGCTAATGATTGTTCCACCCGTAACAACTTCAAGCACATTCGGTTTACTCTTTGCGCCAAGGGAATGCCAAATAATAAGCCATAGTTGCCCCCCACAACAGCCCGCAAGTTAATCCCCCTCACTGCCGGTGCGGGAGGACGTTCTTGGAATAGGGATTCCATCAAAAGAGCCAAGCCAATTGCTAACCATGATTGGATACGGCCCAAAAACCGCGAATTTCATTTTTACTCCTTAAGACTGAATCCTTTGTTGCCCATTTGTTTTGATAGCTATTGCACCAGATTAGTCATCATCCGCAAATCATGGGCCGCTTACGACCGAGACCGTGACTTCACTGCGGTAAGTTGTGGCGTATGTGTTTGCGGGGATGCTTAGCGTAAGGCCATTAGCGCCCGGCGTGAAGTTATAGG
>JAJYIM010000063.1 GCA_021790115.1 Actinomycetes bacterium | reverse complement strand
GGCCGCTCGCTTCAGCGTAAAGAATACCTACTTCGTTCCTTCATCAATCACAGTCCTCTTTCTTTACGTCTTAGATAGGACTTTACTTATGCATGGATCAATAAAAGCCTGCCATCTACGAAGCCTGCCATCTACCGGCGCCGCCGGACCCCGTTCTGTTATAATATTTCCCTCATGGACACGGTCCTCGTACTTGATTTCGGCGCCCAGTACAGCCAGCTGATTGCCCGGCGGGTGCGCGAGTGCCGCGTTTATTCAGAGCTGATCCCCTACGACACGCCCGTGGATGAGATTGCCGCCCGCGGCCCCAAGGGCATTATCCTCTCCGGCGGGCCCGCCAGCGTCTACGCCGACGACGCCCTCGCCATCGATCCGGCCCTGTTCGAGCTTGGCGTCCCCGTCCTCGGCATCTGCTACGGCATGCAGCTGATGGCCCACACCCTGGGCGGCACCGTCACCCGCACCGGCAAAAGCGAGTTTGGTAAAACCAGGCTGAAGATCAACAAGGAAGTGGCCCTCTTTAACGACCTGCCGGCCGAGCAAACCTGCTGGATGAGCCACCGCGACTCCGTGACGGCGGCGCCGGATGGTTTTGAAGTCACTGCTTCCACGGCCAGCTCACCGGTGGCAGTGATGGAGAGCCCGAAGCGGCGCATGTTCGGCATCCAGTGCCACCCGGAAGTGGTCCACACTCCTTACGGCACCGACGTGATCAAGAATTTCCTCTTTGGCCCCTGCCACTGCCAGCCGGAATGGACAACCGTATCCATCATCGAGGATTCGGTGGCGGCGATCCGGCGCCAGGTCGGGGATGAGAAAGTTATCTGCGGCCTTTCCGGAGGCGTCGACTCGTCAACGGCGGCGCTCCTGGTCTACCGCGCCGTCGGCGACAACCTCACCTGCATTTTTGTAGACCACGGCCTGCTCAGGGAGAATGAAGCCGGGCAGGTTATCGACGCCTTTGAGAATCATTTTCACGTGCCCCTCATCCACGTGCAGGCCCAGGAGCGTTTTTTAAGCCGGCTGGCCGGCGTCACCGATCCGGAACAGAAGCGCAAGATCATTGGCGAGGAGTTCATCCGCGTCTTCGAGGAGGAGGCCGCCAGGCTTCAGGGCGCCCGCTTCCTGGTCCAGGGGACGCTTTACTCGGATGTGATCGAGAGCGGCACCCGCGACGCGGCCCGGATCAAGTCGCACCACAATGTCGGCGGCCTGCCGGTTGACATGGATTTAAGCCTGGTGGAGCCGCTGAGGCATATCTTCAAGGATGAGGTCCGCAGCGTTGCCGCGGAACTGGGCCTGCCGGACCAGATGGTCTGGCGCCAGCCATTCCCGGGCCCGGGCCTGGCGATCCGCATCATTGGCGAGGTCACCGGCGAGCGGCTTGAAATTCTGCGCCAGGCGGACTATATCCTCCAGGAAGAAGTGCGCCGCGCCGGGTTTTACCGCAAGCTGTGGCAGTCATTCTGCATCCTGCCGGCGGTCCGCAGCGTTGGCGTCATGGGCGACGAGCGCACCTACGCCTACCCGGTCGTCATCCGCGCCGTCACCAGCGAGGACGCGATGACGGCAGACTGGGCCCGGCTGCCCTACGATCTGCTGGAGACGATCTCCAACCGGATTATCAATGAAGTGCGGGGTGTCAACCGGGTGGCGCTGGACATCTCCTCCAAGCCGCCCAGCACGATCGAGTGGGAATAGACGGGCAGGCACAGGCAAAAACGGTAGGCACAGACAAAAAACGGTAGGCACAGGCTTTTAGCCTGTGCAGATGAGGGCGTGGTGTGCGTAAAGAAACCCGCCCAAAGGCAGGCTAAAAACCTGCCATCTACCAGCTGGTGCGTAAAAAAGCCTGCCATCTGCCAGCCGGTGCGTAAAATTAACAATCCGCTGTTGCCTGGCAAAAGAGGCGATGATATAGTAAATTAAACTCGTAATCTGGGGGATTCCGGGAACATTAAGGTAACCGGCAAGGAGCAGGCAAGACAGGTGTTTTCCCCCTCGCCTGGGGCGTTTGATTTTTCTTGTATTTTTCTTATAATTCTTTTCGCCTTCAGGCCATGGCAGTCCTCAGCTTTATCATTGTTCATTCATTGGCTTAACTCAGCAAAGCCTCGCGGCATGCAGCAAAAAGTTTGACTGCAGGCCGGGCTTATAACCATCACGGCGAAGGAGGTGGGTCGCAGGAAAAGACCACGAATCCGCAAGTCATGCCATCAAAGTCATTCAATGTTTAAACTAGGCTAATCAATCAGCTAGGGGGGCAGGCCGCAACTTTTTCCGGTCCCCCGCCCGAACAAACCATCAAGAACTGAAGGAGGAATGATGCAAATAAGTCCGAAATTGCTGATTCGCTCAGCAATCATCGTACTGGGCCTGATGCTGGCGCTTGGGCTTTATCTAAGCCTAAGAACCGGGCAGGCAAGCGCCAGCCCCGCCAGCGACTGGGCCACCGTTAAGCAATACGTTAACGCCTACATCCAGCGCCAGTACACCGCCGTCGGCGAAGGCGAGGGCAGCGTCGCCGCCTCGCAAAGCACGCCCTCCGGTTTCTACGTAAACCAGAAGACGTTAAAGAGTGAGCTTGACTCCAACAACGACGGCAACATCCTGGGAGAGGGCGACGACCTGGCCCAGGCCCCGGTCCTGATCGACAACCTGAACCAGCTGACCACCGCGATTCCGGGAACCAACTTCCGTTGCAACTGGAACGAGAACAGCTGCTTTGAGGCG
>JAJYIM010000006.1 GCA_021790115.1 Actinomycetes bacterium | reverse complement strand
GGCGGTGTGGGCGGGACCGACATGTACGCAACTGATACGCCACCTGGTCCTTCCGGGACTAATTCTTTCACGGATGTGATTTCTGACAATAATGCCAGTGGGACGTTGATATCACATTCAGCCATTATAGACAGTCAAGGAAATGCAGTTCTGACATTTGTCTATAATATTCATAACCAGTCAACCGGCAAGGACTGGTACAGCGTAACCAAGACCTGGACGGTGGAACCGAGCGGCGCCATACATGAGAGCGTTAATTGGAAACTGCTGGCGTCTGGTTACTTCTCGGAAATGGCGGATCGGTCGGGTTGGAGTTACTATGCCGGTTGGGATCGTTTCAGTAAATATGGACGGAACTGGCTGGCGCCAAATTCAGACACGTACGTCTTGGGCCACGATCACATTGAAAATGAAATCGTTGCGTCTTGGGATAATCTAAATCGTTTTCAGCCTGATTGGGCGGCGTTAACGGGATCAGCAGTGGCGCCGACAGTGAAGATGACTGCCGACAACAACGGGCTGGGCTTCCGGGGCAGCGGTTCTTATCAACTGGGAGTACAGGTTTGGGGGACGGGGGCTGATCCGATGGAAGAACAATGTTCAGAATTGGGTGGCGTTACGGGCGCTCAGGATATGAACTGGATGGCTTGGTGGGGCGGGAATCCGCCAACTGGCTCTAGGTACAAGTGGCTCTCTGCTGGAACCACATGGAGCGATAGCTACCGCATTGACCTCTTTCATGGTTCTCCCGGTGGCGGCCCTGACATCTCTGCTGTTACAGCAACAACTACATCTGGCGGCGGAGATGCCCAGATCACGTGGACTACTGATACCGATTCAGACTCAGAGGTTGATATTCTTAATCCCAACGGGCCCTGGGATCCAAACAGCCCGAGCGGAGACTGGAATGAAGTCGGCTCGGCGGCAGCCCTGGCCAAACAGCATTCGATTCAGGTGACGGGCTTGCAGCCGGGAAGCACATATACGTTCCAGGTAAAGAGCCGGGACGCCAACGGCAACTTATCCGTAAGCAGCGACTACCAGTTGGTCCTGCCTGGTGTGGCATCGCCGAATCTGGCCTTAAATCAGCAAGCGGCTTACTGGAAAAGTTACGAAGATTACTTAAGCGGACAATTGACAGTCGAATTTATAATGCAGAATCAGGGAAGTAGCCAGGCCAGCTCGGTGAGCATTGATTCTGTAACCGCTTCAATGGGAGTAAAGGCAACCAACAGCCTGCCGCTTATGATTGGTGATCTCGCAGCTGGAGATTCGAAGACATTCACTGTCGTTTACAAGATACCGTCTGGCGTTGTTGAGTTTGTTACAAATGTCTCCGCCACGGGTGTCGGAGCCAGTGGCCAGTTGTTGAAGTACCCGGGCTAGTTTTATCTCACCAAAAACGGACTTCATATCAAATTGGCAAAAATGAAGCCGTCGCCTGGAGAGTTTCCAGCCTAATGCGGACGTTGCTTGTTCTGGCTACGATGCCGCGACTTTGTGTTCTGGGAAAATGAACGTGGTGGCAAATTTCTCCTGGTCTGATTCCAGGAAGGGCTGTCCGTCCAGAACCAGCCAGCTGTGGCCGGTGATGTCGAAATTGCGGGTTAGGCTGATGCTGCTTGCCGGCTCGGCAACAGCGCCTGTCGTCTTGCGCACGCCAAAATAAATTGACACAGGCCAACCCTGCAGGCGCAGCAAACGGAAGAGGACCAGCGAGCGCAGCAGGCATTTTCCGTAGCGTTGGAAGATGCGGTACTTAAGCAGCGAATCCACAAACCCTACCGTTTTTTCGAGTTTCACATTGTCCTGGGGAACACTGCTGACCTCCGGGTCAATATCATTAAGCAGAGTGGGCAGGCTGAGACGATCGATCTTGCGGGGAAGAATTACCAACATTGTCAAGACCCGGAGGAAGAGCCAGAGGTCGCGCGGGTCTTTAAGCCGGCTGAGAATCCTGAGGAGCTTCACTTACTGTCACCAGGCCCTCTTTTTGCAGCTGTTCGGCCAGCTCGGCAATATCTTTTTCCGCCTGCTCCAGCGATATGTCAAATTCCTCGGTAATTGTCATGGCGAGATCCTGGATAGTTTTACTGCCGTCGGACAGCACCCATACGCGGGCGCCGACCCGGTTTAAGCTGTAATAGTCACCGCGCTGAACATGCAGCAGCACGGCGTCTTCTCCCATGGAGGTAAACAAAACTTCGGTATCCTTGATCAGGTAATTTTCTTTATTTATCATTCTTCCCTCTCGCCAGCTGACTGGTTGGGTTCCTGTTTGAGCAAACCGTCAACGGCGCGCTCAAGGGGCTCCTGATCCGTTCCGGAGCGCATCCGGTGGCAACCGGCCTGCCGGACCAGTTGCGAAAGCAGCTCAAAGTTTTTGCCGGTCGTTGACGGGTCTATAAAAAATAACCCGAACCGCATGCAAAAAGCCAGCGCCTCGGTCCTGCTCATCGGCAATAATACCGTATTCCTCGAGCCAGTGATTTCGGGAAATACCAGCAGCGACGGCACTTCACTATCCGTCACGCAGCTAGGGTACAGCTCCTCGATGGAGAAAGAGGACTTCTGCCTCAGCTTATTTTCGGTAAAATTTTTAACTTTTGCCAGATCAGGAAACAAGTCCAGGGTTTTACCGGTAACGTTAATGTCTTCCGGGAACGAGAGCGCCTCCACTTTGCCGTTGACTTGGCGTAAAAAAACCATGTCGTCGCCCAGCAGCCGGTAGCCGCTTTTAACCAGGCGGAGCGTCAAGGTGGATTTGCCGCTGCCGCTGCGCCCGGGGAAAAGCAAGGCCTTGCCATTTTTGACCAGCCCGGCGGCATGGAACGGGTAAATTCCGCACTCCTTCAGCAGCTGCCCCCAGAGCGGGAAAAAGACTTGATGCGCAATAAGCCAGCCGGATTCCACGATGCCGCGCTGGACAAATCCCGCCGCCAGGCGCTCCTTGATATCGGCGCATACCCATGCCTGTGAGCCCATCTGCAGGTATCTGCGGTTTTCCGAATAATAAATCTTGATCGCGTCCCAATCATACAACATCGGCGTATCTGCCGGCACGAATGCTGTTTTTTCGTCGAGGGCGTCTACTGTAAACAGCAGCACCTCAATGTCAGGCGCGGAGCTGCCGTTATTGTCATCAAGCTTAAACGCGCTGAGCATCTGGCCAACGGCGCCGGCTATCGCGGGCGAGTCGGTAACCAGCCGGGTCTTGATTCCGTGGACGTCAAATGAACCAACAATCAGTTCATCCGGAAAAGACTGCATTTTCAGCCGTGCCAGGTCACCTGCGGAAAGTGGATCGCCCATCTGATTAAAATCAATGATCGATGTCATGCGCTGGGGACTTAGAATCTATCTCAAAAGGCATATTCTGCTGCGGCCGGCTGCAAAGACCATGGGCTGCGTCCTCGGAGCAAAAAGTCCAGGGCGTACCGCAGCGGGTACGACTGCGGGCTTTTTACTCCTGCGTCCTTGCCCATCGCCTTTTCGCTCGGCCTCGCTACGAACATCCTTTTGAGGTAGATTCTAAAACTCCATTGGAGTAAATGACATATCAAGTGCAATGATAACATAGAAGTTAAATCCCGGACCAGGTTTGTGCAGTTTTCGGCCATGGTGAAGGTTAACCATTTATACATTCACCTGCCCTTCTGCGCCAGGCGCTGCGGTTATTGTGATTTTTATTCCACCGCCGGCTCACTGGCGCTGGCGCCGGCGTACGTTGAGGCGCTGCTTTGCGAGCTTCAAGAGGCGGCTCCCTTGTTTGGCGCTCTGGAGACGGTGTATCTGGGCGGGGGCACGCCAACTTTGCTCGGGGGAGATTTGCTGGGAAGGCTGCTGGCGGCGCTCACAGAGAGATTGACTGCCGGCGCCGAAGTGACCGTGGAGGCGAATCCCGCTACAGTTACGCCCCGGCTGGCCGGCGAGCTGGCGGCTGCAGGTGTGAACCGGGTTTCACTGGGAGTGCAGAGTTTCAATGTGCGGCTGCTGGCGAATCTGGGCCGCGCGGGAAGCGCGGCTGCTGTAGAGCCTGCAGTCAATGTGCTGTTTGGGGCCGGGATCGTTAATCTGGGCCTGGACTTGATCTTCGCCGTTCCTGGCCAGTCGGCATCTGATCTTAAGGACGATGTGCGCCGGGCAGTGGCGCTTAAGCCAAAACATGTTTCCTGCTACGAACTTTCTGTTGCGGAGGGCAGTGCTTTTCAGCGGCGCTGGGAAGAGGAGCTTAAGCAGCAATCAGCCGTCAGCCTGCTTTACTATGAAACGGTTGTTGACATCTTGGAAGATGCTGGATATAAATGGTATGAGACCAGCAATTTTGCGTTGCCCGGATGGGAGTGCCGCCACAATCTGGCCTACTGGCGCGGCGCCGATTATCTGGGTCTGGGGGCGGGGGCCTGGAGCACAGTCGGCTTGAAACGCTGGCGCAACCCGGAGGACATCGACCGCTATGTCGGCGGCGGATTTATGCGGGAGAGGCATTGGGAAGAGCTTGCCCCCCCGCAAAAAGCTGCCGAGCGGCTGCTGCTGGGGTTGCGCCTTAAGCAGGGGATATCAATGGCCGGTTATGAGGGGATGTTTGACTACGTTCAGTTAAATCTCCTGCTGCGAAATGGATTCCTGCAGACTGTGGGTGGTAAAATATATTTGACGCGCGCCGGGCGTTTTGCCGCCAATGAAGTCTGTGCGCGTCTTTTGCAAAACTGGGAGGAAACCGGCGCCGGCGGTTAAGAGCTTATTTCGATAGGTAATTCGTTGCGAGGCCGAGCGAAAAGGCGATGGGCAAGGACGAGGAGTAAAAAGCCCGCAGTCGTACCTGCTGCGGTACGCCCTGGACTTTTTGCTCCGAGGACGCAGCCCATGGTCTTTGCAGCCGGCCGCAGCAGAATACGCCTAACCGATATAGGCTCTCAGGCGCCTGAGCTGCAATTTTCATGGACGGCATTACATCGAGACTGGAAAAATTGCTGATTGCCGTGGTTGAGCACCACATCACCACGGGCAGGCCCACGGGCTCCAAATATCTTTGCCAGACTGGGGATTTTGGAATTTCCCCCTCTACCGTCCGCGGCGAGCTGGCCCGTCTGGAAGAGATGGGGTATCTTGATCATCCGCATACTTCCGCCGGCAGGGTGCCGACCGACAAGGGATACCGTTTTTACGTTGACGTCTTTTTCCAGGAACGGTGGCGCCCGCGTCTGGCCAGGACGGTTGAGCCGGGTGAGCTGGGGGCTCAAATAGAAGATGCCCTGAAACGGTCAGCCGGCATGCTGGCTGAATCGACGGGGCTGCTGGCGCTGGTGTCGGCGCCATCACATGGCAGCGGTTCTATCAAACACGTAGAAGTGCTCAGGCTGCACCCGGATTTGATCATGGTGGTTATTATTACTGCCTCAGGCAACGTCGCCAAGAGATTGTTCATGTTTGAAGCGCCGGTAGATCCGGGACTGGTTGATTGGGCGTGCGGTTATCTGAACGAGGCAGTTTGTGATTTTGACCTGGGCAGCCGCAGGCTCAAACTGCGTCTGCATGAGGGAGCCTCCGGGGTGGAAACCGAGTTCTTAAAGGCGATCTCCCCCGCATTTATTGATTTGCCTGACGGCGGCATGGGCAGCCTCTATCTTGATGGGGTTTCCGCATTCTTTTCCCGTATGGAGGAGGATGGCAACGGCCGGCTGGGAGGCCTGATGAGATTGCTGGACAGGCAAGAAGAGATTCTCAGGCTGCTGCGCTCAGCGCTTGTCAAGCAGCACGTTTATTTACTGATTGGCAGCGAAATGCCGACGGCGGCGATGCGCAATCTCAGCCTGGTGGCGGCCAACTACGGGCTTGGCCATCGTAATCTGGGCACGGTCGGCGTTCTGGGACCGACACGCATGAATTATGAGAGCGCCATTGTTAACGTCGAACGCACAGCCCGCTCCCTGAGTCACTATGTGGAAGAGATTTATAATTAAGTGGATGCCAGATCCCTGTTCTGGACGCTGGATAGCTGGATAAAAATAGTCGTCAGATTTTTCTTTTTGACAGGATGCATACTTTTAGCAGTATTTGATACAGGAATATGAATGAAATGAAACGTGATTATTACGAGATTCTTGGTGTTCCTCGCACGTCCGGGCCAAAGGACATTAAGAAAGCATTCAGAGCGCTGGCCAGGCAGATCCACCCGGACGTCAATAAAAATGACCCGGAGGCCGAGGCAAAATTCAAGGCGGCGGCTGAAGCATACGAGGTCCTCAGTAATCCGGAAACCAGGGCGACCTATGACCGTTATGGCCACGACGGCTTGAAACGGGGTGGCTTCCAGGATTTTTCCCAGTTTTCTTTTGAGGATGTCATTCGCTCTTTCTTTGGCGACTCCCTGTTTGGCGAAGATTTATTTGGTTTTTCGCGTGGAGGGCCGGTCAAGGGGCAGGATGCGGCCGTCGCCGTCAAGCTATCTCTAAGTGAGGCGGCCCAGGGGGTTCGCCGGGAGGTTGAGTACGAGGCGGTTGATTTCTGCGAAGCGTGTAATGGATCGGGCGCCGCGGCCGGGACATCGCGGCGGACATGCAGCGCCTGTGGCGGCTCCGGGCAGGTTCAGAGCGTGCACAGGACTCCCTTCGGCCAGTTTGTTCAAAGGGGCGCCTGCCTGCGCTGCGGCGGCACGGGCAGCACAGTCGAAAAACCATGCCCTGACTGCCGCGGCCGGGGGCTGGCCGCGGTCCACAAGCGGCTGAAAGTTGAAATACCGGCGGGCATCGCCGATGGGCAGAGCATCCGCCTGCTGGAGAAAGGGAGCGCCGGGGAAAAGGGAGGCAGGCCCGGGGATTTATATGTCCAGGTGGAGGTTGAGCCGCACGAGCAGCTCATCCGGGATGGCAACGACCTTATTTATCATCTGCCGTTAACGATGGTTGATGCCGCCGTGGGGACATCGCTAAGTGTGCCTGCTCTTGATGGCGAAGAAAAAATTGTGGTCAAAGCAGGCACGCAGCCAGGTGAGCTAAAGGTTGTCAAAGGGAAGGGCATGCCGTTTCTGCGCGGCCGTGGCCGGGGAGACCTGAAAGTCATCATGGATGTGATGATTCCCCAGTATCTGAATGCGGAGCAGAAAAAGCTGCTCAAGCAGTTTGACGGCGTGACAACCGAAAAAAATTACGCCCGTGATGAGGGGCTGTTTGAAAAACTGAAGGCGGCTTTTAAGTAACGGTTGAATTTTGGCATTACCAGAATTCCGCCTTCGGTTTTGACTGGAAACCAAGATGAAGCACGTCCATCGTTTTTTTGTCTCCCGCCCCGTCGCCGCCGGCCAACGAGTCTGCCTGGGAAAGGAGGATTCTTTCCACGCCGCCCGGGTGCTGAGGCTGAAGGCCGGGGACAGGCTCGAGCTGGCAGGAAGTGACGGCCGCGTTTTTTTCGCTGAAGTTTGCGGAGTTGAAGATCTTGTGCAGGCAACTGTGGTCAACGAGATAACCGGCAATGCCGATGGGGCTGAGCTGGTGGTAGCGCAGGCCTTGCCCCAAGGCCGCAAGCTGGAGATGGTTGTGGAAAAGCTGAGCGAGATCGGCGCCGCGCGGCTGGTTCCGCTATACACTGAAAAATCGGTAATCCCGCGGATAGACGGCGCCACAAGAAAATTGGAACGTTGGCGCAGGATCGCCAGGTCGGCGGCGCAACAATCCCGCCGGCCGTCTGTCATGGACGTCGATGAACCTGTTGACATCGGCAGCTGGCTGGCTGTCTTTACCGGGCCCGTGATCGCGCTGGCGACAGAAACTGCGGGCTTCCCGTTGGGCGAGGCGGTTGCCGGCGTAAAACCGCCGCTGGCTCTGCTGGTGGGGCCGGAGGCCGGATTTTCAGATGCAGAAATAATTCTGCTCAAGGATGCCGGAGCCTGCTTTGCCAGTTTAGGGGCAAAAGTTTTAAGGACTGAGACGGCAGCGCTCGTGGCTGCCTCGATAGCCTTGCACCGGCTGGGGAAGCTGGGATAACCGGACGGTGGATGGTGGATACTGGAAATACACGATGCGATTTTTAACTGCGCCTTTCTTTTTTTGAGATAAGAGATGAAATTAACTAACGTTAAATCATTAGGCTGTAAAGTCAATTTTTCTGATACCCAGGCCGCCGCGGCAAGGATTGTTTTCGAAACCGGTCCGCCGGTGGAAGTGGTTGGGACTTGCTGTGTTACAGGCGCGGCGGAGAAGCAGTCACGCAAGGAGGTGCGTCGCGCCCTCAGAAGGGTTGGGCCGGAGGGCCGCGTTTTTGTGACCGGTTGCGCTGCGCGGCTGGCGGCGGGGCCGTTCGAGGCTATTGGCAAGAATGTGACGGTTTTGCCCGGCCCCGCCGGTAAAAAACCACTCGTGATTTGCAAGAGCCAAACGGCAAGCTTGCCCGGGGAACGATTTCATAATGAAATGAAGACCTTGGCCGGCCGCACCCGCTTTTTCCTCAAAATTCAGGACGGCTGCGCCAACATGTGCGCATACTGCGTGGTGCCGCTGGTGAGAGGCAGGCCGGTCAGCCTGCCCATGGTGCAGTTGCTGGCGCTGGCCCGCGCCGTTGTCGAGAAAGGCTGCCCGGAGATTGTTGTCTGCGGCGTTGACGTTGGCGCCTGGCGCGACGGCAATCACAAATTGGCGGATTTGCTCACACGGCTTGCCCGCATTGATGGGCTGGCGCGACTACGCCTCAGCTCTGTGGAGGTGGTCCATTTAAGCCCGGAACTGCTCGAAACAATGGTGGCCGGCAAGGTGATCTGTCCTCATTTGCACGTCCCCCTGCAAAGCGGCGATGACCGCGTGCTGGAAACAATGGGGCGCCGCTACGATTGCGGGGAGTTTTCTGGCAGGCTGGCTGCTGCGCGGCGGGCGCTGCCCGGGGTTAATTTGACAACTGATGTTATCGTTGGTTTCCCCGGCGAGGATGGGCGCGCTTTTAAAAACACGCTTGATTTCATTGCCGCGGAGGGATTTTCCAAAGTGCACGGGTTCTCTTACTCGCCGCGGCCAGGGACGAGGGCAATCAAACTCCATGATTCCGTGCCGGCGGCGGAAAAGAAGCGCCGCAGCCAACAACTGCTGGCGCTTTCCCGGCGCCTGGGACGCCGGCACCGGCAAAGGAAAGTTGGCGGCTTAAGCGAAGTTCTGTTGGAGTCTGCGGTTAAGCCGGGGGTTTTTGGCGGTTACAGCGCAGATTATACCCGTTTCCTGGTTTCGCACGCGGACGGGGCGGGTCTGGCCAATGTCCGCGCCGAGGCTGTCAGCGGCGAGGCTGTTTTGGGAAAGATGGTCAATCAAAGAGGGAGAGCCTTTTGACAGATAATTGTATCTTTTGTCAAATTATTGCAGGATCGCTGGCCTCAGAAAAGGTTTTGGAAAATGATGACTTTCTGGCAATCAAGGATGCTCATCCAAAAGCGCCGGTTCATATTCTGGTGATGCCAAAACGGCACATCAGGTCGCTTAACGAGATTGGCCAGGTTGATAATGGGTTTTGCCTGAACATGCTCGAGTTTATTGTCCAGGTCGCCGAAAAACTGGATGTGGTTGAGCCTGGCTACCGCGTGATTACAAACGTCGGCCGCGGCGGCGGCCAGATTATTTTTCATCTGCACTGGCATTTGATTGCTGGTAAATCCCTGGGTTTTGGCCAGGTGGGATAGGAAACGCAAATGCCGGAAGAGAGCCAAAGCATTACGGCGCAGGTGCAAAAGGACATGGTTGACGCCATGAAAGCGCGTGACAAGGAGCGGGTTCAGGCGCTGCGCATGATCCTGAGCGAATTAAAGCTGGCCGGCAAAGAGGCCCGGCCAGGTTTTGGCAAGGCGGAGGAAATAGCCGTTCTTAGGAGGGAGAAGAAACGGCGCCAGCAGGCGGCGGCTTCGTTCCGCAGCGGCGGCCGCGAGGACCGTGCCGCCGGCGAGGAAGCGGAGGCGGCGATCATTGATGTTTACCTGCCTCAAGAGCTTGGCGAAAGTGATCTTGAGGGCATCGTCGACGAGGCAATTGCCGCTACGGGCGCATCCGGCGTCAAGGATATGGGTAAAGTTATGTCGGCGGTTATGAAGCGCACGGCCGGCAGGGCGGATGGGAAAAAGGTGAGCGGCATGGTTAAGGGCAGGCTGCAGTGACTTCAGAGCCGGGAAATATGCGAGAGCTTTATGAGAACAAGCCTTGAATATGACAATGCCGTTGTTGCCGAGCTGGCGGGCGAGCACGACTCTAACTTAAAAAAACTGGAAGAGCAACTTGAGTGCGAGATCGGCATCAGGGGCAATGTGGTTTTTCTCGAAGGCGGTGATACTGAAGTAGAGCGGGGCCGGGCGCTCGTCGCGGAGCTGGTGGATCTGATTGAGGCGGGTCACGAAGTTAACGCTGAAACGGTGGAATCCGTGGGATCGATGATGGCTGCCGGCGGCGGCCGGGCCGGCTACGCTGCCGAAATCTACGGTGATATCGTTTGGGAGCATCGCGGTCGCAAGATTGTTCCCAAAACCATCAATCAGAAGAAGTACGTAGACGCCATCCGCAATCACAGCATCACGTTTGCCATCGGACCGGCGGGCACAGGCAAGACTTACCTGGCCCTGGCGCTGGCTGTCAGCGAGCTGTTGGCCAAGAAAGTGAACCGCATAATTTTGACGCGGCCGGCGGTGGAGGCGGGGGAGAAGATCGGCTTCCTGCCGGGCACGATGCTGGAGAAAGTCGATCCATATCTGAGACCCCTTTTTGACGCTTTGTATGATATGTTGGAGCCTGACCGGCTGACGACGCTGATGGAAAAGGGGGCCATCGAAGTGGCGCCGCTGGCTTTTATGCGCGGCCGCACCCTGAATGACTCCTTTATCATCCTGGACGAAGCGCAAAATACCAGTCCCGAGCAGATGAAGATGTTTCTTACCCGGCTCGGATTCGCGTCCCGCATGGTTGTCACAGGCGACATTACCCAGGTAGATCTGCCCGATATCCGTTTTTCCGGCTTGGCCACGGTCGTTGACATTCTGGGCAAAATACCTGATATTGCCTTTATCAATTTTGCCAGTCAGGACGTTGTCCGCCACAAGCTCGTGCAAAAGATCGTGGCCGCATACAAACACTATTCGGCGCTGCAGCAATAGCGAGCCGTAAACCGCCATGAATTCAACAACTCTTCCGGGCCGCATAATTCTTGCTTTACGCCGCCTCTTTAATGCAATTGACGTCAGCGTCTTCGGCGCCTTTCTGGCTGCCGTCACGTTTCTCTTGCTGTGGGGGTTGATGGGTAGCGTTTTTTTTCCGTCGCAGTACAATCTTAAAGCCGGTGATGTCGCCCAGGATCTGATCCGTTCACCGCGCACTTTGACTTTCGAGGACAAGGCGCAGACCGCAAAACTGCAGCAGCAGGCCGAAAGCCAGGTGGCAAAGGTTTACACGTTTGACCCAAGCGTGCTGGCCAATGTGGAAAAGAACATCGGCGGTTTTTTTGACAACGTTTCCTTAATTGTCACACAGGAGAGAACTGCGGCTCAGGCTGCGGGGCAGGCATACGACGCCAGCAAGGCAGTCAAGCGCATTCAGGCTCTGCCGGGCCTGCCGACGATAACCCCTGCGTCGCTGACAACGCTGGCGGAGCTGGGAACTGACAGGCTGGCGCAGGTGCGAACGGCGGTAGTTGACAGTGAGCAGCTCATCCTGGAAGGGAATGTCACCGGCGATTCCCTGCCAACTGACAAGAGCCGGCTGAAGGAAGTCTTGGGAACGCGCCCGCTCGCGGGGCCGGAGCTTGACGCCGCCGGCGAGGTCGGAGGCGCCTTTCTTCAGCCCAATTACATATTTAATCAGCAGAAGACCCAGCAGGCCAAGGACCAGGCGGCTGCCCAGGTGCAGCCGGCGGTGATCACCGTGCAAAAGGGAGAGACAATTGTTTCGCCGGGACAGGTGGTGACGCCGGACATCGAAAGCAAGCTGGAAGCCTTGGGCCTGACCCAGTTTGGCAGCAAGTATGGCACTCTGGCCGGCGTCGGCCTGCTGGCGCTGCTGGAAATTACAATGCTAACCGTGTACGTCAAAAAGTTTGAGCGGCGGGTGCGAGGCTCGCGCTCGCTTTTGTTTATCGGGTCATCATTGCTGATACTGTTTGCGATTATCGCCAGGGTGTCGGTAATTGAGCCGCTTTCACCGCTAATTGTGCCGATGGCCGCCCTGGGCATGCTGGCAACGCTGATGCTGCAAACGCGGCTTTCGGCGCTGCTGGTTGTCATCTCCAGCGTAAACCTGGCTGTAGTGGGAGGCTCCGATCCGCAGTACGTAATGGTTGGCCTCTTGGGAGGGCTCTCGGGAACCTTCCTGGTTACCAATGTTAGCCGCCGCCGTGATTTGATGAGGGCCGGCATGCTTGCCGCCTTGGTTGTCGTAGCTGCGGCTGCCGGCGCCAGCCAGATCGGCGAGACCGCTTGGTTCCGGGCCGGCGCCGGGATTGCCTGGGGCGCGGGTAACGGGTTCCTCTCCATGGTGGCGGCGAGCGGCCTGATTACCATCTACGAAATGTTTTTTAACCTTCCCACTCCGCTGAAGCTGCTGGAACTGTCCGATCCCACACAGCCTTTGCTTAAGGAGCTGATGATGAAGGCGCCGGGCACATACAACCACAGCATCATTATGGGCAATATCGCCGAGACCGCAGCTGAAGCCATTGGCGCCAATCCGCTGCTGGCGCGGGCGGGGGCGTACTATCACGATATCGGCAAGCTTAACCGGCCCGACTACTTTATCGAGAATCAGTTTCATATCAAAAATCCGCACGACCGTTTGACGCCGGGCCTGTCAAAATTGGCAATCACAGCGCACGTCCGCGACGGGGTGCGGTTGGCCAGAGACGAGGGGCTGCCGCCGGAGATTCTGGATATCATTAAGGAGCATCATGGCACAACAGTGTTATCATACTTCTACCATAAAGCCCAGAAAAACTCCGGCGGACAGGTTGATGAAGAGACTTATCGCTACGGGGGGCAGAAGCCTGCTTCGCGCGAAGCAGCCATCATTATGTTGGCTGATTCTGTGGAGGCAGCTGTGCGCTCTCTGAAAAATCCGACAATGAAGAATATCAAGGCCGTAATCCGGGAGATTTTCAATCAGCGTCTCCATGATGGCCAGTTGAGCGAAAGTGAGCTGACCTTTGGCGATCTTGACAAAGTGAGGCAGGTGTTTGAAAAAAGCCTGCGTGGCTTTGGCGCAACCCGGATAGCCTACCCGAGCCGCAGAGATGAGCGTGTGGCGGCGCCCGGTGAAAAGGTCAAGGCGGGAGCGTCGGCCAGGCGGCTGCGGTCGCAAGAGCCGAGGGTCGACGGCGGTGGCAAACACGTCTGACATGGAATTCGGTCAGATCAATGTAACCGTTGACAACCGTTCCGGTTATATTGTTGACCTCGAGTCAGTTTCCAAAACTGCAGCGGAGGTTTTGGCGCAGCTGGACGCGGGTCCGGGAGAAATTAGCCTTGTCTTTGTAACGCCGGCAGAAATGGCAGGCCTTAACCTTAAGCACATGGGCAGGAAGGGGATTACTGACGTGCTCGCCTTTCCTTTGGATGCCGGTGATAAAAACAGCGCCGGGACCAGAATTGGTGCGGGGGCTGTGCCTGTGCTGCTGGGAGACGTGGTAATTTGTCCGCAGGCTGCCGAGCAGCAGGCGAGAGCCTTGGGCGCAAGCCTGGCTGAAGAAATGTGCCTGCTCCTGATTCACGGCATTTTGCATATTGCCGGTTTTGACCACGAGACTGACAGTGGCCAGATGGAGGCCAGGCAGACGGAGCTGGTGGCGCAGATTTGCAGATGAAGCGGACACTGGATGCCGGATTCTGGATACTAGATTAAACCCGGAACCCATAACCTAAAACCCAAAACTGGAAGCCAGACGAATTCAAAAAGAAGATCTAAATTGTCAAATCTAAATAATTACGATGATTTTTCGGAATTCGGGTCCAGACTCTCCATCATACTTAAAAGTCAAACGCAGGAAATCGCAAGATGTACCGGCGCAGCACGCTAAAAAGCTTCACCTGGGCCTTTGAAGGCATTGTTTACGTGCTGCGCACGCAGCGCAACATGAAGATTCATTTCGCCGTCGCTTTTGGCGTTATCGTCGCCAGCCTGTTTTTCAACCTTTCCCGGATAGAGCTGGGAGTGTTGTTGATAACTATCAGCTTCGTGCTGATTGCCGAGATGATAAACACAGCGGTGGAAGCGGCGATTGACACGTTTGGCACCGCCTTTGACCCGGCGGCGAAGATCGCCAAGGATGTTGCCGCGGGCGCAGTCCTGATCGCAGCCTTGAATGCTCTCGTCGTTGCTTACCTTATTTTTTATGACAAGCTGCAGCAGCCGTCAAAAAATCTGATTCATGTCGTCCGGCAGTCTCCGGCGCACCTAACCGTCATTGCGCTGGTGTTAGTCATGTTGGTGGTCATCCTGGTGAAGGCGTTTTTCCACCGTGGCTCCCCTTTCTCCGGCGGCATGCCTTCCGGCCACAGCGCTGCCGCTTTCGCTTGCTGGACTGCAATCACGTACGTTTCCGCCCAGCTGGAACTGGCTCACGGGCTGCTTATCTCCCTGCTGGCTTTTTTAATGGCGTTTCTGGTGGCGCAAAGCCGCGTAGAGTCAGGAATCCACACAGTTTATGAAGCATTTATGGGAGCGGTTTTGGGAATACTTGTCACTACGGCGCTGTTCCAGTTTTGGTACTAGAATCTATCTCAAAAAGCATATTCTGCTGCGGCCGGCTGCAAAGACCATGGGCGGCGTCCTCGGAGCAAAAAGTCCTCGACGTACCGCAGCGGGTACGACTGCGGGCTTTTTAATCCTGCGTCCTTGCCCATCGCCTTTTCGCTCGGCCTCGCTACGAACAGCCTTTTGAGATAGATTCTAATAATCTATCTCAAAAAGCATATTCTGCTGCGGCCGGCTGCAGAGCCGATGGCACGCAAATTCCTGACGAGGAATTAATTAGGAATTGAAAGATGGCGATAACGCATTACTCATTCGGCCGCATAGTCATCGACGGGGAGGAGTATTCGCGCGACGTTATCATCTTGCCCGGCAGGGTTGAATCCCCCTGGCGGCGCCGGCACGGCCACGTACTGGCGCCGGAGGACCTAACGACGGGGTTGCAGGCGGATCCCGCTGTCATCATCATTGGCACCGGTTATTCAGGCGCAATGCAGGTCCCTGACGCGACGCTTGCTTTTTTAAAGGCGCAAGAAATCGAGGTGCTGGTGGTCAAGACGGAAAAAGCAGTTGAGGTTTTCAATCAAGCCGCCGGGCAGCGGCGGATTGTTGCAGCGCTGCATCTCACCTGTTGATACCAATTTTGTCAATGATGGCAAGTCCATTACTGACAGTCAGACGCCTCACCTGCTTGCCGCCGGAGTTGCTTCAGGAAATGGAGCGCTGCGGCATGGAATCGCTGGGTGAATCAGCGCCCAACCGGTGGATGCTTCCGGTGATTGCCTCCTGGGGCTTGCTATACGTGGCCAGTGTGGATAACAAAATAATCGGTTCGGCTCAGATCATGCGGTGCATGGAGGCAGGCGATCTCTACATGGATGCTTTTTACATCCAGCCTGGTTACCGCCGGGTTGGCTGCGGCAAGAAATTCCTGTTTCTGTTAAAGAAACAGCTGGGGCAGTTGGGATTCATGCGCCTGCTGGCGACAATGGATCCTAATAACGGCGCCGGCGTCAGGCTTTACGCCACCGCCGGTTTCGAGGTTGTTGATAATCTTCCTGATTACTATGGAAAGGGTTGCCATCGCCTTTTGATCGCGGCTCCGCTGAGCCGGAAAAGATAAAGACAGGCCGATCACTTTCGCCCGGCCGCAGTAGTATGAGCCTCCCGGGACCGGCTCAAACAAGCCCAAGCCGATTGCTGACAGAAAAAGGACTTTTTCGCTGTGATATAATTGCGCTTTTGGAAGCGGAGTTGATGGATGAAACCGATGGGGAGGCATACCCATGGCCTTAAGAGCAGAAGAGCTGGCAAAAACAATAGACCACACACTTCTTCGCGCTAATGCTACCCGCACTGAGATCGAACAGCTTTGTGAGGAAGCGCGCCAGTTTCACTTTGCCACGGTCGTTGTTTTCCCCTGTTATGTGCCGCTGGCGTCGACCTTGCTAAAAAGCCATGATGTCAAGGTTTGCACGGTGGTCTCATTTCCTTTTGGGGGTGACACCACGATCACCAAGGTGCGGGCGGCGGAAAATGCGGTTGGTGCGGGGGCTGATGAGGTTGAATTTGTGATAAACATCGGTGCGATGCTTTCGGGGAATTTCCGCTGGGTCAGGGATGAAATTGCCGCCGTGGTGCGTGCCGTGAGAATGAAGAGCGTTAACGTGGGCAAAGGGCTGGTGTTGGTCAAGGTAATCATGGAGACTTCTTACTTTGACAAAAAGCTGAAAAAATTGGCCTGCCGAATGATAGAGGACGGCGCCGCAGACTTCGTCAAAACGTCAACGGGCTACGGGCCGGAGGGGGCGACTGTGCCTGACGTTGAGCTGCTCCGGGATGAGCTTTCCGAGAATCTGGGAGTTAAAGCAGCCGGCGGGATTGTTACCGCCGAGGACGCGGAGACCATGATCAACGCTGGAGCGGCGCGACTGGGGACAAGTCACGCTGTTGAGATTATGGAAGGATTTTCCGAGCCCAAGGAGTAAAAAAGTCCCGCTGCTTTAGGCAACAGCCGGGTTTATCAGCCCAAAGGCGCGCCTGCGGCGCGTCTTTTTTTATCATATTTCTTCCTGCTTGCGTTATTTTTCTCCTGGACCGGGGATCATTCAGTGAAATGCCAAGTGAGTTTAGGGGCGGCTGATATGATTGGACTCGGAACACTATTTAAGAAAAATATTTCAAATTATGATCCCGGCAGTGATCCTATTCCAGACAGCTTTGAGCGCGGGCAAAGCCATGACGCCGGCAGCCGCGAGATCAGGCCGCGCTTGCAGCAGGACATTTGCGGACTTTGCGGCCGCACAATTCTGACGGGTGAAAAAACCGATTTGTTCAGGGGCAGCGATAATAGCATGGCCATAGTGGTTTGTCAACACTGCCGCTCCGATGCCGCGGAGGCCGGCTACCAACGAATGGAGAATCCATTGCTGCATAGTGAGTGATGCAAAGCGTTTCATGTTCAGTGTGTTGTGTTTAAATTGGCGTCTCTTCGCAATTCTTTCCTCTGTTTTTGGTAGAATCGGTTCGTGCCCGAGCCCATCTCCATAAGCGACCTTACGTTTGACGAGCGGGGGCTGATTCCTGCGATCGTGCAGGATTGGCTTACCGGCGAAGTGTTGATGCAGGCCTACATGAATAAAGAATCCCTGGCAAAAACAATTGAGACTGGGCGCACCTGGTTCTGGAGCCGCTCGCGGCAAAAACTTTGGAACAAAGGGGAGACCAGCGGCCACTTTCAGTTTGTGAAATCAATCCGTTACGATTGCGACTTGGATACTTTGCTGATCCTGGCCGAACAGCGCGGCTTTGCCTGCCACACGGGACAGCACACCTGTTTTCACCGGTCGCTGGATGGCTCGCCGCTGTCTCCTTCTGTTTACGAAACGCTCACCCGCCTGTACAGCCTGATTGAGGAGAGGAAGCGGCTGATGCCGCCCGGATCTTACACGGCCAGCCTGTTTGAGAAAGGAACCGTCGCCATCCTCGGTAAGGTTGGCGAGGAGGCCGCAGAGCTGATTGCCGCCGCCAAAGATGGGGACCGTGATGAAATCATTTACGAGGCCGCCGACATGTTCTATCACTTGGGCGTGCTCCTGGCCGATAATGATGTTGCTTTGGAGGATGTCCTCAAGGAGCTGCTGCAACGATGGAAATAACAGGGACCGCGGCCGGACCGGGTCTCAAAATCAGTCCTTCGCTGGACGAGGTGCGCTCGCTCGGCGGCAGCTTTAACCTTATTCCTGTCTATCACAGCTTTGTCTCTGATCTGGAGACGCCCGTGTCGGCATTCCTGAAACTGGGCGAGCGCGATAATTCCTTCCTCCTGGAAAGCGCTGAGCAGGGTGAGCGCATCGGCCGCTATTCTTTCCTTGGGTTTGACCCCAGGGCAGTAATTACTTTTCAGGAGGGCGAGCTGACGATTGAGGAGAACGGGGCCAGGACCGCTCTTTTTTGTGATGATCCCTTCGGCTTTATTGAAGAGTACCTGTTGCGCTACCGCGCGCCCAAACTGGATAACTTGCCGCCCTTTATCGGCGGCGCCGTCGGCCTGTTCGGCTATGACCTGGTGCGCTGGATTGAAGAGTTGCCGCCGCCGGCCGAAGATGCGCTGCGGCTGCCGGACATGGCGTTTCTGGTTACGGATTCAATCATTATTTTTGATCATTTGAAACATACCGTTTTTCTGCTGGCAAACGTGCTGGTGGAAAATGGCGTTGATATTAAAGAATCTTATGACAGGGCCTGCCAACGCGTGGCCGGCCTGAAACAGATCTTGTCAAAACCATTGCCGCCGGCAAAACATCACAGCCGCACGCCGCTGGCCCAGCCTGTTTCCAATTTCCGCCGCAGTGATTTTGAGGCTGCGGTGGACAGGATAAAAAATTACATTTACGCCGGCGATGTCTTCCAGGTTGTGCCGTCGCAGCGTTTTGAGGTAGAAACGCAAAGGTCGGCGTTTGGCATCTACCGGGGCCTCAGGGTCGTTAACCCATCGCCATATATGTATTATATTAAATTTCGGGATTTTGCCCTGGTTGGTTCCTCGCCGGAGCCGCTGATCAAGGTTAGCCGTGGCTGGGTGGAGACGCGGCCGATTGCCGGCACCCGGCCCCGGGGAGTCACGCCCGAGCAGGACAAACAACTGGCGGCCGATTTGCTCAGTGACGGCAAGGAGCTGGCGGAGCACATTATGCTGGTGGACCTGGGCCGCAACGATCTGGGCCGGGTTTGCGTTCCTGGGACAGTTGAGGTTATTGATCTGATGCGGATTGAATATTATTCCCATGTGATGCATATTGTCTCAGTGGTGGTCGGAAAATTAAGAGAGGGGCTGCAGGCGGCCGACGCCCTCAAGGCCGCCTTTCCCGCGGGGACTGTCTCGGGGGCTCCCAAGATTCGGGCGATGGAGATAATCAATGAGCTGGAGCCGGTGAAGCGGGGCTCTTATGCTGGCGCCATCGGATACCTGAGTTTTAGCGGCGAGCTGGACACCTGTATTTGCATTCGCACTATCGTGGTCAAGAACGGAAAGGCTTACGTGCAGGCCGGCGGCGGCGTGGTCGCCGACTCGGTGCCGGCCAGTGAATATGAAGAATCCTGCAACAAGGCCAAAGCGCTTTTTTCGGCAATTGATCTTGCCCAGAGGCAGGAGGATTGGCAGTAAACAGATGTTGATGGTAGCTAAACCCGAAACCCGAAACCCGAAACCCGAAACCCGAAACCCGAAACCCGAAACCCGAAACCCGAAACCCTGTGTAAGCATGCAGCCAAGCGTACTGATCATAGATAACTACGATTCCTTTACATATAATCTGGTGCAGTTCCTGGGCGAGCTGGGCGCTGTGATCGAGGTTTTTCGAAATGACAAGATCACATGCGCCCAAATCAAGGAAAAGGCGCCGACGCACATTGTGATTTCACCCGGCCCCTGCACCCCGAATGAGGCAGGTGTTTCCATGGAGGTAGTGGAGGCGTTTGGCGGCAAAATCCCGTTGTTGGGAGTCTGCCTGGGGCACCAGGCCATCGGCCAGGTATTTGGCGCAAGCATTGTCAGGGGCGAGGCGCCCGTGCACGGCAAGACTTCAGAAATATTGCATGATAGCAAGACAATTTTCGCTAATGTGGCTAACCCTTTTAGTGCTACCAGGTATCACTCGCTAATTGTGAAAAACCCGCTGCCGGGGAGTCTTGAGATGTCAGCCTGGACCGAAAACAATGTGGTGATGGGATGCCGTCACCGGCAGCTGCCGGCCCTGGAAGGAGTGCAGTTCCATCCGGAAAGCATCCTCACGGCGCCGGGAAAGGAAATCCTCGGGAACTTCCTGAAGATGAAAATATAGTTCCAGACTCCAGGCTCCAAGATCAAGGTCGCTTTTTCGTGAAAGGCTTTCAATTGATAAAATTTGCCAGTGTCAATTTCGCACTTGCACTTTTTTGAATGATGCTTGCTTATTAGTTTTGAACTCGGAACTCAAAACTCAAAACTGATTGATGATTACGCCTAACGATATCCTCACAAATGCCATTGACCGCCTTGCATCTGGGTTCGATCTCAAGGAAGCGGAGGCGGCATCCGTGCTGGAACAAATCATGTCTGGCAAGTCGAGCGATGTTCAGACTGCCGGTTTTCTTGTGGCGCTGCGCACAAAAGGAGAGCAGGTTGAGGAGATTGTCGGCTTGGCAAAGACGATGCGCAGATTTTCTAAAAAAGTCAACGTTGGCGGCGCCGATGTCGTTGATACCTGCGGTACAGGTGGTGATATGTCCCAGAGCTTTAATATTTCCACGACGGCCGCCTTTGTCGTCGCGGGCGCCCAGGCGCGTGTTGCCAAACATGGCAACCGCAGCGCCACCAGCCAGTGCGGCAGCGCCGATGTGCTCGAAACGCTGGGCGCGAACCTGGATGTGCCACCAGCGAAAGTCGGCCGCATTATCAGGCAGGTTGGCATCGGTTTCATGTTTGCGCCGCTGCATCATCAGGCAATGAAACATGTAGTGCCGGTGCGGCTGGCCTTGGGGGTGCGCACGATTTTTAACTTCCTGGGCCCGCTCACCAATCCGGCCGGCGCCGCCTGCCAGTTGGTTGGCGTCTCCGACCGCAAGTACCTTGAAATTATCGCCAGGTCGCTCAAGGTGCTGGGCTGCCGGCATGGCCTGGTGGTGCATGGCAGCGACGGCCTCGATGAAATTACAATTGCCGGGCCGACTGACGTAATTGAAATCGGGCCGCGCAAGTTCAAGCGCTTTTTGATCAGGCCTGAAGATTTTGGTCTTAAGAGCACATCTGCCGGCAAACAGTTTCAAGGCGGCGATGCCTCCACAAACGCGAGCATCCTCATGGACGTCCTTCATGGTAAGGCCGGCCCGCGGCGCGAGATCGTGCTTCTTAATGCAGGCGCCGCCCTTTACGCGGCTGGCCGCGCCCGCAGCATTGGCGCCGGCGTCAGGTTGGCGGCAAAAAGCATCGACGATGGCTCTGCCGGCAGAAAGCTGGCGGCATATATCAAGGCGACGCGGGCCGCCAGATAAGGGACAGGCAACTTGGCGGAATTTTTAAGCAGGATACTGGCCATGACGCGGCAGGATATTGCGGCGCGAAAACTGGAACGGCCGCTGGAAAAGTTGAAAAGCGAAGCTTGCGCAAGGTGGTCCGGCGGCGGTTCCCTGATTAGCGCTGTGCGCCAGCCGGGCATGACGGTAATCGCCGAGGTGAAGCGCGCTTCACCGTCACGCGGTGATATCCGGCCTGACCTTGACATTGCTGCAACGGTTGCTGCGTATGAGCGGGCCGGGGCCCGGGCGGTCTCGGTTTTGACAGAAGAGCACTTTTTTAAGGGTGGGCTTGCCGACCTTAAAGCGGCCCGCAGCGCTTGCGGATTGCCAATCCTCAGAAAAGATTTTGTGATTGACTCTTACCAGGTTTGGGAAGCGGCGGCCTGGGGCGCCAACGCAATCCTGCTGATCGCCGCCGCACTTAATGCCGGCAAACTGCATCAACTGTATGGCGAAGCCTCGCAAGCCGGGCTGGAGTGCCTGGTTGAGGTGCACGACATGGCTGAGCTAAATATGGCTCTTAAAGCAGGCGCTGACCTGGTGGGCATCAACAACCGCGACCTGAAAACTTTTAAGGTAAGCTTGGAAACTACGGAGAATCTCATAGGGCATGTTCCCGGCAAGGTGGCCGTTGTCAGTGAAAGCGGCATAAGCAACCGCGGGGATGTCAAGCGGCTGGCGGCGGCGGGCGTTGACGCGGTTCTTGTTGGAGAGGCCCTGTCGCGCAGCCGCGCTCCGGAAGCGAAATTAAAGGAGCTGCTGGGCGGCGCGACCCTCGATGCAAACGGGAATTGACGGTTTTGCCTTATGTTCTTGACCGGTTCTGTCGTTATGATCCCGACATCGATTGCAGATGCCGTTTTGCAGCCTTAGAGCGTTTGGGCGCGCCTCTTTTTAAAAAGGATATGCAGCGCGCACCGTCGAAGTAACAGCAGCTAATTCAATATTAGAATCTATCTCAAAAGGCTGTTCGCAGCGAGGCCGGCCGCAGCAGAATATACATTTTGAGATAGATTCTAAGTGACAGGATTTGACCAGATTGCCTGATGGCGGGATTCTTTAAAAAGAAGCAAAAAAAAGGAGCCGGGCCGGAGGGGGCTGCGCCTGCAAGGGCGGCGCCCGGAGGTTCGCAAGCATCCATGCAGCCGGCCCCAAAAAAACCTTTTTTCAAAAAGAAGGCTAAGGAAAAACCGCCTCAGCCATGGACATCACAAAAAGGTGGCATGGCAAATAACGAAGGCCCTTCGAAACCTGTCAACCAGGCTGCAGATAAAAAATCAATAAGGGCGCAGAAAGCTGCGGCCAGAAAAGCGGCCAGGGAAGAGAAGATTGCGGCCAGAAAGGCTGCCCGGAAACAGAGGCAGGCGCCAAAGGAAAAAACGCCAAAAGAAAAAAAGCCGCGCAGGCCACCCAGGGTTCGAAAAGGTAAAGCCGCCAAACCTGCTGGCGAAACCAAACCCGCGAAACTTCGCAGAGGCAAGGGCGGCGCGCTGGGCTCAAAAGTGAGCCCGGTCGGTCTTGACCTGGGGCGGTCATCGATTACGGCAGTTCGGCTGCGGCACCAGACTGCCGGCTCTGTTTTGTTGCAGGCGGCGGTGGATGCGCTGCCCGAAGGTTTGATTCAGGAAGGGGAGGTCCGCGACGTTGACGGTCTTGCCGCCGCCATTCGCTCATTTTGGAAAACATACAAGATCAAGGGCAAGAAAGTTGCGTTGGGGCTTGCCAACCAGAAAATTGTTGTGCGGTCACTTGACTTTCCAATTCTTGACGAGAAGGAGCTGCGCTCGGCGATTGAATTTCAGGCGCAGGATTATATACCAATTCCTATTGAAGAAGCTGTTTTTGATTATCATATCCTCGGCCGGTTCAAGGCTGATGAGGGTGTTGAAAAGCAGAAAGTTCTGGTTGTTGCGGCGCAAAAACAGATGGTGTTTCAGTTTATTGATGCCATGAAGAAGGCTAGGCTTCAGGTGGCCGGCATTGACCTGCAGGCGTTTGCGCTTTTGCGGTCACAGATAACACGAAGCTTCCTTGATGAAGGCGCGCCTGCCGGGGCAGCGGTTGCTGTCGCAAACGTTGCTTCCGATGTGACAAATCTGGTGGTCGATGTTGCCGGAGAGCCGCAATTTACCCGCATCATTGCTTTTGGCGGCGATGATTTTACCAGAAGCGTTCAAGAGCAAGCCGGCGTGTCCTTTGCCGAGGCTGAAGTGCTAAAGGCCCAAATCGGACTGGCGCCTGTCGGCAAGGAAGAGCGGGAAGGCTCTGCCCCTGAGCAAGGGCCGGCGCCGGAAAGGAAGCCCCCGGCCGATGCAGAGACACAGGTTATTCCTCCCTCTGATAATGAAGCTGGGTCGGGCGGCGCTTCCGAAGGCGGTAACGAAGCTGCGGAGCCAGGAGGGCCTTTTGGGCCCAGTGGCTTGATCCCTTCCGGTGAAGGAGAGGAAGGACGGCAACAGCAGCGGAGGGCGGATGGCAACGAATTGCCCGATAAAGGGGATCACGGGGAGGGGCTTTGGGACAGCGCCGAATCGTCTCCGGCTGAAAAAGAGGCTGTCGTGCGGC
This sequence comes from Actinomycetes bacterium, assembly GCA_021790115.1. GTDB lineage: Bacteria > Actinomycetota > Thermoleophilia > BMS3ABIN01 > BMS3ABIN01 > JACWAD01. The sequence goes on along the minus strand of JAJYIM010000006.1, from coordinate 36,039 downwards.
GGGCCCTGGAGATAACGGCAGACGCGCTTGCTGATGATATCCGCCGCTCTCTGGATTATTACATGTCGCAGAAAAATTCTGTGCCTGTCGGCCGGCTTCTTTTAGGCGGCGGCGGCGCCATGTTGCCAAACCTGGATGCGCGCCTGTCCCAAGTCTTTCCTTTCCAGGTGGTTACAGGTAATCCGCTCAAGAGAATCACGCAAAACAAGTCAGGCCTGGGCGACGATGAGTTGTCGCTGCTGGCGCCGCGGCTGGCGATTGCGATTGGGCTTGCGCTTGAGGACGAGGATTAGCTGATGCCACGGGTAAACCTGGTCCCTCGTGAAGAGAGAGCGCGCGAGTTAAGGCGCCGCGCCGGCCTTGTCCCGGTTGCCGGCGCCGTGGTGCTGGTCGCCCTTCTTGGCGGAAGCTATTTTTATTACAGCACCAGCGTTGATAACGCCCAGCAGGATCTGGGCAACATTCAGGCAAAAAACGCAGCGCTTTCAAAACAGCTTGCCGAGCTAAAGAATTACCAGCAGCTCAAGACTCAAAAAGACGCCAAGCTAAGCAGCGTCCAGGCGGTTTATAACCAGCGGGTGCGCTGGTCGCGCATTTTGGATGATCTTTCCTTCGTTATTCCCAGTGACATTTGGTTGACTTCTATGCAGGCATCTGTTACGGGTACGCCGGTAACTGCCTGCTCCGGCAGTGCCAAGCCGTCTGGCGATTGCACTCAGTTTCAGCCTGATGTCTTGATAGAGGGCTACACTCACGAAAATGAGATGCCCGTCGTGGCGACTTTTCTGGTGCGTCTGGGGCTGCTGCCGTCGCTTGCCGATGTGAACCTGATCAGCGCCGCGACTGAAAAGATCGGCAACGACCTGGTGATCCATTTTAAAATTGGAGTTACCTTAAAGAGTCCGGCTCAGGTTCAGGAAAATGCGCCTTCACCCGCGACCGGTGAGCAGGGTCCGTCGCCGGTGGTTCCCAGCGCCGGGCGCACTACAACCGGCGCGACGACAGGAGCCGCCACCGGCACCGGCACTGCAACCACTGCAACTACTGCCACCGGCCAGACGGCACCAAGTGCGACAGGGGCAACGCCGTGAGAAAAAGAGATATTGGCATTCTCATTGGCCTGGCGGTGGTGGTGTTTCTGGCGGCTTGGTATTTTTTGATCATTAGTCCGAAGCGTAGTGATCTGTCAGATTTAAACAGCAAGGTCCAGAACGAAAATACAAAATTCCAGGACAACCAGAACAAGCTGAGCCATCTTGATCAGGAAAGGAATGCGGCGCAGCAAACGGAAAGTGACCTTCTTAAGCTTGACAAGCTGGCGCCGGCCGACAGCCAGGTGCCGTCCTTGATAACCGACTTGCAGAAAAGCGCTGCCGATGCCGGAGTGCAATTTTTGAACATCAAGGCGGGCGCGCCGACGTCCGGCGGCGGCAGCCTTACCATTGTTCCGTTTGAACTTAAGATAGAGGGAACTTTCTTTGATGTTAACGATTTCCTCTACCGTGTCGAGAACTATGCCAGGCTGGACAGTGGAGACATTAATGTTTCCGGCCGACTTGTTAACGTGGTATCGTTTAAAATAGGGCAGCCTGATGTTACCGGTTACAAATTTCCCGTCAGGTCCAGCTCGGGCGGGGTATCAGACGGTCATATTTTATTAACTGTGGATATAAATGTTTTCATGACGAGCCCACCGCCGTCGAAAACAAGCGCTGGAGGGGGCGCGGCGGCTGGCGGCGCGGCAGCGCCTGCAAATACTTCCTCCGGCGCCAGCACGACAGGGAGCGCCGGTAGTGGAACCACAACCTCGACCGCGGCCGCGGGCAATGGCTAGAGCTGAAAGGACTTGAGGCTTGAGGCAGACGATGAAGGGTAATATTTCGAGAAAACAGCGTGGTGCTAACCGTCCGCCGCTGATTGCGGCCGCGGGCTCCGCCTTGCTGCTGGCGGCGGCGGTAACGCTGGCCTTGCTGTTGGGCTGGCAGTCCCAAGCGCCGGCGCAGCAGGTTGCGCAGATGGTTACATTGCCTCAATCCGGCGCCGGGACCTCAACAAATGGCGGGTCGTTTTTGGGCGGTTTGCCTTCTGCATCTTCATCATCGTCTTCGTCATCATCATTGCTGGAAAATTCTACCACCTCCTGGTCCAGCGTTTTTACCCGCAAAGATCCCTGGATTCAACAGGTCGTCTCGGGTCCTGCCGCCGGCGCCGACGGGACGTCTACTACGGCTTCTACAGCGCCAACTTTTCCTTCCACTGGTGGTGTTAGCGGAACCACAGGCGCAGGGATCTCAAGCGCAACCGGCACCAGCAGCCCAACCGTCACCGGCACCACAGCTGGAGGCACAGGAGGCGCGCCGAGCACAGGCGCCACCGGCGGTACAACTCCTGGGACCACACCTCCTACACTTGGTAAATAGCGCCCGGATCCGGTCTGCCACCGGCAGACGTGCAGAGGCGCATATTTTCTCTAAGGCTTGGGACTGAGGCAAAATGAGCCTTCGCTACACTACAGCAGGTGAATCTCATGGCCGCGAGCTGATGGCGATTGTGGAGGGGGTGCCATCCGGCCTGCGTTTGCAAGCCGCTGATATAAATACTGATTTGGCCCGACGGCAGTTGGGCTACGGCCGTGGCGGCCGCATGCGAATTGAGACTGACAGGGTTGTAATTACCAGCGGCGTGCGGCAGGGCCTGACGCTGGGAACGCCGATTGGCTTCAGAATCAGGAACGCGGACTGGCAGAACTGGAAAGAGATTATGTCACCGGGCAAACCGGCGGGGAAGAAGGGGAAAAAGCTCTCTGTTCCCAGGCCGGGACATGCTGACCTTGCCGGCTTGCAAAAGTTTGGCTTCAGTGATATTCGCAATGTGCTGGAGAGGGCAAGCGCCCGGGAAACTGCCGCCCGGGTCGCCCCTCGCGCCATCGCCAGGCGCCTGCTGGACGAATTTGACGTGGCGATTTACAGCCGTGTTATGCAGATTGGCAAAGCCCGGGATGGCAGGAGCAAAATTCAGCCCGAAGATTTTCGCTATGTTGATAAATCTATTGTTCGTGCTATTGATAAACGGGCGTCGCTGGCCATGAAGGCCGAGATCGACAGCGCCCGCAAGGCAGGGGAATCGCTGGGCGGTATTTTTGAAGTGCGCGTTTTTGGGCTGCCGCCGGGGCTGGGCTCTTATGCTTCCGGGTGTGAGCGCCTGGGCGGCAGGATTGGCGGCGCGCTGATGAGCATCCCGGCGATTAAGGGCGTCGAAATCGGCGACGGCTTTGCTGCAGCTTCCCGGCCCGGGTCCGCTTTTCATGACGAGATTTATTTTAAGGAGGGCCACGGTTATTACCGGAAGACGAATCATGCCGGCGGCCTGGAGGGCGGCATCACCAACGGCGAGCCGGTTGTCGCCCGTGCATGCATGAAGCCGATTCCAACCTTGACCTCTCCTCTTAAATCTGTTGATATCCGCAGCGGGGTCGCGGCGCCCGCGTTTAAGGAGCGCGGCGATATTTGCGCCGTGCCGGCGGCGGCGGTGGTGGGCGAGGCGGTGGTGGCAATAGAGCTGGCCCGGGCGATGCTGGCAAAGTTCGGCGGCGACTGCCTGGACGACTTGCGGGCGTCGTACCGGGTTTATCTTAAGAGGCTGAGAGACAGTTGGCCCCCACTGTGATTCTGGTCGGGGTTATGGGCAGCGGCAAGACTGCTGTCGGGGGCTATTTGGCCCGCGAGCTGGGCTGGGAATTTATTGACACCGATCTGCTGGTGGAAAAACAGGCCGGTAAAACAATTGCTGAGTTATTTGAGTCCGAAGGTGAGGAAGCCTTCCGCGAACTGGAAGAGCGGGTGGTGATAGACAGCCTCGGCGGCGTCTCTGGGCGGGGCAGAGTTGTGTCGCTTGGCGGCGGAGCTGTCACCAGCGATAAGGTGGCCAGCCGCCTTGATAAGGAGCCGCTTGTTTTTTTGCTTGACATTGATGTGGAAACGGCGTTCCGGCGCTCCCGCACCGGTACACGCCCGCTGGTGCAGGACAGGGCCGGCTTCAGCCGCCTGCTGGCGGCGAGGCAGCAGGCTTACACGGGGCATGCGAAGTTTATTGTTGATACGCGGGGAAAAGGTATCAAGGTTGTCGCCGGCGAGATTATTGAGGTCATCGGCAGGAGCCGCGGGGCGGGACTAGCGTGATCCAGCTTGTGGCAAACACCAGGAGCAGGGAATATCCTGTTTTTCTCAGTGAAGGCGCCCTCGAGGAGACCGGGAAGTTGTGGCGTTCTTTGGGAAACCGCGGCAAGGTTGTCATTATCACTGATGACAATGTTGCCGCCCTGCATCTTCCCGGACTGGAAGAATCGCTGGCGGCGACCGGCTTCATCGTAAATGCGGTGAAGGTCCAGCCCGGCGAGGAGGCCAAGAGCCTAGGAAAAGCAACTGCGCTTTACTCGGGCCTGTTTGACTTAAAGACACGCCGCCATGACGCCGTCTGCGCATTGGGCGGCGGCGTAATCGGCGACCTGGCCGGGTTTGTGGCCAGCACATACATGCGCGGCGTCAAGCTAATCCAGGTTCCCACCAGCCTGCTTTCACAGGTAGACAGCAGTATTGGCGGCAAGGTGGGCGTTAACATTCCCCAGGCAAAAAATTATGTTGGCGCATTCTACCAGCCACACATGGTAATCACTGATCCCGCCCTGCTTGAGACGTTGCCACGGCGGGAGCTGGTTGAGGGATTGGCCGAGGTTGTCAAGTACTGCCTGCTTTCCGGGGACGATTTTTTCTCAAACTTTGAATTCAGCTATCAGGAGTTTCTCTCCCTGAACATGGCGTATGTAGAGCCGGTGGTGCGCCGCTGCATCGAGTATAAGTTGAGGGTGGTTTCCGAAGACGAGCGGGACTTTGGCCGCCGGGCTGTTCTCAACCTGGGCCACACCGTCGGCCACGGGATTGAGGCGGCCGGGGCTTATCAAGCTTATTCACATGGCCAAGCACTGGCCTTGGGCCTGCTGGCGGCAGTTCGCCTGTCTGAGCAGGTATTTATGTTGCCGGCCGAGTACGGCGAGCGGCTGTGGAGCTTGCTTGGGCTGCTGGGGCTGCCGGTAAAGCTGGAAGGGGTCAGCCCGGATGACGTGCTGACGGCCGTGGCCAGGGACAAGAAAGCAGACGATCTGTCCGCAAATATGGTTCTCTTAAAGAGTCTGGGAGATCCGGTAATCAATTGTGACGTTGACGCCGGCCTGCTCAGGAGCCAGGTTGAGCGGCTGGTGCGGGGAGATTAGCATGCTTCGGCCGGCGGTCGCGGTTCTGAACGGGTGCAATCTGAACATGCTGGGCCAGCGAAACCATGAGCATTATGGAACCATCACTCTCGCCGAGCTTGATGACCTGGTTACGGGCAGGGCGGCGGCCCTAGGCTTTGCTGCCTGCACCTGTTTTCAGACCAATCATGAGGGCGCCATGGTGGAGAAGATCCAGCAGCTCAGCCAAAGCGTGGACGGCATGATTATTAATCCGGGCGCCTGGACCCATTACAGCTTTGCCATTCACGACGCTCTGGAGCTGGTGGCGGCCCCGGTGATTGAGGTGCACCTCTCCGATATCGCCAAGCGAAAGGAAGAGTGGCGCCGCCGTTCTGTGATTAGCGATGTGTGCGCCAGGACAATCTCGGGCAAGGGCCCTGCAGGATATCTGGAAGCCATTGGCTGGCTGGCGGAAAGGCTATAACTGGAGCGCCGGGTTCAAGTTCCTGCCTGTGACGGATGTGATTCGCTTCTGATCACTCATCCTCCCAACGTGCGCTACCTTACCGGTTTTAGCGGCTCTTCAGGAATTGCGCTCATCACCAGGCGGCAGAAGTTTTTTTTTACTGATTCCCGCTACCGCCTACAGGCAAAAAGCCAGGTAAAGGGCTGCCAGATCAGGATCGTTCCTGGCGCTCCGCTGGAAGGTTGTGCGCGCTACGCTGTCTCCCGGCGGCTAAAGCTGGGGGTGCTGGGCTATGAAGCGGGACGCGTGACTCATCAGCAGTTCCTGCTGCTCAGGCGGATCCTTAAAGGCGTGAAGTTGAAAGACGCGGGTGGATCTGTAGAAAAGCTGAGGCTGGTTAAGTCGCGCTCAGAGCAGATGAATATTCGGCGCGCTTGCCGGATCGCAGATGCGGCTTTGGCCAGGCTGCGGCGGCGGCGCACTATCGGGACGAGCGAAAAAGAGACGGCCTGGTTTCTGGAGTCAGAGATGCGGAAGGCGGGCTCAGGGCGGCTCCCGTTTGAGATAATTGTTGCGTCAGGCCCAAGATCGGCAATGCCTCACGGAGCCGCCACCAAGCGGATTATCAAGGAGGGGGAGCTGCTAGTCATCGATATGGGCGCCTCGGTAAACGGCTACTGCAGCGATATTACCCGGACCTTTGCTACCGGGCCGCTGCCGGGGCGCCTCGATCAAATTTATCAGATCGTCCGCGAGGCCCAGCAGCTGGCTCTGGGACGGGTCGTGCCGGGGCTGCCGGGTTCGGAGCCTGACAGGTTGGCCCGGGATCATATCAAGGGCGCCGGTTACGGCCGGGAGTTTGGCCACTCGCTTGGCCACGGAGTAGGGCTGGAGCCGCATGAAGGCCCATCGCTGGCGGCAAGCTCCGCCGACCGCCTGGAAGCCGGCATGGTAGTCACAGTCGAGCCGGGCATATACCTGGAAGGAAGTGGCGGGGTCAGAATCGAGGACACGGTGCTGGTGGGAAGCCACGGCCCGGTCCTGCTTACCAGTTTTCCGCGCAGGCTGATTCAGCTGCGATAAATCTTTTGGTCAGGCGTCAATCCGGAAGTTCCGAAGTAAGAGATTCCAAACGGTGAATTTTTTCCCGGTTACTGTTGGCCATTAGCCCGCCAACAAGGGTTTTCTGCCCCTTGTCCATCAGCAGGCAGAACAGGTAGAAAGCCGGCAGTAGCAGCACCATCAACAAAAATGAAACGAGGCTGTTGTCTTTCACAATTCCGGCAGTTGCCAGCAGCGCGAAAAACAGCATATGAAAAAGATAGAAGGGATAAACATGTCCCCCTACGTGCGAAAAGAACTTTTGTACTGGCAGGCGAAGCGGCGCGGCTACTGCAAACAGGCACAAGCAGAAAATGCTAATTACCAGCAGCGGCGTGAGATACCAGCCGGAAAGTGGGAAGAGTTCGTCCGGATTGCGCGTCAGGTAAGCCGACAGCAAAAATAATGCCGCCGAGGCATAGAAGAAAACGGGCCGCGACAATTGTTCCTTGTACAGCCTTATCAATGGGGGAACGACCATGCCCAGCGAAAAAAGGGCGATATTACTGAGAAAAAAGTAACGATAAGTAAAAGCGCCCCGGAAAGTAAATAGTGTTTTAATCGGGTTGGCGGCCAGGCCCGCCCGGTCCAAAAATAATACGAAAACCGTGATCAGTAAAACAAGGTTGACCAGAAAGAAAATGACCCGAAGAAATGCAGCCGGCCGCACTCTGATAAGGACCAGGTAAATCAGCGGCGCAGCCAGGTAGCATTGCAGGATGGCGACAACGAACCAGAAGATGCCGGGCGGCTGGACAAACGGAAGTCCGAGGTAAATCGCCGCCGTAGAAAAACCGGTCTCATGCAGCACCCCGTATTCGCGGTAGAAAAAGGGCATAAAGAAAGCGGCGATCCAGAAGAAGGGATAAATTGCCGCCGCCCTGTCCAGATAAAAACGGACAATTGCCCTGACGGCTGATGACCCTCTTTCCAGCCGCCTTTCCAATGAGAAAAAATTCCCCAAGCCGCTAAATACAAAAAAGAGGGAAACGAGAGCAAATGCGAATCCCTGCTCCCATTCGTATATGCCGGTAAAGTAATACTGCACGTAGTGTACAAATAAAATAGCGGCGACCGCCGCTCCTTTGATGTAGGCTGTGGTTTTCCTGCTCACTTCAACCTGTCCCCGGAGAGTCTTATCAAAATGGTACTTTCCGGAGACAAATTTAGCAATGCCTGTTTCGCTGGAGGCCCCGCTCCGGGCCGTGCGGGAGGTTGTAAAAAGCTTTGCCTGAAGGGCTTCGTTCCTCGGCAAGCTGTTTTAGTGTAAAATTCATTCTTACTCCTGTTCAGCCGGCCCTTGACCCTTCGGAGGAATCTTGGTTTCAACAAATGATTTCAAAAACGGCATGGCAGTGGAAGTGGACGGCCAGCCGTTTACCATTGTCGAGTTTCAGCATGTCAAGCCGGGCAAGGGCGGCGCCTTTGTCCGCACTAAACTCAAGAACTTAAACACGGGCGCCGTGCTGGAAAAAACATTCCGCGCCGGTGAGAAATTCCGGCGGCTGCGGGTGGAGAGCAAGAAAATGCTATATCTTTACTCAACCCCTGATGAAGTGGTGCTGATGGATAATGAAACTTACGAGCAGCTATCACTTTCCCTGACTGTTGTTGGCGATTCGCTCAAGTTTGTGAAAGATAACATTGATGTGGAGCTGCTTACAATCGATGGCGCGCCTGCCGCCATCACTCCTCCCATTTTCGTGGAGCTCGCGATTACTGATACACAGCCGGGCGTCAAGGGCGACACGGTCAGCGGCGGGTCCAAGCCGGCGACTCTCGAGACCGGCGCGTCCGTGAGCGTGCCGCTATTTTTAAAAGCCGGTGATGTCATCAAGATTGACACTCGCAGCGGCGAATATGTGGAAAGGGTCAGCAGCTAACCATGGTGAAAGCCCGCCGAGTCCTGATCACGGACACTACTCTCAGGGATGGGCATCAATCGCTGTGGGCTACGCGCATGCGCACCAGCGAGATGCTGCCCATTCTCGGGCAAATGGATGAGATTGGCTTTTATTCCCTGGAGGTCTGGGGCGGCGCCACTTTCGACAGCTGCCTGCGGTTCCTGAATGAGAATCCGTGGGAACGGCTGCGCACGATCAAGCAGCATTGTCCAAAAACTCCGCTGCAAATGCTGCTCCGGGGACAGAATCTGGTCGGATACCGGCATTACAGCGACGAGGTCGTGCGCAAGTTTGTCTTGCGCGCGGCGGATAACGGCATTGATATCTTTCGCATTTTCGATGCGCTGAACGACCCCCGCAACATCGAGGTGGCGGCCGAAGCTGTGAGGGAGGCGGGCAAGCATTTCCAGGGGGCTGTTTCGTATACAATCAGCCCGGTGCACACGCTTGACCACTATTTAGAGGTAGCCCACAAGTTCGTGGAAATGGGAGCCGACTCCATTTGCATCAAGGACATGGCTGCCCTGCTTTCGCCATTTCATTGTCAGCAGCTTGTCAACCGGCTGAAAGCGGAGATTGATCTGCCGCTTGAGGTGCACTGCCATTACATCGGCGGCCTGGCCCCGATGACTTACTTGAAAGCAATCGAAGCGGGCGCCGACATCATCGATACGGCCACAGTGCCGCTTGCGTTCGGCTCTTCCAATCCGGCTACGGAGATGGTGGTGACTGCACTTGCCGGCACGCCTTACGACACCGAGCTGGACCTGGACAGCCTGTTTGAAATCGCCAAGTACTTTGAAGGCGTCAGGCAAAGGGGAGGGTATTCGCGCGGGGTAACCTCGATTACGCACATGCAGGTATATTCGCATCAGGTTCCCGGTGGCATGATCTCTAACCTGGAGAGCCAGTTGGCTGAGCAAAATGCCTCGGACCGTTTGCCTGAGGTGCTGAAGGAGATTCCCGTTGTGCGGGCTGAGGTTGGTTTTCCGCCGCTGGTGACGCCAATGAGCCAGATTGTGGGCACCCAGGCGGTGCTCAATGTGCTTTCTGGCAAGCGCTGGCAGGTTGTCCCCGATGAGATGAAATCGTACCTGCGCGGCAAGTATGGCCACGCTCCAGGGCCAATTAACGCTGAGGTTATGGCTAAAGTTCTGGGCGATGAGAAACCGATTACCCGAAGGCCGGCTGAACTGATCGAGGAATCGCTGTCACAGCTGGCAGGAGAGATCGGGGAACTGGCCCGCGATGAAGAAGACGTCATTACGTACGCCCTCTTTCCGGCTACGGCCAGGAAATTCCTGGAGCAAAGGCGTCACGGCGTGGAAGATGATGTCTTCCTGACTGAAGAGCAAGACGGGGAGGAGGGAAACAAAGACGCAATGGACTTAAGCCAGATCAAGGAAATAATTGCCGCTGTTGAGCAGTCATCGATAGCGGAAGTCACTATTGAGGAAGGCGATACCAGGATCACGATCCGCAAGAGCGGAGAGCCAGAAGCCGGAATGGCCACGGAAGCAGGGGTATCCCCACCGGGGGAAGCACCAAGCAACTACTTCATTGTCAAATCGCCGATGGTGGGGACTTTTTACCGGGCGCCGTCTCCCACCAGTGATCCCTTCGTGGAGGAGGGAGACGAAGTAACCGTGGGCCAGACGCTTTGCATTCTTGAGGCTATGAAGCTAATGAACGAGGTTGCCTCTGAAGTAAACGGCACCGTTCGCCGCATCCTGGTTGAAAATGCCAAACCGGTGGAATACGGAACGCCGCTGCTTTACATCGAGCCGCTGGAGGTTGAGGTTTTCGAGGTGACTGAGGTCGAGGGCTGATTTTGAGGGCCAAATTTTCACGCTTAGAATCTATCTCAAAAAGCATATTCTGCTGCGGTCGGCCTCGCTACGAACAGCCTTTTGAGATAGATTCTTAACGTGTGGTCAAAGTTTGTTTTCGTGAATCATTAAACGTTAGACGAATGTAATGCTGTCCAAGATTTTAATAGCCAACCGCGGCGAGGTGGCCCTAAGGATAATCCGGGCATGCCGGGAGCTGGAAATCCCCTGCGTCGCTGTTTACTCAGAGGCTGATGCCGGCTGCCTGCACGTGCGCGAGGCCGATGAAGCTGTTTGCATCGGCCCCGGCCCAGTGGCGGACAGCTACTTGAGCGTGCCGGCGGTGATCGGGGCGGCCGAGATCAAGGGTTGCGACGCTGTTCATCCCGGTTATGGGCTGCTGGCTGAAAATGCCGCCTTTGTCGAGACTTGTGTTGACAATGGCCTCGTTTTCATCGGCCCCAGCGCGGCGGTAATGCGGCGCATGGGCGACAAGGCGCTTGCCAAGCAGGAAATGAAGAAGGCGCGCATTCCTGTGATTCCCGGCTCTGAGAGGGAGGTCCCAAACGTGCAGGAAGCTGCATCGCTGGCCGGCGAGCTTGGCTACCCGATTATGCTGAAAGCGGCCTTTGGGGGTGGCGGCAGGGGCATGCGCCTGGTCAACGCCCCCGGTGAGATGGAAAGCCAGTTCCTGCTGGCGCGCAGCGAGGCAGACAAGGCATTTGGTGACGGAGCCCTTTATCTCGAGAAGGCGGTAACGAGCCCGCATCATGTGGAGGTGCAGGTGCTGGCGGACAAAGCCGGTTCGGTGTTGACGCTCGGGGAACGGGACTGTTCAGTCCAGCGGCGCCACCAGAAACTGATTGAGGAATCGCCTTCGCCGCTGCTCGATCCGGAGACGAGGCGAAAAATGGCGTCCGCTGCTATCGCTGCCTGCCGCGCCTGTGGCTATGAAAATGCGGGTACTATCGAGTTCCTGGTTGACGGGGACAAGAACTTTTATTTCATGGAGATGAATACGCGCGTGCAGGTGGAGCACCCGGTCTCAGAAGTGACGACGGGCGTTGATATAGTCAAGGAGCAGATCCGGATTGCCAAGGGTGATCTGCTGCCGCAAACGGGCTCAATTCAGACCCGCGGCCATGCCATTGAGCTGCGCATCATTGCCGAGGACCCAAGTGATGGCTTTAGGCCAAATACGGGCCGGATTACCCGTTATGTTTCCCCGGGCGGTCCTGGAGTCCGCGTCGACTCGCATCTTTATGAAGGCTATGAAGTGCCGGTTTTTTACGATTCGCTGCTGGCGAAGCTGATTGCCTGGGACGCCAGCCGGCCCGCGGCGATCACGCGGGCCTTGCGGGCCCTGGATGAATATGTCATTGAGGGCATTATCACAAATAAGGATCTTTGCGCTGCCATCCTTCGTTCACCTGATTTCGTCAATGGCGTTTACACGACAGCTTTTATTGATGAGAACAAGCAGCAGCTGGGAATAAAATGATTATTAAGCGGATGCTGGACCTTGGATGCTGGATTAAACCCAACCCAAAAACCTGAGTTGACAAATAGAAATAATCGTTATAATTCTTCTGAACTCGGAACTCGGATGGTTACTAATGTCTGAAATTGGTGCAAATTAAGGAATATATCATTAGAATCTATCTCAAAAGGCATATTCTGCTGCGGCCGGCTGCAAAGGCGATGGGCGGCGTCCTCGGAGCAAAAAGTCCTCGACGTACCGCAGGGGTACGACTGCGGGCTTTTTACTCCTGCGTCCTTGCCCATCGCCTTTTCGCTCGGCCTCGCTACGAAGAGCCTTTTGAGATAGATTCTTAGAAGGCTTTCAGTGAACAATCTTGATGCAGAACCGGAAACAGATCAACGCGGGCCTGCTGGGCTTTCCCGCCGGCGTGCCCGCCGGGACGCCATGGTCATTCTTTATCAGAAGGATATTTCCGCGAGCAGCGTTGATGAACTGTTCGCTGGGCTTAAGCGCGAGGCCGGTCACGAGCCTGATGAATTTACCCGCCAGGAAGTGGCGGGAGTGCTTGCTTCCCAAAGCGACCTGGACCATGTCATTGATGCGGCTTCACAGGGCTGGCCTGCTCACCGGCTGGGAGCCCTGGAAAGAAGCATTCTCCGGATGGCGGTTTACGAGATTCTTGACCGCGCTGATATTCCTGCTGAGGTAAGCGCAAGTGAGGCCGTCATACTGGCGAAACGTTTTTGCTCCCAGGAAGCAGGCTCTCTGATAAATGGAATTCTTGGCAAAATAGTCCGGGAGGCAAGTAAAAATGGGTGACGATTTAACCGATGCTCTTGCCGGCACTCTCAGCAATCTCTCGGAGACTATTGAGCGGATGGAGAAGATTGTCAAGCAACTGGAAGGGGGGGAGACGGACTGGGATGAATCAATCAGGCTGCTTAGCGAAGCCAATGAACTTGCTCTAAGCAGCAGTCAGAAGCTGGAGCAGGCTGTCCAGGACGTCATTTACGGCCCCCCTGAAGCAAGCGAGGTGGAACCGGCCCCGGAAAAGGATGAGGAAGGCTAGCCGGTTTGGCTTACCCCGATGATCTGGTCGAGCTGGTGGATGGCTTTCTGGAAGAGCTGCGGTTCGGAGAGGCGCCATCCGTAAGCCCGCTTCTGGAAGCGATGCGTTACTCCCTTTTGGGAGGGGGAAAAAGAATCCGCCCAGTGCTTCTTTTGGCGGCTGCCCAGGCTTACGGCGTCGATCCCGCGGCGGCGTTGCCAACAGCGGCGGCGCTGGAGATGATTCACACTTATTCACTTATCCATGACGACCTGCCGGCATTTGATGATGATGTCCTTAGGCGTGGCCAACCAACCTGTCATGTTAAATTTGGTGAAGCTGTCGCAATTCTTGCAGGGGATGCATTGTTTGCCGAAGCTTTCCGCCTGATCTGTGAGAGGCAGGAGGCCGAGCCTGCTGTAACGCTGGCGGTAGTGCAGGAGATTTCGGAAGCTACCGGCGTTAAAGGGATGGTTGGCGGCCAGTATCTGGATGTGTCAGGTTTGGTCACCGGAGAGGCGCAGTTGAAGCTTCTGCACCGCCTGAAGACCGGCAGGCTGATTGCGGCCTGCGTCAATTCCGGCGGCTTGCTCGCAGGCGTAAGCGCCTCCGAGCTGGAAGTTTTAGCCGGCTTTGCCGCCGAGCTGGGTTTGCTATTTCAGATTAAAGACGATATTTTGGATGTTGTTGGTGATACAGAAGTGCTAGGCAAGCAGGCCGGCGCCGATGCCCGGCTCAAGCGAAGCACATACGTCAGCGTCTACGGGCTTAAGACGGCGCAGGAGCTGGCGCGGCGCTCGCTTTCCCGGGCTCTGGCCGCACTCGATGGCATCCAGGGGAGGATGGGAACCCTGGCCGGCATTACAAATTATATTTACGAACGTCAAAGGTAAATGTGTCTCTTCTTGACCAGATCAATTCCCCTTCCGATTTGAGGCGTTTCAATGACCGCGAGCTGCAGGTGCTTGCGGACGAAATCCGCTCATTTATGATCGGCGCCGTCTCAAAGGTGGGCGGGCACCTGGCGCCCAACCTGGGCGTTGTTGAGCTGGCGATTGCGTTGCATAGCGTCCTGGAAAGCCCTGCCGACAAGATCATCTGGGATGTCGGGCACCAATGTTACGCCCACAAGATAATCACCGGCCGGCGGCAGGGATTTCACACAATTCGCCAGCAGGGCGGCCTCTCGGGATTTCCCAGCGCTGCTGAATCGGTGCATGACATTGTTGGCACCGGTCACAGTTCCACGTCAATCAGTTATGGCGCCGGCCTGATGGAGGCAACCCGGCTGGCCGGTCGTGACGAAGAAGAGCAGGGGGCGGGTGGTGAAGAAGGCCGCCGCCGGCCCTGTGTCGCCTGCGTCATTGGCGACGGGGCGCTCACTGGCGGGATTGCCTATGAGGCGCTTAATCAGGCCGGACACCTGCGCACGCCGCTGATGGTCATTCTCAATGATAATGAGATGTCAATTAAGTCAAATGTCGGCGCTATTTCCCAGTATCTGAACAGGCTGCGGCTCGATCCAACTTTATACAAGCTGCGCGAGGATGTCGCGCATGGCATTGACCGCATTCCCGGCATCCGCGGCGGCATGCGCTCGCTGAAAGAGGGCATGAAGGCCTTCCTGGTGCCGGGGATGCTTTTCGAGGAGCTGGGCTTTGCTTATGTTGGCATTGTTGATGGCCATGACATCAAGGCGCTCAGGAAAAGCATCAGGGCGGCCATGGAGATCGAGCGGCCTGTTCTTATCCACATTAAGACGACCAAAGGCAAGGGTTACGAGCCGGCCGAGGCGCGGCCCGATACCTTTCACGGCATCGCCCCCTTTCATATCAGCACGGGCAAAACAATCGAGCAGCCGGGCCCGATAACCTACACGGAGGCCTTTGGCCGCGGCCTTGCCCGCATGGCGGCAGACGACGCCAGGATTGTAGCGGTTACCGCCGCCATGTCTAACGGCACCGGGCTGAATTATTTTGAGCGGCAGTTTCCGGAAAGGTTTTACGATGTCGGCATCGCCGAAGGGCACGCGGTCACTTTTGCGGCGGGGCTGGCGCTGGGCGGCCTGAAGCCGGTTGTCGCAATTTACTCCACTTTCTTGCAACGGGCATTCGATCAGCTTGTGCAGGACATTGGCCTGCAGGAGTTGCCGGTTGTATTTGCCATTGACCGCGCCGGGCTGGTGGGGGATGACGGGCCAACTCATCATGGCTGTTTTGATCTTGCCTATCTGCGCCCGGTTCCGGGGATGAACATTATGGCGCCAATGGATGAGGCAGAGCTGCAGCACATGCTTTTTACAGCGCTTCATCTGGAGGCGCCGGCCGCAATTCGCTATCCCCGTGGCCCGGGGGGCGGAGTTGCGATGCCGTCAGTCTTCCGGAGGCTGCCGGTGGGAAAGGCAGAGCTGCTTGACCGCGGCGAGGGGGCGCTGCTGCTCGGCCTGGGAACCGGGGTTGGCATTTGCCGGCGAGCTTCCCGCATGCTGGTGGAGCGGCACGGGCTCAGGCCAACTGTTGTCAACGCCCGTTTCCTGAAACCGCTTGACAAGCAGTTGATTCGCGAGCTGGCTGCCGATCACGAGCTGGTCGTCACAGTTGAAGAAGGCGCGATCAACGGCGGTTTCGGCTCCGCCGTCGCTGAGCTTTTTGCGGAAGACGCGGTGCCTGTGCGCAGGTTTGCCCTCCCGGACAGGTTTATCCCGCACGGCAGCCGCAGCCGTCTGCTTAAGGAAGCCGGCCTGTCGCCGGAGGCGGTTGCTGATTATGTGGCCGGCCGGCTAGTTGAGAGAAAGATCGTAACGGCGGCCAGGCGCAAGGCTTCCGGCGAAGAATAGGCGCACCGGCAAAGCAGGAATTGCGGCTTCCACGGTGATTGTGCTTGAAAAAGAAACCGGCAAAACCTGGCCGCGCAACGCCGCCTAGGCATCCTGTAAAGCAGTCCAGGCATCGTCTTGACAAAGTCCTTGTCGAGCGCGGTTTTTTTGACACGCGTTCGCGGGCAAGCGCCGCCCTGCTCGCCGGCCATGTGCTGGTGGAGGGAAGCTCTGAGCGCAATGCGGGCCGGCGGGTGGCCCCGGACGTCATGGTTGAAGTTGTTGAGGATCCGGTTTATGTGTCGCGTGGAGGCTTCAAGCTGCAGCGGGCTTTTGACGCCTTTGATCTGGACGCTGCCGGCAAGGTGGCGCTGGACGCCGGCGCCTCTACAGGCGGTTTTACTGATTGCCTGCTTCAAAATGGCGCCGCACTGGTGATTGCCGTGGATGTCGGCTACGGCCAGTTCAGCTGGAAACTGCGGCAGGACCAGCGCGTGACGGTCATCGAGCGCTACAATATCCGTTACCTTGATTGCAAGGATTTGCCGGCGCCGCCGGAGCTGGCAACGCTGGACCTCTCTTTTATCTCCCTGAAGAAAGCTCTTCCGGCTGTGATAAAATGTCTTTCGCCAGGCTTTAAGGTAGTCATGCTCGTCAAGCCCCAGTTTGAGGCCGGCCGGGGAAAGGTTGGCAAAGGTGGCGTCGTGCGCGACGCCGGTGTCCACAGGGAAGTTCTTTTGAGTATTTGGCAGTTTGCCGAGCGGTCCGGACTAGTAGTGGGTGGCTTGGTTGAATCGCCGGTGAGAGGGGCGAAGGGAAACATCGAGTATCTGATGTATCTCATCGACGGGGCCGGCCCTGAGGTTCTCAACGAGGCCCGGGCTGCGCCTGGAGTTGGCAAGGAGCAGGTGATTGGTGAGGTCATCAGCCGGGCCCTGGCAGCGCACGGCGGCTATTTTTTTTGGCAGGGAGACGATTTGAAGCAGGCGCCCTTGCCGGGCCCGGCTCCCGTTGAGCGGTTGACTGGACGCAATTGCCCTCTCTGATTTCAAGGAGATACAGTTGGTCAAGAGAATCGCAGTTATCACCCACCGCCGGTCTGAAGCCACAAACACGGCATTGAAACAAATCCTGAAACTGTGCCGCGAGCTTTCCATCGAGGCGGTGATTCCCGAGCGGGAGGCCGGCAAGTCTGCGATTCCGGCGGGCTCGGAGCTGGCGGTCGTCGTCTCCTCGCTGATGGAAGCTGATGTTGACTTCTGTGTTGCGCTCGGCGGAGACGGCACTATTCTGCGCGCTTTCAGCCGCTTCGCGCAAATGAGTACGCCTGTGCTTGGCGTCAACTTTGGACGGATGGGGTTTCTGTCGGCGTTGTCTCCGGAAGATATTCCCTCGCGGTTGAGGCAGGTTCTGGAGGGAGATTACAGCCTGATGGACTTGACGCTGCTCGAGCTTATGCAAGGCGGTTCCTGCAGCCTTGCCGTCAACGATGTTGTCTTGCACAAGCCCGTTGCCGGGTCCGTGGTGCGTCTTGGTTATGCGGTTGGGGACGTGGAAATGGATACTGTTTCCTGTGACGGCATGGTCATCTCCACGCCCGTCGGATCGACTGCCTACAATCTCTCAAATGGCGGGCCGTTGATGTCGTTGGGGCTTGATGCGTTCATTCTTTCCGCAATTGCTCCCCACACGCTCAGGTTCAGGCCGCTGGTGATGGATCCTGGCCAGGAGCTTTGGATTACAAATCGTTCGCTTAGCGCCGAAGTGGATATTTGCGTGGACGGCCGGGAGTGCTCGCATCTGCCAGCAGGGGAGAGCCTGGGCGTTACCGTCTCACGGCGCAAGGCGCGGCTGGTGAAGGTCCCCGGTTCGGATTTTCACCGCACGCTGAGGGACAAGTTCATCCGCCTTCCCGCACGGGGAAATTCTAAAGTTGCTGACTGAGCTCAGCATTGAGAACCTGGCTGTTATCGGCAGCGCCCGGCTTGAGCTTGTTCCTGGATTAAATGTCATCACCGGTGAAACCGGCGCCGGCAAGACAATTTTGGCTCATGCGATTACACTGCTCCTGGGAACGCGGGTTGATAACGGCCTCATTCGTCCCGGGGCCGCCGAAGCATCCGTGGAAGCCGTCTTCTCAATGCCGCCCGGTTTTTTTTCCACAGTGGCGGACAGCATTGATGTGCCGGAAGACGGGCAGTTGATTGTCCGCCGCCGCCTTTCCCCGGACGGGCCCAGCCGTTCCTACGCCGGCGGTCACGCCGTTAATTCGGGAGTCCTCGGCCAGTTGACCGGCCGCTGCCTCAGATTTTCCGGCCAGCATGAGCAGCGCCGCTTGATGCTGGCTTCCAATCAGCTTGATATGCTTGACAGGTTTGGTGGGCAGGAGCTCATCGATCTGCGGGAGGAATTCCGGCTGCTTTTCCAGCGGCGGGTTGAGCTTGCTTCCGGCCTGGATAATTTTGCCAAAGACGCCGATGCCGCTGCCCAGGAGGCGGAGCTGATTAAATTTCAGTTAATCGAGATAGAGGCTGCTGCTCCCGTGCCCGGCGAGGACGAATCGCTTGAGGCCAAGCGGCGGCGGCTGGTCAAGGCCAGGGAGTTGGAAGAGGCGGCGAACCAGCTGGCGGGCATTCTGGGGGCAGCCCCGGAAGAAACCGGTGTGATGGAAGCGCTGGCCGGGGCGATGGCGCGCCTTGAAGCCGCCGCCGGCGTCGATGCGGAGCTTGACAATTTGCTGGCCAGGCTGAGGGCTGGTTTTTTCGAACTGGAGGAGACAGGGCGCGACGCCCGCCATTACGCCGAGTCAGTCGAGCTTGACCCTGCCGCTTTGTCAGCCGTTGAAGAAAGGCTGGAAGTGCTGGCGGGATTAAAACGCAAATATGGCGGCGCCATCGAGAAAGTGCTTGCTTACGCCGCCGGTTGCCGCGAGCGGCTTTCCCGGATCTCGGCCTTGCAAGCAGATCACTCTTCGCTTGAGCAGGATTTGCGGGAAACCGGGAAAGAGGCGGTGACGCTGGCGCTAAAGCTCAGACGGCTGCGGCAGGCAGCCGCCGCCCGGCTTGAGCGGGAAGCAACCAACCATCTTCGCGAACTGGACTTTCCCAAATCCAGGCTGAAGGTGGAGTTTTCTTTCCTTGAAGGCGGCGGCAAATTGACGCCCGCAGTCCTGTCGTCGGCAGGCGCTGAGAAAGCGGAGTTTTTTGCTGATATCAATCCAGGCATGCCGCCGGCGCCAATCAGGAAAGCAGCTTCCGGCGGCGAGCTTTCCCGGATTATGCTGGCGATCAAGAGCGCGGCTCCGGTGGCCGAGGCCGGCACCATCGTATTTGACGAGATCGATGCCGGCATTGGCGGCAAGACAGGGTTGGCTGTGGGGGCCCAACTAAAGAAATTGGCGCGCTCCTCGCAAATTGTCTGTATTACGCATCTGCCCCAGATTGCCTGTTTTGCCGAAGCCCATTTTGTCGTCAGCAAGACAACGACTGGTTTTAAGACAGTCACTGAGGTTGCCCGTCTGCCCGAGGATGAAGTCATCGACGAGCTGTGCCGCATGATGGGGTCACAGCCGTCAAACAAAAAAGCGCGTGCTCACGCAGCTGAGCTGGCAAGAAAAGCGGCTGAAAATTGATGAAGTCCACGGTCGCCGTCATCAAAACATCTCCGGAGACAGTTATCGCTGATTGCGGCAGGCTGCTGCGGATGGCGGCCTATGAGGAAACGCTGGCAAGGGAGAGGGTCACCAGCCTTGATATCAGTATCTGCTGGGACGTCTGGTATCCGGCCGCTTCCACGACCCCATGGCAACTGGAAGGGGTAATCAGGGCGCTGCTGGCGGACGGCTACCGGAAAGAATCGCTGGTGCTGGTTCAGAGTAGAGCCTCTGCCGACAGCGTGACCGGGGAGCTCAACAACGGCCATTTGACAGTCGCCGAGCGTTTGGGCCTCCGGTTTACACATACGTATGAGCCGCCTGTCAAATGGATAAATTATCAGCCGCAGGCAGAGATGCTGGTTCTGGGTAAAATGATTGCTGAAGAAGGGTTTTACATCCCCGACTTCTTTCAAGGGGCAAACATCATCTACTTGCCAACCGTAAAAACTCATCTGCTGACTGGGTTTGCCGGAGCAGTCGAGAGCGCCCTCGACGGCCTGGCGCCGCGAGGCCGGCCGGCGGGTGATGCCGTCCATGAGGCCATGGTTGATCTGTTGGCCATTCAGAAAGAAATCCACAGCGGCATTTTTGCGGTCATGGACGGCACCTTTTGCGGCGACGGTCCCGGGCCCAGGGCGCTGGTTCCATATGAAAAAGGCTATCTCCTTGCCGGCGCCGACCTGGTGGCAATAGATGCGGTTGCAGCCCACATGATGGGATTTGACCCAATGAAGATTAAGTACATCCGCCTGGCCCATGAGCGCGGCCTCGGCTGCGGCCTTTACGATGACATCGAAGTCATAGGGGAAGATATTTCCGAAGTTAACTTCCATTTTTGCGGGCCCGGGAAACTAGGCGCGGAAGGCATGGCCGGCGCCGGTTGCCGGACCAAGCCGCTTTTGATGGGCTGGCAGACTTGGCCTGAGCCTCTGGCAAGGCTCGTGCTGAATTCATACTGGTACCCGTTTATTGGCCGCCGGCGCGTTGACGCCATGGCCGAGACAAAATGGGGCCAGCTCATGCAATCATATCTTCCCCCCGTTGCCGCGCTGGAGAAACAGGGAAGGAGCCGCGGGTCGCTGGTGGCGGCGCTGGCGGCAGCCGGCCTGTTGGGCTTGGGGGCTCTTGCCCGTGTTGTCCGGATGGCGGAGGATCGGTAATTCCGTTGAAAATTCCTAAAATTGACATTGGAAAATGCGCCGCCTGCGGCAATTGCGAAGCAATCTGCCCGGAGGTGTTCGAGATTGGCGACGATGATAAATCTCATGTGATTACGGGCGATTTCAGCGGCCTGGAGTCATGCATTGAAGCTGCAGTTGAGAACTGCCCGGAAGATGCAATCTCTTATGAGGAGGAGGAAGGGGAAGAAGAAGAAAAATAGTGGATTGAGGCAGGCTTAGAGTCTATTTCGATAGGCGTATTCTGCTGCGGCCGGCTGCAAAGACCATGGGCTGCGTCCTCGGAGCAAAAAGTCCTCGACGTACCGTACAGGTACGACTGCGGGCTTTTTTCTCCTGCGTCCTTGCCCATCGCCTTTTCGCTCGACCTCGCAACGAATTACCTATCGAAATAGGCTCTTAAATTGAGGTTGCCAAGTTTTCTGCAGCTGATATAATTAACAGCGAGGGTTAGGCTTGCTTTTTAGAGGAGCGGTTGGCTAACAGGGCAAAAAAAATTAATTTTCTTTCTCAGGCCGGAGCGGCGCCTCCGGTTTTTTCGTGCCTCCCAATCAGCCGGAAAGCACAACCACTTAGAATCTAAATATTATTGAAAGGCGGGTCGATGGCCAAACATATCTTTGTTACCGGGGGCGTGGTTTCGTCATTGGGCAAGGGGATAACTGCAGCCTCCCTGGGCATGCTTCTCAGGAGCCGGGGGCTGAAGGTGCAGATGCAAAAACTCGATCCATACATTAACGTGGATCCAGGCACAATGAGCCCTTTTGAGCACGGGGAGGTATTTGTCACCGAAGACGGCGCCGAGACCGATCTCGACCTGGGTCATTATGAGCGCTTCACTGACGAGAATCTGACGAGTGACTGCAACGTTACTTCGGGCACCGTCTACTTTAGTGTTATCAACAAGGAACGCCGCGGTGACTACCTGGGCAAGACAGTTCAGTTAATACCGCATATCACTAACGAGATCAAAGCACGGATTCACCGTGTTGCCGACATGGGCGGCGGCGTCGATGTGGTTATTACCGAGATTGGCGGCACCGTCGGCGACATTGAGTCGCTGCCATTTCTGGAGGCGATTCGCCAGTTCCGGATAGATGTTGGCCGTGAGAATGCGCTTTACATCCACGTATCGCTGGTGCCTTACCTGGAGGTGGCTGGCGAGCAAAAGACAAAGCCCACCCAGCATAGCGTCAAGGAGCTCAGGGGAATCGGCATCCAGCCTGATATTATCGTCTGCCGCACCCCCAGGCATATGAACAAGAATCTCAAGGAAAAAATCGCGCTGCTTTGCGACATCGAGCTGGAAGCGGTGGTAGCGGCCGTCGATGCGCCCGACATTTACATGGTGCCGCTGATGGTTCACGATGAAGGCCTTGATGACCTGGTTGTTCGCAAATTGGGCTTGGAGGCTGAGCAGCCGGCTTTGTCTGATTGGCGCGATCTCGTTGACAAGATCAATGCCTGCAAATCAAAAGTGAAGATTGCGCTTGTTGGCAAGTATGTTCAGTTATGGGATGCCTACATGAGCGTCATCCAGTCACTCAAGCATGCCTCTCTTTTCCACGGCCGGGAACTGGAAGTTGTCTGGGTCGATTCGGAGGGCGTCAACCCTATGCTGGTGGAGACACAGCTGCGCGATGTCGATGGGGTGCTCATCCCGGGAGGGTTTGGTGTGCGGGGCATAGAAGGCAAGATCCAGGCAGTGACGCATGCCCGGGAGAACCGCATCCCCTTCCTTGGCGTCTGCCTGGGGATGCAATGCGCCGTTGTCGAGTTCGCCCGCAACGTCGCCGGCATGCCCGGGGCCAACAGCTCCGAGTTTGACCAGGGAACACCATATCCAGTCATTGACCTGCTGCCTGAGCAAAAGGATGTGGAGGCAATGGGCGGAACCATGCGGCTGGGCTCCTACCCCTGCAAGCTGGTGCGAGGCACCCGGGCGGCGAAAGCATACGATGAGCGCAGCGTGCATGAGCGCCACCGGCACCGATATGAGCTCAACAATGCTCTTCGGCCCAAGCTGGTGGAAGCCGGCATGAAGATCAGCGGCACGTCGCCAGACAAGCGCCTGGTGGAAATCATTGAGCTTTCGGATCATCCCTGGTTTGTCGCTACGCAGTTTCACCCTGAATTCAAATCCCGGCCGACGCGGCCGCATCCACTATTCCGCGACTTTGTCGGCGCCGCCTGCAAGTTCGCCGACAGCCGCCAGCCGGGCCGTGAGCCCGGCATCCCGGCGGAAAACGCGGGCACTGTTGTCGAATAGCAGTCAGACATGAATATGCGCGGCAAGGAGCCGGCTGACCCCCTCGTTTCCCTGTTTTTAGACCTGGCGCGCATCGCCAGCCCTTCCGGCCACGAGCGTGAAATTATGGATCATCTGACGGCCCGCCTGCGCGGCGTCGGCCTGGAAGTGGAAGAGTCTGAGCCCATCGAGGAGCACCCGGCCGCCGCGGGCAACCTGTATTGCCGGCTGGCTGCAAACGCCGCCGGGAAGGCCGTCATGTTTGCTGCGCACGTCGACACAGTCGCCTCCGCGGAAGACGCGCTGCCTTCGCCGGTATTGGAGAATGGCATTATCAGCAGCGGCAGCAGGGCTGTCCTTGGCGCTGATGATAAAGCGGCGGTGGCGGCGATGGTTCTCACTTTGGAGCAAGTAATTAAAGAACAGCTTTCCCACGCCGGCATCGAGTTGCTGTTGACAGTTGGGGAAGAGAGCGGACTGCGCGGCGCCAAGTCGGCCCCGCCGACGCAATTGACGGCCAGTTGCGGTTTTTGCATGGACAGTACTGGGCCTGTTGGAAGAATCGTGGCAAGCTCCCCGTCGCAAAAAACGATCCGGGCGACATTCATTGGCAAGCCGGCCCATGCCGGCGTTGCGCCTGAGCAAGGCCGCAGCGCCATCGTGGCGGCAGCAAAGGCCGTCGCCGAAATGAAGCTGGGCCGGATCAATGCTGACACAACCGCCAACATTGGTATTATCAGGGGAGGGGAGGCGGTCAATGTCGTTCCCGGCCGCTGCCACATCGCCGGCGAAGCCAGAAGCCATGTTGACGAAAAACTGGAGCGGCAGGTCACCAGCATGCTGGAAGCGGTCAGCTATGCCGCTGCTGCCGGGGGGGTAGACGTCGAAGTGGCTGTTGTTGATGAGTTTCAGGGTTTTAACATTGGCCCCGGCCACCTCGCCTACGATCTGGCGCTGCAGGCGTTTGCTGATATTGACATCAGGCCTGAGCCCGTCAGCACCGGCGGCGGCAGCGATGTCAATGTCTTTAACTTAAAAGGCGTTCCCAGCGTCAACCTCTCTGCCGGCATGGAGCAGGTGCACACGCCAGATGAATATATCTCGGTGGAATCGCTGCATCAATGTCACCAGTTGCTCTTGGCGATTATCAGAAAGGCGGTCAGGGGATAAACAAACGTTTGTCATCACGGCAAATCTATCATGGCAGGATAATCAATCTGCGCGTGGACGAAGTGGAGCTGCCGGATGGCAGGCAAGCCACACGCGAGATAGTTGAGCACCCGGGTGCCTGCGTCATCGTGCCCGTGGATGAAAATGGCATGGTTTATCTGGTCAGGCAATACCGGGATGCGGCCGGCCGGGACTTGCTTGAGCTGCCGGCAGGCAAGTTAAAACCGGATGAAGAGCCGTTGGCCGGCGCCCGGCGGGAATGCCTGGAAGAGCTGGGTTTGACGGCCGGCAGCTGGCAGCACCTGTCTTCTTTTTATTCGACGCCCGGCTTTTGCAATGAGATGCTGCATTGTTATCTGGCGCAGGAATTATCCGCTGCGGAGAAAAAGCACGACCGGGAGGAGTTCCTGGAGACGGTGATCCGGCCACTGCGTCCGGCCGGGGCGCTCCTGGGAGAACTGCAGGACGCCAAATCGCTGGCGGGCATACAGCTGGCGTTGAGAGTGCTTGATATGGATATCAAATAAATTTGAAATTGACCGATATTAGCCCATGCCTTTGTTGTTTTTTTTTGTTTGTGAGGTGAAAGTGTGATTATCGGCATTCCATCGGAAGTTGAGATTGATGAATACCGCGTGGCGATCACGCCGGCCGGCACGCGCGAGCTGGCTGCTGCCGGCCATACCGTACTGATCCAGAAGGGCGCCGGCCAGGGCAGCAAGCTTCCCGATGAAGCCTATGCCGGCCAGGGCGGCCTCATTGTTGATACTATGGAAGAACTGTTCGAGAAGGCGGACTTGATTGTCAAGGTCAAGGATCCTTCTGCCAACGAGGTGGCCTTGCTGCAGGAGCAGAAAATCATCTTTTCTTTTCTTCATTTGGCGCCGCAGCCGCAGCTGGCCAAGTCGTTGATGGCCAGCGGCGCCAGCTGCATCGCTTATGAAACTGTTGAGCTTGCCGACGGCAGGCTGCCGCTGCTGGCGCCGATGAGTGAGATCGCCGGCAGGATGGCGGCGCAAGTCGGAGCTTATTTCCTGGAAAAAATGATTGGTGGCCGCGGCATCCTCCTGGGCGGCGTCGCTGGCGTGCCGCCGGCGAAAGTAGTGGTGCTGGGCGCTGGCATTGTCGGCTCTAATGCCGCCAAGATTGCCGCCGGCATGTTGGCCAACGTTGTCGTGCTGGACAAGAACCTGGACCACTTGCGCTCGCTGCATAGCTACATATCGGGCAGGTTAACAACAGTGTTGTCGACGGCCTTGTCAATTGAGGAGCACGTTTCCACTGCCGACCTGGTAATTGGCGCGGTGCTGATTCCAGGCGCGAAGGCGCCGAAGCTGATCAGCGAAAAAATCATCGCGGAGATGGTGCCGCAGTCAGTAATTGTTGATGTTTCCATTGACCAGGGAGGTTGCGCAGAGACATCGCACATGACGACACACACCGAACCGACATACGTCGTACACGATGTCATCCACTATGCCGTGGGCAACATCCCCGGGGCAGTGCCCATCACTTCGACATTCGCGCTCACCAACGCGACGCTGCCATACATCCTAGAGATTGCCAACGTGGGCATCAACCAGGCGGTCAGCAACAATCAGGCGCTGGCCCGCGGCGTTAATGTCATGGAGGGCAAAATTACAAACCGGGCTGTCGCCGAGGCGGTCGGTCAGCCTTATTATCCCCTCTCCAGCGTGATCCCCTTCCGCTTAAGTCCCGGCTCAGAATTTGGCATGCCTGGTTCCGCCTATTAAAAATCAATGCAATGCATCTTGCGTTGCTGGCAATTTTTTGAGATATCTTCCTTAGCTGGCTGAATGCGTCTTCATGTTAAAGGATTCAGCCGCTCTTCGCGCGAATGAACAGCTGATGATGGAACGGCATAAAACCAGGGCCAGCGGGCTAACAATATCAGATGAGAATGTCGTCAACCCTGCAACCACGGTCCTGAAACCCGGAACGCGAAACCGGGGACCGTCAACCGGAGAACGGAACCAGGGCCTTGAAAATCATCTTTTCCAGGAATTCCTGTCTTATCTCCAATTTGAGCGCGGCTTGGCTGATAACACCATTGCGTCTTACCGCCGTGACCTGATGCAGTTTGGGCGGTTTCTCCAGCAGCAGGGAATCAACGCAGAGGAAGTTGATTTAAGTCAAATCCGTGTTTTTTTGCAGCCACTGGCAGATGGCGCCGGGAAAGTGGCCATGGCCAGTTTGGCCCGCAAGCTGAGTGTTCTGAAAAGTTTTTACAGGTTCCTGTCGCGTGAAGGGCTTGCCTTGGACAATCCAACTGAGGACCTGCTATCTGTCAAGCGAAATCACAAACTTCCGACTGTACTCAATCTTGGCGAAACCAGGTTGTTGCTGTCCCATGTGGTTGGCGGACGGTCGAGGTTAAGGAACACAGCCATTGTTGAGCTGCTTTATAGCGCCGGGCTGCGAGTTTCTGAATTGACAGGGTTACGCATAAGCGATATTGATCTGGAAGGGGGTTACGTCCGCTGCCTGGGGAAGGGATCAAAGGAGCGCGTCATACCGGTGGGTGAACCGGCGTTAATGGCAGTGCGTCGTTATCTTGAGCGGGAGCGGCAGCAATTTAGCCTTAAAATTAAAGACGATCACCTCTTCTTAAACCGGTTTGGCCGCCGGCTTTCCCGCCAGACGATCCACAAGCTGGTGACGGAGTCAGCGCACCGGGCGGCTTTGACCAAAACTGTTACTCCTCATACTCTACGGCACAGCTTTGCTACGCATCTCCTGGCAGGGGGAGCCGATCTGCGCAGCGTCCAGGAGATGCTTGGCCATGCCGATATTTCGACAACTGAAATCTACACGCACTTAAGCCGCCAGAAACTGCGCGAAATTTACTTTAACGCGCACCCTAGAGCGAAACAAAAGATTGAAGTTGAAAGTCGAGCCAGGGATTTTTAACTCGGGACTCGGAGCCCGAAACTCGGAACTTTAGAAAGTTGGAGCCCTTTGCCTAAATTAAACCCCTTATGGATGATCGGGCATGCCGGACACAGACTGCGGCGCCACAAGGTCCGCTGCCTGCTGATCACGCTCGATGGCGTTGGCGCCGGAGCTTTGCCCGACGCCGGCGATTTCGGGGATAGCGGCGCCAACACTCTGGGTCACGTAGCCGCCGGCGGCCTGAAACTGCCAAATCTGGGCGCCCTGGGCCTAGGCAATATTCTGCCGCTTGAGGGCGTGCCGCCGGCGCCGCGCCCTCAGGCTCTTTTTGGCAGGCTGGCTGAGCGCTCCCGGGGCAAGGATACAACCGCGGGCCACTGGGAGCTGATGGGCGTGATTACAAGAAAACCGTTTCCGGTCTACCCTGGCGGGTTCCCGGTTGAGTTGATCAGGCGATTCGAGCAGCTGACCGGCCGGGGCACGATCGGGAATAAACCTGCCTCCGGGACAAAGATCATTCAGGAGCTGGGAGAAATCCATCTCAAGACCGGGAAGCTGATCGTTTACACATCTGCAGATAGTGTTTTCCAGGTTGCGGCCCATGTTGATCTGGTGCCGCCGGCGGAACTGTATGCGTATTGCCGCGCTGCACGCAAGCTGCTTGCGGGCGAGCACGCGGTGGCGCGGGTGATCGCCCGGCCCTTTACGGGAAGTCCGGGCAGTTTCACAAGAACGCCGGAGCGGCGTGATTTCTCCCTTATGCCTCCACAGACATACTTGAACCTGTTGACAGAGATCGGTGTGCCGGTCCACGGGGTCGGCAAGATTTCCCAGATATTTGCCGGCTCGGGAGTCAAGTATGAATACAAAACCCTGGGAAACGAGGATGGGCTGAGGCAAACACTGGCGCTAATGCGCGATTTAAAAGAGGGACTGGTTTTTACCAATCTGGTTGATTTTGACATGCTCTGGGGGCACCGCAACGATCCGCAGGGATTTGCCTCCGGGTTGATGGCAGTAGACGCAGCCATACCTGACCTGGTAGCTTCCTGCCGGCCGGGGGACCTTTTTATCATTACCGCGGATCATGGCTGTGACCCTGTCTATCCCGGATCTGATCATACGCGTGAGTATGTTCCCTTGCTGGCCCGTCTGGGGAGCGATGTTTTTTCTCCCGGAGGATCGCTGTTCGAGGCGTCCCGGGAGCATGACAAACGGCTGAAGCCCCGGCGGCAGCCGCGCGATGAGCCTTACCAGGGAGAGTTCGCCGACGTAGGCGCGACAGTCTACCGCTTTTTCACCGGCATGAAATTTTATCACGCTCGCTCACTGTCGATGCCAGGCCGGCCCTTCCTGGTGGCGGCAAAGTAATAAGAATCTATCTCAAAATGTATATTCTGCTGCGGCCGGCTGCAAAGGCCTCGCTGCGAACAGTCTTTTGCGATAGATTCTGAAGCGGATGCCGGATTCCAGATAATGGATAAAACCAAATTTCAAAATCAAGCCTTTTTTGGTTTCTTGTCCATCTGTGGCGAATTTGTTAGCTTTAGCTGGCTTTTTAACACCAATTGTTTGGAGGCGTTCTATCGGCGTTAAAATTGAAACAAGGCCGGCAGGCCCGCTGCAGGCAAACTTTTACCTGGTCTATGAAGACGGCGCCGGCATCGTCATTGATCCCGGCGGTGATCCGGAACTTATCATGGAGATCGCCGGCGACGCCGGTGTTGATATTAATGCTATTTTTATTACACACGGCCATGCCGATCACCTGGCGGCGGCGCCGGAGCTGGCGGCGGCCACCGGTGCTCCGATCTGCGCCAGCGCCGAGGCAGGAGAAGTGCTTGTCAGTCCGGAAATATATTCCTTGTTCCCGGGCATGCCCAAAGTGACTCCGGCCAAGGTGGACAGGATCTTGAGCGACGGGGACAGCGCCGGCTTTGCCGGCCTGACCGTGGCGGTGGTGGCGACGCCGGGCCACTCGCCTGGTTCGCTAACTTATTTTACCGGCGGCGCCCTCTTCCCGGGCGACCTTCTTTTTCACGGGTCGGTGGGCCGTACCGACCTTCCCGGCGGCTCTTTTGAGCAGCTGGCCGCCTCGGTGAAAAAACTGGTTTCAATGTTTCCTCCGGATACCATGGTTTATCCCGGTCATGGCAACGCTACCACACTCAAACAGGAAAAAGAGAACAATATTTTCCTGGCCGACCTGGATTGGTAGTGGTGCAGGGCCCCAAGGGGACATATGACGTGCTTCCCCCGGACCAGCCGCTCCGGGAGGCGGTAATTACGGCGGCCCGGCGCATTTTTCAGGCTGCCGGTTACGGGCGCATTTGCACGCCAACCTTTGAAGACACCTCATTGTTTGAGAGAGGAGTCGGTCTCTCTTCGGACATCGTCCGCAAGGAGATGTACACTTTCACCGACAAGGGGGGAAGAAGCCTCACCCTGAAGCCGGAAGGCACGGCCCCTGTGGCTCGGGCGTACATTCAGCACGGCATGCACAAGCTGCCGCAGCCGGTTAAGCTTTGGTACTACGAGCGGATGTTCCGCTTCGAACGGCCGCAGGCGGGCCGGTTCCGCGAGCACTATCAGCTGGGCGCAGAAGCAATCGGTTCCGACGACCCGGCTTTGGATGTGGAATTGATCATGATGTTTGCCAGTTTGTACGAAGCCCTGGGCGTGCCGGAGGTGGAGCTAAGGTTGAGCAGCATGGGCGATGGCAACTGCCGGCCCGCATATGCGCGCAAGCTCAGCAGTTTCCTGGCTTCGGTTCTGCCCGGGCTCTGCCGGGACTGCCAGGAACGGGTCAGCATCAACCCTTTGCGCGTTTTTGACTGCAAGCATGAAAGTTGCCTGGCTTTGCTTAAGGGCGCTCCCCTGCTTGTTGACAATCTATGTCATGAATGCCAACTGCATTTTGACAGCGTCAGAAGGCTGCTTGACTTGTTCCAGACCGGCTACCGCATTGACGGAACGTTGGTGCGCGGCTTCGACTATTACACACGCACAACCTTTGAGTTTGAGTGCGCCCGCTTGGGCGCCCAGAAAGGAATTGGCGGCGGCGGCCGCTATGATGGGCTGGTTGCAGAGATAGGCGGGCCGGCCACACCGGCGGCCGGTTTTGGCACGGGTCTGGAAAGGATTGTGCTGGCGTTAAAGTCCGCCGATGTGGCGCCGGAAGCAGCGGTCATCGACGTTTTCATCATTGGCCTCGGCAGCCAGGCGCGGGAAATGGCGGTTAAGCAGCTCAGCCGCCTGCGCCGGCTGGATATCGCCGTGGACATTGATTATGCCGGCCGTAAGGCAAAGGGGCAGATGAAGCAGGCGGATCGCCTGGGGAGCCGTTTTGCTGTTATTATCGGTGAAAATGAGATCGCTGCCGGCCGGGCAACCGTGAGGGATATGGGCAGCGGCAAGCAGCACGCTGTATTGTTTGCCGAGCTGCCGGCGTGGCTGCTGGAAAGAATTGAGGCACGGAATTGCCAATAATTAATACAGGCTGGGCGTAAAATACAGGGTAATCCTAAGAATCTATCTCAAAAGGCATATTCTGCTGCGCTCAGCCTCGCTACGAACGGCCTTTTGAGATAGATTCCAAGCATATCTGGCAAACGGAAACTCGAAACTTTAACTTCTGATCATGCGAACACACTACTGTGGCAAATTGACAACGAAAGACCAGGACGAACAGGTCGTTCTTTGTGGATGGGTGCACCGCCGGCGCGATCATGGCGGCCTCATTTTCATTGATCTTCGCGATGTCAGCGGCCTGGTGCAGCTTGTTTTTGATCCCGGCCGTTCAGGGGGTGCGCACCGGACCGGTCATTCGCTGCGTCCCGAGGACGTCATCGAAATAAACGGCGCCGTCGTGCGGCGTTCGCCCGAGACTGTCAACCCAGACCTGCCTACGGGAGACGTGGAGGTGAATGTTACAGCGGTAACGATCCTCAACCGTGCTGAAACTCCGCCTTTTAGCATTGACGAGCCGGAGGAAGTGGATGAAGTGCTAAGGCTTAAATACAGGTATCTTGATCTGCGCCGCCGGGAGATGCTGGATAATCTCCTCCTCCGCCATCAGGTTAAGCGGCGGGTCCGCCGCTTTCTTGACGGCCATGAGTTTGTCGAGGTTGAAACTCCGGTGCTTACCAAGAGCACGCCGGAAGGCGCCCGCGATTTTCTGGTGCCGGCACGTCTTAAGCAAAAAAAGTTTTATGCCCTGCCTCAGTCGCCGCAGCTGTTCAAACAACTCCTCATGATCGCCGGCCTCGACAGGTATTACCAGTTTGCGCATGCTTTCCGCGATGAAGACCTGCGGGCGGACCGCCAGCCGGAACACACTCAGATTGACATGGAAATGTCCTTTATGTCCGTTGCCGAGATGATGGACCTCATCGAGGAGTTATTGGCAGATCTTTTTGGTTCTGTCTTGGGCGCCGGCCTGAACTGCCCATTCGCCCGGCTGACGTACGACGAAGCCTTGCTTAAATATGGCTCAGATAAGCCGGACCTGCGCTTTGATCTTCCCATCACCGAAATTTCCAGTGTATTTGCCGGCACAAAATTTGCTGTTTTTGCCAGGGCTTTGGAAAACGGCGGCGCCATCAGGGCCTTAAGGGTGCCGGGAGGGGCAGCCTTTTCCCGGCGCCAGGTTGATGAACTGACAGATTTTGCCATTTCATCAGGCGCCAGGGGCCTTGCCTACCTTTACGTTCATGGAGGCGGGAAGGTCACTTCTCCGATTGCCAAGTTTCTCTCAATTGAAGAAAGCGAACGTGTTTTGGATGAGACTGGCTCCCGGGAGGGCGACCTCATCTTGTTTGTGGCCGACCAGGTTCTGGTGGTGGCGCTAGTGCTGGGCGCACTGCGTAGCCGTCTGGCGCGTGAGCTGAAACTTGCCGGCGAAGGCTGGAGCTTTCTTTGGGTGACCGGTTTTCCGATGTTCAAGCTGGATGAAGAGACCGGCGACATTGCCGCGGAGCATCATCCTTTCACGTTGCCAACCGAGGATACACTTGACTATATTGATAAAGAGCCGCTTAAGGTGCGCGGCAGCCTCTTTGACCTGGTGCTAAACGGCGTGGAGATTGCCAGCGGAGGCCTGCGCATCCATCAAGCCGGCTTGCAACGTAAAGTCTTGTCAGTGCTCGGCCACGAGAGTCACAAGATGGAATCTGATTTTGGTTTTTTGCTGGATGCGCTCAGGTACGGGGCGCCGCCGCATGGCGGGCTTGCGTTTGGCCTGGATCGGCTGGTGATGCTGATGGCGGGGCTTGCAACAATCCGTGACGTGATAGCATTTCCCAAGACTCAAAGCGGCGGCTGCCCGCTGACGGGCGCGCCCGCCGGGATTGACCCTGGGCAGTTAAAAGAGCTCGGGCTGAAGCAGTAAGATGGCTGCCGGTGCTGCCGGTGTTTGCACAGGCTCGCCTTTAGGACGCCACCTTTACGCGCACGAAAAAATGTTTTCGGAGGGATTAATTACCTGTTGCCGAAGAATAAGGGCATGTGATAGTATTGTCTTGCTCGACCTTGTGCGTGATCTGTAACTTTATTGAGCCAACATATTGTGTACGGGAGCTTAGTCTTCCCCCGCTATCTGAGGGTAGCTGGGGAGCGGGCACCCACCTGCTGGAGCAGGTTCAATAAATGGGCGGACACGGCAGGGTGGAGCTTTATTTTGGAGGCATGGCTTAGATGACCAAACTCCTGAAGATTACGGCCTCAGTGCTGCTCCTGGTGCTGACGGCTTTTTTATTTAGCGCCTGTGGAGGCGGTCAGCAAGCCGGGTCTCAAGCCGCCATCGCCATGGGTGCGGCAACCACGGTCCAGGCTGTCGGCGTCGCGGCGTCGGCCAAGCCGGAGCAGCTTATTGGCCAGGTTATTATTCCTACAAACCAGTCGCCACAGGACTTTCGCGCGTCCCTCAACTACCGGCGGCCGGTGGTTGTATTTTTTTACATGATTGGTTCTGCAGATGACGACCAGGTGCGTTCGTCAATGTCCGCCATCGAAAGCCGCTACCAGGGCCAGGCAGATTTTTATGATTATTTCTTTTCGGACGGGAATAAATATGGCGATTTAATGACGCTGCTTAAGGTCAACGCCACGCCAAGCGTGATCATGATAAACAAGCAGGCCAAAGTGCAACGGGCATGGACCGGCTATGTGGATGACAAATCATTGCAGCAGGGAATATCAGAAATATTAAGGTAGGCACAGGCTTTTAGCCTGTGCAGGGATCGGGCGTGTGCGCAGATGGTGTACGCAGATGAAACCTCCCAAAGACAGGTTAAAAGCCTGCCATCTGCCGGAAAGCCTGTCGTCTGTCAAAGCCTGCCGTTTGTCAAGGACAGCCTCTCAATCAAGCGACCGTGAACAAGACTCTGCTCGATCATCTTCGATCTCCGCGTAACCCCGGCAGCCTGCCTCATGCTGACGGCTGCGGGCAGGCCGGGGACGACAATTGCGGCGCCCTTATCAGCATTTTCCTTGAATTTGAAGGGCCAATCATCAGCGAGGCGACATTTTTGGCTTCAGGCTCAAGCGCCGCTATAGCCGCCGGCAGTCTTTTAACGGAGATGATTAAAGGTAGGCACTGGCGGCGCGCGGCCGCCCTATCCGCGACCAGCTTGATGGAGAGGCTGGGCCCGGCGCGTTCCGGAACTTTACTTAAAAGCATAAACGTATCGTCGTCTTTTGCCATAGAAGCGCTGCATAGAGCTCTGGGAGACTCGATCAGGCAGGGAACGTTTCCTGTTGCCGGCGGGATTCGTGAGGAGGCCGTGCTCGTTGCCATGAGCGGCGGTGTTGACAGCTCGGCTGCCTGCCTGCTGGAGAAGCAGGCCGGCGGCGACGTTATCGGCGTCACGATGAGGCTGTGGAGTGAGCCGGGCGAAGGCGCGGGCGCGGCACGTGGCTGTTGCTCTTTAGAAGCTGTTCTGGACGCCCGCGAAACCTGCCACCGGCTCGGTTTGCCTCATCTTACTGTTGATTTCTCTGACGCGTTTCTTAAGGAGGTTGTTGATGACTTTAGCCGTCATTACCTTGAAGGCAGGACGCCAAATCCGTGCGTTCGCTGCAATGGGCGCCTGCGTTTCCCGGCCTTGCTGAAGCTGGCCGGCAGGCTCGGGGCCGCCCGGGTGGCGACGGGACACTACGCCCGCATCGTAAGAAAAGATGGAAGGCCCTTGCTGGCGCGGGGCGCAGATCCGGGCAAAGACCAGTCCTACATGCTTTGGGGAATTGGGCCTGAACATCTGAAGAAGTTAAGCTTCCCTTTGGGAGAAATGAGAAAACCCCGCGTCCGCGCACTGGCCCGAAATGCGCGGCTGCCGGCCTCAGGCCGTCCCGAGAGCCAGGATATTTGTTTTATCCCGGACGGAGATTACCGACGCTTTATCCGTTCGCGCGCCAAGGCGGGGCGGGCGGCACTGCCGGGCCGGGGCGATATCGTGGACATAAACGGGAACAAGATCGGTACTCATGGAGGTTATCACGATTATACTGTTGGCCAGAGGCGCGGCCTTGGTGGCGGCGCCCGGGATGCTTTATATGTGATAAAAACGGTGCCGGAGCAAAACCTTGTTGTGGCGGGCCACCGCGACGAGTTGGCCGTGCGCAGCATTGAAATCTCCGACGTCAATTCATTTGCAGCTGTTGAAGAAGGCCAGCAGCTGTTGCTGCAGATGAGGTACAATTCACCGGCGGAGCCGGCACGCGTGAGCCCAGGCGCCAGAATATGGAAGGCTGATCTTAAAAAGCCGGGCTACGGTGTTGCCCCGGGACAGTCGGCCGTGTTCTATAAAAGTGAAGTTGTGGTCGCCGGCGGGGTCATATCCGCCACTTTGTCTTGAACGCAGGCGCACTGGCAAAACATTCTCAGCCGGCCTGACAACGAACTGCCTGTCGAAATAGACTCTAAGCTGCTGTCAATTCCAGCAACGTTGCGATCCTGTTTGCGCCCTTTTCCATGGCGCGGCCCGGCGGCGCCTTCTGGTCAAAACCCAATAAAGGTTCTTGCAAGCCTTATCAAGATGATCAGGGTTTTTCCACGTTCAAACCAGCGGCTTTCCCTATTCCATTGATAGCAAATCAAGTATATATTGATTTTCACCAGACCCAGAGGAGTTCCGGCGGTTGTTTGTGCCGGAGGGAAAGTGCCAGAGGGCGTTTTAAGTGTGGTAAGATACGTTCGTTACGCCTTTAATAAGCGGGAGGAACATCCTTATGGACTGGACAGCGATTCTGGAAGCGGCGCTGAGCTTTTTTCTCGTTATCACCGCCCTTGCCTTGTCATACGTTCTCTTAAAAGTGGGCGGAACTTTCGCCAGGATGAACACGTTTTTAAAAAGACTGGACGAAGAAATAATTCCGTTGCTGTCACGACTGCAGGTGACGATGGATGAGGTCAACAGCCAGTTGGGGAAAGCGGATGATATGATGGGAACCCTTGTCGATGTCACCGACCGGGTTGAATCTACCACCAGGGCAATGCAACTTGCGGTCACAACTCCGGTCAAGAAAGTTGCCGGGATCTCTGCCGGCGTTTCGGGAGCGATTTCATCGCTTTGGCTCTCTCAGCGGGGGAGGCGGTAAAAATGGGAAAGTTTTTCTCAAGCGTGGGCCTGCTGGCGGCCGCCGCCACGGCGGCAACTGTGATTTACGCCCAAAAACGGAGCCAGCAGACCGGCAGGGACGTTGTTGATGTGCTGGGGAATTTGCCTGCCGAGCTCAAGGAATCCGGGAGTGAGTGGCAGCAGAAACTGAGGCTGGCGGTTGACGCCGGCAAACAGGCAGCCGCCGCAAAAGAGGCGGAGATAGAGCAGCAGCTGGGTCAACGGGAAGAACAGCCTTCCCGGGCTGCTGATTATGCGGTCTAGGCATTCTACTATTGATCCATGCATAAGTAAAGTCCTATCTAAGACGTAAAGAAAGAGGACTGTGATTGATGAAGGAACGAAGTAGGTATTCTTTACGCTGAAGCGAGCGGCCGTTTTTTCTGG
>JAJYIM010000005.1 GCA_021790115.1 Actinomycetes bacterium | reverse complement strand
GTTTTCATCTGCCTTCCGGGCTGGACGTCCTGCCCGGTTCGTT
The DNA here is from genome assembly GCA_021790115.1 of Actinomycetes bacterium. Lineage (GTDB taxonomy): Bacteria > Actinomycetota > Thermoleophilia > BMS3ABIN01 > BMS3ABIN01 > JACWAD01. The sequence goes on along the minus strand of JAJYIM010000005.1, from coordinate 60,173 downwards.
AAATAATAAGGCGTTCTATTGCTTAGCGATCTGCAACCGGATAAGAGGCCGTTTGATCCCAAAATATTCACGTCCCGAGATAAGCGCCGTCTGGACCGATGAGCACCGGATGGCGACATGGCTGAAGGTGGAGATCGCCGTCTGCGAGGCCTGGGCCGAGCGGGGGCTGATCCCGGCCGCGGCGCTCGCCCAGATCAAGGAGAAGGCGGCTTTCGACGTGGCGCGCGTGCTTGAGATTGAGAAAGAGACGCGCCATGACGTAATCGCCTTTCTCACTAACGTGGGCGAGCACGTGGGCGAAGCTGCCAAGTACATTCACTATGGGATGACCTCCTCCGACGTGCTCGACACAGGGCTGGCGCTGCAGCTTAAAGGGGCCAGCGAAATCCTGCTTTTAGACCTGAGGCACCTGCTGGGCGTGCTGAAAAAGAGGGCCTTCGAGCACCGGGATACAGTGATGATTGGCCGCAGCCACGGCATCCACGCCGAGCCGATCACCTTCGGCCTGAAGCTGGCGGTGTGGTGCTTCGAGGTCGCCCGGGGCATCGAGCGGCTGCAGCAGGCCCGCGCGGCGGTGGCAGTGGGCCAGATCTCGGGGGCGGTGGGAACCTATGCGATGGTTCCTCCTGACATCGAGGCAGAGGTGTGCCATAAGCTGGGACTGAAGCCGGCGCCGGTCTCGACGCAGGTGATCCAGCGCGACCGCCACGCCGAATTCATGTCGGTTCTGGCCATCATTGCCAGCACCGTAGAGAAAATAGCCACGGAAGTGCGCCATTTGCAGCGCACGGAGGTGGGGGAGGCGGAAGAGCCGTTCAAGCCCGGCCAGAAGGGCTCCTCGGCGATGCCGCACAAGCGCAACCCGATCATCAGCGAGCGCATGTGCGGCCAGGCGCGCATTATCCGCGCCAACGCCATGGTGGCGCTGGAGAATAATGCCCTCTGGCACGAGCGCGATATATCCCACTCGTCGGCAGAGCGCGTCGTTCTGCCAGACAGCACGATTTTGCTTGACTACATGCTTTATAAGTGGGCGGATGTGATGGGCGGCCTGGCCGTATATCCGGAGCGGATGCTGGCCAACCTTTGGGCCAGCCACGGATTGGTTTTCTCCCAGTCGGTTCTGCTAAAATTAATTGACAAGGGGCTCTCCCGCGAGGAGGCCTATCGCGTCGTCCAGGCCGGCGCCATGAAGGCCTGGCAGGACCAGATCAGCTTCAAAGACCTGTTGCTTAGAGATGAAACTGTTAGGGCGTCCCTCACCGGAGCGGAGCTGGAAAGCTGCTTCGACCCTTTTTCCTACCTGAAAAATGTTGATGTCGTGTTCGAGCGGCTGGAAGCGCTCGACGCATGAACAATTGGCAAACAACAGGAAGCTGGTAACATGACAAGGGAAAACAAACTGTACGAAGGCAAAGCCAAGATTGTCTGGGCCACTGAAGACCCCAACGAAGTGGCGCAACAGTTCAAGGACGACGCCACCGCCTTCGACGGCAAGAAGAAGGGCCAGATCGCCCGCAAGGGCGTGTGCAACGCCAGGATCTCCGCCATCCTTTTCCGGCTGCTGGAGGAGCACGGCATCGCCACGCAGCTGGTGGACCTGATCTTCGAAGACACGCTGCTTTGCAAGAAGCTTCAGATGTACCCGGTCGAGGTTGTCGTCAGAAATTACGCCGCCGGCTCCATCTGCAAGCGCCTGGGATTTGAGGAAGGCGCGCAGATGAAGCAGCCGCTGCTGGAGTTTTTCCTCAAGAATGACTCCCTCGGCGACCCGCTGGTGACCGAGGTCCACATCGAGGAGTTGGCGCTGGTCGGCGGCGAGGAGCTTGGCGAAATCAAGCGGCTGGCGCTAAAGATTAACGCCGTCCTGTCAAAGTTCTTCGCCGAGCGCGGCGTGATGCTTGTTGATTTCAAGCTGGAATTTGGCAAGGATAGCGAGGGCAACATCGTCCTCGGGGACGAGATCAGCCCCGACACCTGCCGCTTTTGGGATGCGAATACAAAAAAGAAGTTGGACAAAGACCGTTTCCGCCGCGACCTGGGCGACGTCGAAGAAGCGTATGCGGAGATGTTGAAAAGAGTCGAGAAATGAAATCTCTTGTTTCGAGCTTAAAGTTTCCAGTTTTCCTGATTGTGGCGCTGTTTTAACCCGAAACCAGAAACCGAAATTCGGAGGAAAGGTCATGAGGGCAAAAGTCTATATCACACCCAAAAAGGGGATTTTGGATCCCCAGGGCGCGGCCATCGAGCGGGCCTTGCCGGCGCTGGGGTTTGCGGGCGTCGGCAACGTGCGCGTCGGCAAGTACATCGAGCTTGACCTGCCCGGCGGCGAGGATTCTGTTGATGAAGTAGACAAAATGTGCCAAAACTTGCTGGCCAACCCGATCATTGAGGACTTCCGGTACGAGCTCGTGCCCGGCTAGATCACGATTAGATCAGGAATTGTCTGCCCTGTCACAGACCAAGAATAGGACCGTCCGCTTTGGGATCGTCGTTTTCCCCGGCTCCAACTGCGACGCCGACAGTTATGACGCCGTGGGTACGTTTGCGGCCGCCGGCGCGCGCTATCTCTGGCACAAGGACATGGAGCTGGACGGCCTTGACTGCGTCATTCTCCCCGGCGGCTTCTCCTATGGGGATTACCTGCGTTCGGGTGCCATCGCCCGCTTTTCACCAATCATGAAGGCCGTCAGGCGTTTCGCCGGGGACGGCGGCCTCGTGATCGGCATCTGCAACGGCTTCCAGATCCTGCTGGAGGCGGGGCTGCTCCCCGGCGCCATGCACCGCAACGAGGGGCTGAAATTCGTCTGCCGGCTGGTCAACCTGCGGGTGGAAAACGCGGTCACGCCTTTTACTAACAAGTATAAACAAGGTCAAGTTATCCGGATTCCAATTGCCCATATGGAAGGAAACTATTTCGTCGGCGCGGCCGGCCTGGCGGAGCTGGAAGCGCATGGCCAGATCGTAGTCAGGTATTGCGACCCGTCGGGAGAAGTCACAAAAAACGCCAACCCGAACGGCTCGCTGGGCAATGTCGCCGGCATCTGCAACCGGGCAGGCAACGTTTTTGGCCTCATGCCTCATCCGGAGCGGGTCTGCGACCCCGTTGTCGGTGGATCTGACGGCCGCGGCGTGTTTGAATCAATCATCAGCAGCATCGCGCAGGCAAGAATATGACAGCCAAGATCGCAATTTTCCCACAGCAACTCGCAACGCGCAACTCGAAACCCGGAACTGATGACCAATAAGGCCGGCTCCAAACCCGCCTACGAGCTCCTCGGCCTCAAGGCCAGGGAGTACGACGACATCTGCGCCCGCCTGGGCCGCGAGCCCAACTACGTTGAGCTGGCGATTTTCTCGCTGATGTGGAGCGAGCACTGCGGTTACAAACACTCGCGGCCGCTGCTGAAGGATCTTCCTGTCGGCGGCGACTGCATCCTCCAGGGCCCAGGTGAAAACGCCGGCGTTGTTGACATCGGCGGCGGCCTTGCCATCGCCATGAAGATTGAGAGCCACAATCATCCTTCGGCGATTGAGCCGTTCCAGGGGGCGGCCACCGGCATTGGCGGCATCGTCCGCGACATCTTTGCCATGGGCGCCCGCCCGATCGCCTGCCTGGATCCCCTGCACTTCGGCTCGCTGGAAAAAGCGCGCCAGCAGTTCCTGCTGGAGGGGGTGGTGGCCGGCGTCGCCGCTTACGGCAACTGCATGGGCATCCCCACCATTGGCGGCGAGATCCACTTTGAGGATTCCTATGAGGACAACTGCCTCGTAAATGTGATGTGTGCCGGCCTCGTCAGGCACGGCGATATTTTAAAAGCCTCGGCCCGGGGCGAGGGAAACCTGATTCTTCTGGTTGGCTCCACTACCGGCCGCGACGGCATTGGCGGCGCCAGCATTCTCGCCTCGGCCGAATTTGACGAGACTGCCGGCGAAAAGCGGCCGACCGTTCAGGTGGGCGATCCCTTCACGGAAAAGAAACTGTTGGAGGCATGCCTTCAGATGCGGGACGAGGGCCTGCTTGTCGGTCTTCAGGATTTGGGCGCCGGCGGCCTCTCCAGCTCCGCCAGCGAGATGGCCAGCAAGGGCGGCTCCGGCATCGACCTGGATATCTCCCGGGTGCCCCTGCGCGAGGAGGGCATGGAGCCTTTCGAGATCATGATCTCCGAGTCGCAGGAGCGGATGCTCGCCTGCGTCATACCAGAAAACGAGGAGGCGGTCAAGGGGATTTGTGCCAAGTGGGACCTGGACGCCACTGTGGTCGGCAAGGTGACCGGCAGCGGCCGCCTGCGCGTCTTCAACGGCGCCGGGCTGATCGGCGACATGCCGGTGGCGGCCCTTGTTGACGAAGCGCCGACTTATCTTGTTGAGCCGGTGAGGCCCGCGCATGAGACCGATGAGCCCCTGGCGGAAGGCCATTACCCTCAGCCGGCCAACCTGAATGAAATCCTGCTGACGCTGCTGGCTTCGCCCAATATCTGCTCCCGGCGCTGGGTCTGGCAGCAGTATGACCACATGGTGCAGACCAATAACGCCCTCTGGCCGGGCGGCGAGGCGGCGGTGCTGCGCCTCAAGGGGCGCCGCCAGGGGGTCGCCTTTACCACTGACGGCAACGGCCGCCGCTGCTACCTGGACCCGCGCCGCGGCGCCCGCGCCGTGGTCGCGGAGGCGGCCCGCAACCTCTCCTGCGTGGGAGCGAGGCCGCTGGCGGTCACCAACTGCCTTAACTTTGGCAATCCGGAGAAGGGCGGCATTTATTACCAGTTCAAGGAGGCGGTGGCCGGCATGAAGGAGGCCTGCCGGGCGCTGGAGACGCCGGTCACCGGCGGCAACGTCAGTTTTTATAACGAAAGCTTTGGCAAGGCCATCTATCCCAACCCGGTCATCGGCATGATGGGCCTTGTCGAGGACACCGGCCGCATTCAGACCCTCGCCTTCAAGGAGGAGGGCGACGCCGTTCTGCTGCTGGGCAGCGCCCGGCCGGCCATGGACGGCTCCGAGTACCAGCTGCGCATTTACGGCGAGGTGGCGGGACGAATCCCCGACGTTGACCTTGAGCTGGAAAAAAAGATGCAATTGCTGGTAAGGGAAGCTATCCTTAAAGGACTGGTGAGAAGCGCTCACGATGTCAGTGACGGCGGCCTGGCCTGCTGCCTGGCCGAGTCGGCGATTGCCGGCGCCGTTGGCGTCGTCATTGAGATGGAGCCGGGCCGGCGGGCAGACATCCTCCTGTTTGGCGAGGCGCCCGGATTGATTGTGCTAACGGCGGTGCCCGCGGATGTGGAGCGCCTGCGCGGGCTGGCGGCTGGCCTGCCGCTAAGGAAGATCGGCCAGACAGGCGGCGGCAAGTTGGTGATCAAAGCCGGCGGCGCAGCTGTTGTCAGCGTCCCGGTGGCGCAGGTGGAGCAGGCCTGGCAAGGCTCGCTTGAGGCAATGGTTAGCGGAAAAAAGTGAGCTGACAACCGGCGTCAGGCAGGCCTTGACGATTTTAAACCTGCTAAGGGTATGAGGTATTTTGGCTATAATTCTTGAACATGATAAACCGGAAGAAGCCTGCGGCATAGTGGGCATCAGCGCCCCGGGTCGCGACGTCAGCCGGCTGGCCTTTTTCTCGCTGTTTGCCCTGCAGCACCGCGGCCAGGAAAGCGCGGGCATCGCCGTCTCCGACAACGGCCACTTGACCGTCTTTAGGGACATGGGCCTGGTGTCCCAGGTCTTTAAGGAAGAGACCCTGAAAAGCCTTTCCGGGCAGGCGGCCATCGGCCACGTGCGCTATTCCACTACCGGCTCGACGCGCTGGTGCAACGCGCAGCCGGTCTGCCACATCCGCGACGGGCATACGGTTGCCTTGGCGCACAACGGCAACATTGTCAATACGGCGGAGCTGAGACAATTACTTTCCGGTCATAACGTCAAGTTCACCACAACCAGCGACAGCGAACTGCTGGCGGCGCTGATTGCCACCAACCCGGCGCCGGATATCACGGGGGCGGTGGCGGCGGTAATGCCCCAGCTCCGGGGCGCCTTCTCCGTGGTGCTCTTAAGCCAGGGCGTAGTCGTCGGCTTTCGCGATCCCTGGGGGGTGCGGCCGCTTTGCGTGGGCAGGCTGGAGGACGGCAATTTTATGCTTGCTTCGGAAAGCTGCGGTCTTGACATCGTAGGCGCCAGTTTTATTCAGGAAGTGAAGCCCGGCCAAATGGTTGTGCTTAAGGCCGGGAAAATGGAGCTGCGTCAAGTCGTGCCGCCTGCCCGCGACCAGGGTCTTTGCATTTTTGAGTTTATTTATTTCGCCCGGCCCGACTCGGTGATCGAGGGGCAGACAGTCTCGCGCATCCGCAACCGGATGGGCGAGGAGCTGGCGCGCGAGTCCCCCGCCCGGGCTGACATGGCGATTCCAATTCCCGACACCGGCACGCCGGCAGCCATTGGTTTTGCCCGCGAGAGTGGCATCGCCTACGGAGAGGGGCTGATCAAGAACCGCTACGTGGGGCGCACTTTTATCCAGCCGGATCAGGACTTGCGCCAGCATGGCATCCGCGTCAAGCTGAATCCGCTGGCGGAGCTGATCAAGGGCAAGCGCCTGGTGGTCGTGGATGACTCGATCGTGCGCGGCAACACCACCCACAAGATTGTGCAGATGCTGTTTGGCGCGGGGGCAAAAGAGGTGCATCTGCGCATCAGCTCCCCGCCGATCACACATTCCTGCTTTTTTGGGATTGATACTTCCACCAGCACGGAGCTGATTGCTTCGGAGAAAAACATTGATGAGATCCGCCGGCATGTGGGCGCGACATCGCTGGAGTACATTACCCTGGAAGGATTGCAACGTGCAGTGGGGCTGCCGCCGGAGCGCTTCTGCCGCGCCTGTTTCACCGGGCATTATCCCATTGATATTCCGGAAGATGTGAAGGCAAGCAAGCACCGGTTTGAGCAGGTGGAGCAAGGCACAGCCCCCGACGGCAAAGTCAACAAGGAGCCGGTAGCATAAACGGCGGCCCGAAAGAGCGCCTTACCTACGCGGGCGCCGGCGTTAGCATAGATGCCGGCGCCGAGGTGGTCAGGCGGATCAGGGCCGCAGTTGCCTCAACTGCCAGCGGCGCCCGGGTCCTGGGAGGGCTGGGAGGCTTTGCCGGCCTTGTCGAGCTGCCGAAGTTAAAAAACCCGGTGCTGGCGGCCGCCACCGACGGCGTCGGCACCAAGGTACTGGTTGCCGAGGCGCTGGGACGCTTTTCCGGCGTCGGCATCGACCTGGTGGCGATGTCGGTAAACGACCTGATAACCACGGGAGCCAGGCCGCTCCTCTTTCTTGATTACCTGGCCGCCGGCAGGCTCGAGCCGGAAAAAGCAGCGGCACTGGTGGAGGGCGTGGCTGAAGGATGCCGCCGCTCGGGCTGCGTCCTGTTGGGGGGCGAGACTGCGGAGATGCCCGGCCTTTACCAGAATGGGCAGTTTGACCTGGCCGGTTTTGCCGTGGGCGTGGTGGAGAAGGAAAAGATCATCGACCCCGCGCAGGTGCAGGCAGGAGACGCAATTATCGGCCTCGCTTCCAGCGGCATCCACAGCAATGGTTTTTCACTGGTAAGAAAAATACTTGAGGTTAATAAAATCTCCTATGTTGATGAGCTGCCCGGCCTGGGCCCCGTCGGGGAGCTGCTGCTGGAGCCGACCGTCATCTACACTGGCCGGGCGGCCGCGCTGGCGGCTGCCTGCAAAGTGCGCGCCATGGCTCACATCACCGGCGGCGGCCTGCCCGGAAACCTCGCGCGAGTGATCCCGGACGGGCTCACAGCCCACATCAATCTTTCCAGTTGGCAGGTGCCACCTCTGTTTACCGAGCTGGCGCGCCTGGGAAATGTGGCGGCCGAAGAGATGCGGCGCACATTTAATATGGGAATCGGCTATGTGGCCATTGTGCCGCCCGGCTGTGAGAAAAAAGCGCTGGCGGCGGCGCCCGGCTCGTTGACAATCGGCCGCATTGAGGCCGGGGCAGCCAGAGTCGAGTTTATCAATGGGGAATGAGGTGCAAGAGCAGGCGCGGCGCGCTTTCCGCCTGGGAGTGCTGGTCTCGGGTTCAGGCACCAACCTGCAAAGCATCATCGACAAGCTGCACCGGGAGCCGCAAGGCATTGAGGTGGCCGTCGTCATCAGCGACAGGCCGGACGCTTACGGACTGGCGCGGGCCGAGCGGGCGGGCATTCCTACAGCCGTCATTAAGCCCCAGGCTTTTCCCGGGCGTCCAGCCCACGATCTCGCCATCGCCGCCGAGCTCGAGCGCCGCGGCGTTGATCTGGTGGTGCTGGCCGGCTATATGCGGGTGGTGACGCCGGCGCTGCTTAAGCGTTTCCCCCAGCGCGTCATTAACCTGCACCCGGCGCTGCTGCCGTCTTTCCCTGGCGTCTCCGGCATCGAGGACGCCATCGCCTACGGCGTCCGCATCACGGGCGTGACCGTGCACTTTGTTGACGATGGCACCGACACCGGCCCCATTATTCTTCAAGAAGCTGTGGACATAGCATATAATGACACCGTTGAAAGCTTGGCCGCCCGGATCCACGAGGTTGAGCACAGGTTGTTGCCGGAGGCCATCGAGCTGATTGCCGTCGGCCGCGTCCATTTCGACAGTGATAATTCGCGTCGGGTCATTGTTGAATAAGCGCCGGTATGTGTTATTAACTTTCGAGCCATGCAGGGGAGGTCCAATTTGAAAGTCAAACGCGCACTCATCTCTGCTTCCAACAAGATCGGCCTCGATAAATTTGCCCGGTCGCTGGCTGACCTGGGGGTCGAGATCATATCCACCGGCGGCACCGCCCGTTTCCTGGAGGAGGCGGGCGTCAAGGTAATTCCCATCAGTGATGTCACCGGCTTTCCCGAGGTTCTCGACGGCCGCGTCAAGACCCTGCATCCGCACATCCACGCGGCATTGCTGGCCGACCGCGACAAGCACGAGCATATGCTGACCTTGAAAGAGCACAACATCAAGCCGATTGACATGGTGGTAGTTAATTTATATCCGTTTGAGGAGGTGTCCGGCCGGCGGGGTGTCACCGATGACGAAGTCATTGAGAATATTGACATTGGCGGCCCGACAATGGTGCGCGCGGCGGCGAAGAATTTCAAGAGTGTGGCCGTGGTCACCGATCCGCGCCACTACGCCGGGATCATTGAGGAGATGAAAGCCAGCGACAACCAGTTGAGCGCCGCGACGCTGCGGCGGCTGGCCACGCAGACATTCCACAGCATTGCCCACTATGACACGGTCATTGCCAACTGGTTCAGCGAGGGCGCGGACGACTTTCCACCCTTCATGCTGCTGGACTTTGAAAGGGTGCAACCGCTCCGGTACGGGGAAAACCCGCATCAGCGGGCGGCTTATTACGCCGAAGTCGGCGCCCGGCGCCATCTTCTTAGCCGGGTGACCCAACTGCACGGCATCGCGCTGGGGTTTAACAATCTGCTTGATATTAACAGCGCCCGCGAATTGCTGAGGGAGTTCTCGCTGCCGGCGGCAGTAGTTACCAAGCATAACAACCCCTGTGGCGCCGCTGTGGCGGAGGACATCATCCGCGCATACCGGAAAGCCTGGGCGGCCGACCCCATTAGCGCCTTTGGCTCGGTGGTGGCTGTGAACAGGATAATCGACGAAGAGCTGGCCGGGCTGATGGCCAAGAAGTTTATTGAAGTGCTGCTGGCGCCCGGTTTCACCGCCGAGGCGGCCGAGTTGCTGACAAAGAAACCAAGAATCAGGTTATTGGTCAACGAAGAGCGGCGCAAGGCTGTCACCGGCGAGCCTGATTACAGGCGGGTGATGGGCGGCATGCTGGTTCAGGACAAGGACTCCGGCATTGACGAGCGCGAGAACATGCAGGTCGTCACCAAGCGCCATCCAAACGAGGATGAATGGGGCGACGCCCTGTTTGCCTGGCGGGTGGCCAAGCATGCGCGCTCAAACGCCATCGTCATCGCCAAGGATCTGACGACGGCAGGCATCGGCGCCGGCCAGATGAGCCGGGTGGGCGCCGCCAGCCTGGCGCTGCACAAGGCCCAGGCCGACATCGACGGTGCCGCATGCGGTTCTGACGCTTTTTTCCCATTCACTGATGCGCTGGACCTGCTTATTTCCAGAGGCGTAACCTGTGTCATCCAGCCCGGCGGCGCCAGCCGCGACCAGGAAGCCATCAAGGTCTGCGACGATAAGGGCGTCGCGATGATCTTCACCCGCGTGCGGCACTTTTTGCATTAGGTTCACAGTCCTCCGAATTCATTTCCCACTCAATCTTGGCTCGAGGTTAATGCTGGCCGGAATAAGCGTTAGCGGCCCGCGGGGCGTAGGGGCGACCCGGCGGGTCGCCCCCGTAAGGGGAAATCATGAGACAGCAAAAAAGACGGTCAATCAGAATCCAGGGATACGACTATACTCAAAAGGGCGGATATGTTGTCACAATTTGTACTCAAGGTAGACAATGTATCTTTGGAGAAGTTATTGATGGCGGTGTCAAGTTGACCAATATTGGACGAATCGTAGAGGATGAATGGCTAAAGGCAGAAATTATTCGCCCCAGTGTCGAATTGGATATGTATGTGGTTATGCCTAATCATATCCACGGTATAATTGTTATCAAATATGATGTATGATGTAGGGGCGACCCGGCGGGTCGCCCCTACGCGTTCCACAGTCCCGAAAGGACCGCCGCCAGGTTCCATCGGCGCCATTGTCGGTCAATTTAAATCCGCTGCAACCAAACGAATCAACGAGATGCGGGCCACCCCCGGCGCGCCTGTCTGGCAACGAAATTATTTCGAGCACGTGATCAGAAACGCCGATGACCTTGCCGAAATCCAGGAATACATCGCAGGAAATCCTTGCAAATGGATGGAAGATCCGGAGAATCGCATGCATAAGTTGTAGGGGTACAGCATGCTGCGCCCCTACAGATCCCACGCGGCCTTCCCCGGCTCATGCGCTATCAGCTTTAGCGCCTTCGCCGCCACGTTTTCCGCATTGATGCCCAGCTTATCCATGACAATGCCGCCTGGCGCCGAGGCGCCAAAGCGGTCGATTCCCACCGCAGCGCCGGCGCCGCCCACATAGCGGCTCCAGCCAAGAGTAACCCCGGCTTCCACAGAAACGCGGGTGGCAACCGCGGCCGGCAAAACCTCCTGCCGGTATTCCTCATCCTGCTCCTCAAACATCTCCCAACTGGGCATGCTCACCACCCGTGCCTGAATTTTTCTTTCCTGCAGCAGCCGTCTGGCTTCAAGGGCCACGTGCACTTCCGACCCCGTGGCGATCAGGATCACGTCGATTACCATGGCGCCGCCTGCTGCTTCCGAGATCACGTAAGCTCCCCGGGCCACGCCTGCCGCCGCGTCTGCAAAATCGAGCACAGGCAATTTTTGCCGCGTGAGCGCCATGGCCACGGGCACCCCCCGCCGGTACAGCTTTAAGGCCTCTCGCCAGGCGGCAGCAGTCTCACAGGCGTCGGCGGGGCGGATAAGGACCAGGCCGGGTATCGCTCTTAGCGACATCAGATGCTCGACCGGCTGGTGGGTGGGGCCGTCCTCGCCCAGACCGACGCTGTCGTGGGTGAATACCCAGATGGCGGGCGCCTGCTGCAGCGCCCCGATTCTGATGGAGGCGCGCATGTAATCGGAAAAAATCAGAAATGTTGCCCCGTACGGGATGACGCCACCGTGCCGGGCCATGCCGTTGACAATGGCGCCCATGCCGTGCTCACGCACGCCAAAATGAAGGTTGCGCCCGGTTGACCCGGGCTCGAAGTCGCCGCCGCCTTCGATCAAGGTCATCGTCGAAGGCGCCAGGTCGGCGGACCCGCCCAGCAGCTGCGGCAGTTTCGGCGCCAGCGCATTAATGCACTTGCCTGACGCCACCCGGGTGGCCAGCGGTCCGTCGCCCGTTTTAAATGAGGGCAGGCTGTCCTGCCAGCCGTCGGGCAACTCCCGCTTCAAGGCAGCCTGGAAACGGGACGCCTCCCCGGGCATATTTTCTTCGTAGACGGAAAAGCGGCTCTGCCACTCGCCGTTGAGCAGTTCTCCCCTGGCCCTTGCCTCGCGAAAATGGGCGAGCGCTTCGTCAGGCACGAGGAAATCAGGCTCCAGCGGCCAGCCGAGCGCCTCCTTGGTCAGTCTCACCTCCTCGGCGCCCAGCGGCTCGCCGTGGGCGGCGGCCGTGTCCTGCTTGTGGGGGCTGCCGTAACCGATATGGGTGCGCACAATGACGAGAGAAGGCCGCTCAAGCTCCAGCCGGGCAGCTTCGATGGCGGTCTCGATCTCGGCGAGGTCATTGCCGTCCTCGGCATGCTCCACATGCCAGCCGTAAGCCTCGAATCGCCTGCCGCGGTCCTCGGTGAATGCCAGCTTTGTGCTACCTTCGATGGAAACATGGTTGTCGTCATAAAGATAAACCAGCTTGCCCAATCCCAGGTGCCCGGCGATGGAAGCCGCTTCGGAGGCAACCCCCTCCATCAGGTCGCCGTCACTGGTGATAGCATAGGTGTAATGGTCAATGATATTGTGCTCAGGCGTGTTGTAAAGCGCGGCCAAGTAGCGCTCAGCAATTGCCATGCCGACGCCGCAGCCGAAGCCCTGCCCCAATGGCCCCGTGGTGACTTCAACGCCTTCGGTCAGCAGGCTTTCCGGGTGGCCGGGCGTATTACTGTCCCATTGGCGGAAATTCTTGATCTGATCGATAGTCATTTCCTCGTATCCGGTCAGGAAAAGAAGCGCGTAAAGCAGCATCGAGCCATGCCCGGCGGAAAGGATAAACCGGTCGCGGTTGGGCCAGTGCGGATCGCTGGGATCAAATTTGAGAAATTTGGTCCAAAGAACATAGGCCATCGGCGCCGCGCCCATCGGCATGCCCGGATGGCCGGAGCTGGCTTTCTGGACGGCGTCCACCGCCAGGAACCTGATCGTATCGATGCACAGCCGGTCCAGTTGTTCAGTTTTGTTCATTTGCAACCTTCCCTCGTGAATGATAAACGACTGAGCGTTTTGATATTCCCCGCTTAGGGGGAAAGTGAAGCAGTAAAGCAGACATTGGATTCCGGATTCTGGACGCTGGCTAAAAACTTTTGTCAGGGTTTAGCCAGGATCCAATGTCCGGCATCCGGCATCTGTTTTCTGTTTGTTTGCTGACACCAGGCTATAGTACACTATGCATCCGGATGCTGGATAAAAAATTCTGTCAGCAGGTTTATCCGGAATCCAGCATCAAGGAGCGACGATATCAAGAATATGCTCCAAGGGCCGTTAGCTCAGTTGGTAGAGCACCGGACTTTTAATCCGGGTGTCACTGGTTCGAGTCCAGTACGGCTCACCAAACGGATGGTAGATGGTGGATGGTAGATGGTGGATAACCGTGGGTTGTCATTCTTAAGCAAAGTGAAGACGTACCTTGTCTTTTATCCACCATCCAGCATCTGCCATCCACCATCAGATTTTTGCCCCCATCGTCTAGTGGCCTAGGACACCGCCCTTTCAAGGCGGCGGCGGGGATTCGAATTCCCCTGGGGGCACCATTAAAGCGGATGCTGGATACTGGATTCTAGATACTGGATAAATCCCTTTAAAATATTATGAGTTGGTTTCGATTCAGCCAGATTTATCCAGAATCCGGCATCCAGAATCTGATTTATGGGCGATTAGCTCAGTGGGAGAGCACCTGCCTTACAAGCAGGGGGCCGGTGGTTCAAATCCGCCATCGCCCACCAAGCTTGTTTTCCTGATTAGAGGCTGTTTTATGCCCATTAAAACCGGCCTCGAAACGGGCAGTTTTAAGATGGTCCTTCCCTTGATTGGAGCTGCGCCCCTTTCTCTGCACCAGTTATGCCAGAGCTAAAAAATATTCTCGTGCTGGCCGAGCGGGCAAGCGCCATTGTCATTTTTCTGGCATTAATAATGCTGGGAAGTTCCTGCTCTTCACAGTCTCAATCCGGCGGCGGTCCTGCTCCACGGCCGGGAAATTATGATTATTCCCTGCAAGTCGGAAACCTCAATAGAACATATCGCGTCCATGTCCCTGCTGCTTATCATGCGGACAGGCCCGCGCCGCTGGTTTTAGTCTTTCATGGCGGCGGCGGCAACGCAGATAACATGGCAACTTATTATAACTGGATTCCCGAATCAGATCAGCAGGGTTTTATCGTCGCTTTTCCCAATGGCACAAGTGGACCTGCCGGGCTAAGCACCTGGAATGCTGGTAATTGTTGTGGGTACGCACAAAGTAATAACGTTGATGATATCGGTTTTGTCAAAGCAATCCTTGCTGATATGAAATCTAAATATAATGTCGATCGCTCCAGAGTTTTTGGCGCCGGCTTTTCCAACGGGGGCATGTTGACATACCGGCTTGCCTGTGAGATGTCAGATCAATTTAAAGCCGTGGCTTCGGTGGCTGGCACGGATAATGATTTTAACTGCCGGCCCTCAAGGCCTGTCTCCATCATGCACATTCATGCCTTGAACGATGAAAATGTTCCATTTGGCGGAGGAAACGGCCAGGGGCTTCTGGGGAGCAAGGTTAATTTTACATCCGTCGCAGCCACCATCTCAAAATGGGTTGCTATTGATAAGGTTGGTAGCCTTTCTCAGAAAATCCCGGGCAGCCAGAACGCATATTGTGATCTTTATAGCGGCGGCATGGCCAACACACAGGTGGAACTCTGCGTCACTTCGAGCGACGGCCACTCTTGGCCTGGCGGACAAAAGGCGAGAGCCGCCGCGGCTACTCCAAGCACCGCTATTTCTGCAACTTATTTGATATGGAATTTCTTTAAGAGTCAGCCATGAATCTTTCCAGGGAGGGCGGATGCCCCCCTGGGGAGCCAAAAACTTTTGGGCTGCGGCCTTTTTAGCGCCGGTTGCCTGTGAAAAACATCTGATATTATCCGTTCTGCTTGCCGACAAGGCCGGCATATCAGTTATAAGGGTTGGTAAATGATTCATCTGTTGGGTGATAATGACATAGCCGCTGGCGACTTAGACAGATAGCCTTAAAGAAGAGCTGATTTTTTTGTGGCAAGTTCCGAAACCGGCATTCTGTGATAAATTTAGGCAGGCTTTCGATGAGGTCTTTGGTTGTTTGTTATTAATGTCCCTGCTTACACGAAACCTGGATTTGTTTGACCCTATCGATGCGGCTGTTAGTGAGCAGTCCTCGCGCGAGGACCAACTGGAGGCGGTTGCGCGTTTTGTGCGCGAGTGCGTTCTTTGCCCGCTGTGCCGCAACCGGCGAAACGCGGTTCCTGGCGAAGGAGACGCCGCAGCCCGTTTGATGATCGTGGGGGAAGGGCCGGGCGAGAACGAGGACGCCCGGGGCCGGCCTTTTGTTGGCAGGGCCGGCGAGCTGCTGGACAAGATACTTTTGGCGGCAGAGTTTCCGCGGCCCACTGTTTTCATTACTAATATTGTCAAATGCCGGGCCGCCGACCTGGTCGAGGGCCGTATGCAGAACCGGGCGCCGATGGCGCCGGAAGTGGCCGCCTGCAGGCCTTACCTGGTGCGGCAGGTGGAGATTATCCAGCCTAAAGTAGTCCTTTGTCTGGGCTCGCCGGCTGGCAAAGGTGTGATCGATCCTGGCTTTAGCATTACCGAGCAAAGGGGCCAATGGTTCGAAGGGCCCTTTGGATCCCGCATAATCGCGACTTTCCATCCAGCCTTTATCCTCCGGCGCGGCGGCGCCGGGTCCGGCGCGCGGGAACTGAAAAAACTTGTTTGGGAAGATATGAAACTTATCAAAAATTATCTTCCTGAAGCTTAGAACACTTGGAATCTATCTCAAAAGGCATATTCTGCTGCGGCCGGCTGCAAAGGCGATGGGCGGCGTCCTTAAGGGCAAAAAGTCCAGGGCATACCGCAGTGGGTATGACTGCGGGCTTTTACTCCTGCGTCCTTGTCCGTCGCCTTTTCGCTCGGCCTCGCTGCGAACAGCCTTATGAGATAGATTTTTAGCTTTCCTCCTGCTGGCGGCGGCGCTCCTCCAGCCTGCGCAGCTTATCCACCACCCGCTGTTTTTCATGGTTTGCTACTTGGCGCGTCTCTTCCCCGGCCGGCTTCTCAGCTTTCTCCAGGGAGCGTTCCTGAAAGCCATGCTGCTCGCTCTGAGCCGCCCGATTTCGCTTTTTTCCTTCTCCTTTGCCGCTCATGGCGCCTCCATTAATAGCTTGCGTAGTATCACTTGAATTCTTCCCCAAATCCGCGTTTCCCAATGACCTGTTTATTTAGCCTATCTGGTTGACTCCCTTGCCTTTAACCCGCGTTGAATCGAAAAAGCTTTGTTTCCACAGGAACGGGTACTTTATTGAAAAACAGGCTAATCTTCTTTGGCGGGAGGGAATCCAGATGGCGAAACTTCAGCAACTGCAAAAAATGGGCCAGTCTGTCTGGTATGACAATATTGCTCGGCGGCTGCTTAAGACCGGCGAAATGCAACGGCTGATTGATCTGGGAGTCACTGGCGTTACGTCAAACCCTTCTATTTTTGAAAAAGCCATCAGCGGCAGTGGTGACTATGATGACGATTTGCAAGCGCTATCCGCCCGTGGATTGGAAGCTGCCGCGATTTATGAGAACTTGATATTGAGTGATATTCGTGAAGCTGCTGATCTTTTACGGCCTGTCTACGAACGAACCCGAGCTGCTGACGGATACGTATCGCTCGAGCCGCGCCCGGCGCTTGCCTATGATACCGATGGCACAATTGCAGAGATACGCCATCTTTACCACGCTTTGGAGCTGCGGCCTAACGTCATGCTGAAGGTTCCCGGCACGCCGCCGGGAATCCAGGCCGTCCAGGCACTAATCGGCGAAGGCATCAATATCAATATTACGCTGATGTTTTCCGTTAGCCATTACAATGCCGTGTCCGAGGCTTACATGTCTGGCCTGGAGCGGTTGGCTGCCAGCGGTGGCGATTTAAGCAAAGTCGCATCTGTCGCCTCGTTTTTTGTCAGCCGGGTGGATACGTCCGTTGACGGCCAATTACAGGAGCTTATTGATGGCGGACGCGGCGAGCTTAAAGCCCTCCTGGGCAAGGCCGGCATTGCCAACGCCAAGCTGGCTTTCCGCCGTTATGAACAGGTGATGCGCAGCGAGCGGTTTGCGGCTCTGAGGGAGAAGGGCGCACGCGTTCAGCGCGTGCTTTGGGCCAGCACCAGCACCAAGAACCCTGCTTACAGCGATGTTATGTATGTTGAGGGACTGATTGGGCCCGGGACGATAAACACGATGCCGGCCGAGACGCTTGGCGCCTTTCTTGATCATGGAGCCGTCGCACCATCCCTGCAGGCGGGATTGGACGAGGCCGAAAGGACGATTAAAGCACTTGCCAGCGCCGGCGTCGATATGAACAAGGTTACCGAGGACCTGCAGGTTGATGGGGTGCGCCTGTTTGGTGACTCGCTCGACAAGCTGATTGCTGGCATAAAAGAGAAACAGAGGCTGCTGGCGATCTGAACTTACCAGCCGTTCAGAGATCTCAGGAAGTTTTCAGCCTTGCCGTCCAACTGTGCCAGGTCCTGCTCTACTGTTTTTATTCGTTGCTTTAGCTGCCGCCGCCAATACTCGATGAATTTGCGGAAATCAGGGATATCAATGGCGATGTCATGCATGAGGCTGCCGCCTAGGTGAATGTTCTCTTCGTCCATAAAGGCAAAGATCTCTTCCGCCCTGATATCGAATTCCTTGCAAATGGAGTCAATCGTTATCTGCATGCCGAAGTTGAAAGTCGGGAGCCTGAAAATTGAATTAAAGCGAAAAGCTGCGGAAATGTCCAGCCGGTCCCGGCGCTGCCGGTCACCTGTTTCATATTTTTCTAAAACGACTGCCCATTCACTCGCAGATGTTCGACATAGATGATTTCGCAGGCGCCATCACCTTGGTCAGCGCGGCTCTTGCTGGTCTGAACGGAGATCTCCGTATTGTCAATAACCATCCTGGCATCAACGAGGCGGCCATCAATATGAACAAGGTCGCCTGGTTTCACCAGGCTTAGCGCCGCGCGGATGCTGTCATTGGCGGGAATGAGGTGATTATTGCTGACATGACTGATAATGTAACTCGATGTCAAGTCGCTATCTAAAGGCCCTGAAATGGTGCCGTGGCGGCCGGATTGTTTCCAGCTAAAGCGGCTGGCTGTGTCAGGGTCGGCCAGTTTCCCCCACGACAGCAGCAGGTCGTCCGGAATGGCAGGGCTAATCATGTCATCATAAGCGTGCACGCTCTGAACCCGGGCGCTGATTGAGTAAGAGGTGTCACTCGTTAGCGTGACAGTGGCGTCGTTAAACTTGATGCTGTCAGAGAAATAAGGGGCGTTTTTTTGCTGCGGGTCATTGCCGGCGTTAATGCCGAAACCAAAGACCTGCCCGTCAGAGGCAGCCAGGGTACGGCTCTGCTGGAAGAGCAATCCTCCCATGATCAGGATGGTGCTGATAATTAGAAGCAGCGCCTCAATCAATATTCTTTGTGCCAGTGGCCGCCTGTAGGTCACCCGCCCGGTCGCTGCGCAAGCGCCCGAAACAGAAAGACTTGTTCCTGCCGCAATCCTGAAGCTGGTAGAGTAAACCCGGGTTTGGTAGCAGCGGGCGCAGAACACCGCCGACGGCGAGCAACGGTGGCAGAAGAATGTGCCACAGCTGCATAGACCCGTCAACGGCTCGTCCGGGTGCACTGGGCACCGGCCGATTGACGATTCCGCGTGACGGGTTTGATGACCACCCTCCACTTGTCTCCTCCCGCGCCTTTCTCTTAAAATAAATATCGGCCGGGTTACTCATGCCGGGAGACTTGTTTTTCCCTCAATCTTGACGCCGGCAGGTTCTGCCATTGTTTGGAGCGTGAAGCGGAGAGGAAGTGATGAGCGGTAGAGCAGCCGCGCTTAAAGATAGCGCCGCAAATTGGCAACAGCACATGCCGGCAATGGTTCTTGAGTTACTGATTCTCGCGGGCGCCTTTGTCCGTTTTTTTAAGTTGGCGCACGAAAGCCTCAATTATGATGAGCTGGCCAGTGTGTGGACGAGCAAGCTGCCACTCGGCCGGCTCATTTCAGAAGCAATTGCCCAGGGACATCCTCCCGTCTTTAACCTACTTGCATACTTCTGGCCAATGCCGGCCGGTGGCGAGATATGGGCGCGCTTCTTGTCTGCATTTTTTGGGGTGTTGATCATTCCTTTGATTTATGCCACGGGCAAAGAAATCCACTCACGTCGGGCAGGTCTTTGGGCCGCAGCTTTCGCGGCCATTTCTCCTTTGATGGTTTGGTATGCCCGTGATGCGACTTCTTACAGCTGGCTGACGCTGGTTTCCTTGTTATCTTTCTATTTCCTGGCAAGATGCAGCAAAAGAGGCGGGTGGAAGAATTGGGCCCTGTACATCATTGCCACACTTTTGATGATCTTTTCTTTTTACCTCGCTTTCATCATGGTTTTTGCCGGCCTGGCCGTTTATTGGCTTTTAACTGATTCGCGGAATCGCCGCGTTAGCGGATGGGCTGTCAGCCACGTTTTTTTGGGGATGGTATTAACTGTTTTTTTCCTGCTGACCCGCTCGGCTACAGCCGGCCGTTCCGGGCTGTCCATGCCGTCTCTGACTTTTTTTGCTAAAGATGTAATTTACTGGCCCATTGCTTTTGTTCAGGGTTATGCTAGCCAGGATATTGGTGGTGGCGTTCTGGGCGTGCTGATCACTCACCGGGAAGCAATCATCGTCATGGCAATTGCTGGTCTTCTCATGCTGGCTTTGGCCGCATTTAAGCCGGCCAGGCGAATGTTGATAAAACGTGAAATTGTTGCCGCTGGAGTATACTTGTTGATTCTGGTGGCGGGTCCTGTAGCCGTCCAACTTGCTGCTCCAGGCGCCAGTTTTGCTGAGCGTTACTATGCCTGGGCGGCGCCGGCATTCGCCTTGTTTTTGGGTTTGATTGTGTCAAACATTCCACCCCGGCTGGCTTTCCTGGCGGGTACTCCGTTTATCGCCGCAATGCTCTATTATTCTGCAGTTGAGCTAAAAGTGCCGCGCAACGAAAACTGGCGGGGCGTCATGTCAATTATCGCGGCAAACCGGAGCGGAGGGGACGAAATGTTATGTTTCCCTGAAACTCATTGCGCGGTAGCCGCCGCATTTTATCTGCCGGGGAATCTGCAAATGTTTGGCGGGTATGTTCAGAGCTACGGCGCCGACTTAAGCTCGAAGCCATGGGGTGGCTATAGCAACAGGGAGTTTTTTTCGCAGTACCGCGGCAATGAGCTGGACAGTAAGATCAACAGTTATCTGCAGACGGCTGATCGTGTCTGGCTAGTAAGCGGAGACGGAGCTTTGGGCAATTATCCCGCCTCGCCGCAGATCAGCGCGGTAATGGCTAAATCCTGGAAACGGGTCCAAAACTGGGATATGCCACCTTTGGATTTAGGTTTATTTGTCCGCCGCAACGGGCTCCGCTAACATTACTCCTGCATTTGATGCAGGGCTTCGCCGGCCCAGTTTGGGTTCTTCAGCAGTGCTCTTCCCACAGCCACCAGGTCGGCCTTGCCCTCGGCAATGACGCTATTGGCATAAAGGGGATCCGTGATGCCACCCACAGCGATTACAGGAACGTCAATGACGGACTTGATGCTGGTGGCAAGCGGCACAAAGAATCCTTGATTATCTGCCAGGTCTTTAGGGCGCGATCCGCACAGCCCGCCGGAAACATCAAGTATGTCTACACTGGCCTCCACCAGCAGCGGCGCAATTTTTTGCGCCTCTTCCAGCGTCAGCCCTCCCTGCATGAAATCGCTGGCGCCGAACCGGTAAAGCAACGGAAAGGCGGGGCCCGCTTGCTCGCGCACTGCAGTGATAACTTCCAGGGGGAGCCGCAGCCGGTTTTCAGTGCTGCCTCCGTAGATATCATTTCTGCGGTTTGTGTACGGGGAAACAAATTCATTCAACAAAAAGCCGTGGGCTCCGTGGATCTCGATTGAGTCGAAACCGGCCATCACGGCCCTGCGGGCAGCCTGCCTGTAGGCGGCGACAATTTCTTCGATTTCGCCCAATTCCAGCGGATGAGGCGCTTCGGTCCGCTTGGGCGGAGGAATATCTGCAGGCCCGGCGGGCTGGCAACCGCACACATCAGCGGTCGTGTTGGCGCCGGCATGAGTAAGTTGAATGGCGCTCATCGCTCCGGCGCCGCGGATTGCGTCGGCCAGCAGCTTAAGCCCTTCAGTCAATCCATCTTCATGAATGCCAAGCTGTTTTTTGGTCATTTTTCCCGCGGGCATAATGTAACTGTGTTCAACGATGATCAAGCCGACACCGGCTTCAGCCCTGGCGCGGTAATGACTCAGATGCCTGTCATTGACTTCGCCGGCTTCGCTTGACATATCGTTAGCCATGGGAGGCATGACGATTCGGTTTTTAAGCGTGATTTTACCGCTGATGAGGGGGTCGGAAAGTGTTGGCATGTCCTGCTCCTCCATTCTGGTGGCAATGGCGCAATACTACCTGATTGCCGGATAGCTGAAAAGGCGGGCCTTTTGATAAGTAGCTACGATGGCAGGCACAGGCTTTTAGCCTGTGCAGGCACGCCGGCAAGTTAGTCATCCAGAATTTCAATAAAGGAGCTCACGAGGCCGGCGTCAAACTGTGTGCCTGCGCAACGCTTAAGCTCGGCGACGGCTGCAGCCCGCGTCAGCGCTTTGCGATAGGGGCGGTCGGAGGTCATCGCTTCGTAAGCGTCCGCGATGCCGATGATGCGCGCCCCCAATGGGATCTCATCGCCGACGAGCCCATCCGGGTATCCGGAGCCGTCGATCCTTTCATGATGGTGGCGCACCAGCGGCTTGACATTGTAAGGGAAATCTACCGGCTCGATGATTTTGTGGCTCAGGACGGGGTGGTTCCTGACCAGGCGGTATTCTTCGTCGGTGAGCCTGCCGGGTTTCAGCAAGATTGCGTCCGGAATGCCGATTTTGCCCGTGTCATGCAGGTACCCGGCGCAGCGTACGGCGTTTAGCTCATTTTCGGCCAGGTTCAAGCGCCTCGCCAGCGCATCGGCATACTCCGCCACCCGGTCGGAATGTCCACGGGTGTAGGAATCCTTTGCGTCGATGGCTTCAGCCAGCGAACGGATTGTGCTCCAAAAAGTTGCCTCCAGGCGCTTATAGGTTTGCGCATTGTCGATGGCGACTGCTCCTTGATTTGTGATGTCTGTAAACAGTTCCATCTGGCCGGGCTCTGAGAACGCATTTTTCCGGGCGCTGGACATAGAGATCAACCCCAGCAGTTTTCCTCTGGATAAAAGCCGCCCTATCACCACTGATTGGGCAGCAGGCGGCGCCAGCGATATGGAGGCTGGCGTCATCTGGCCCGGATGGGTGGCGCAAAAAGGCCCACCGCTGGATACCAGCCCGTTGAGGCTGTAGTTGGATAAGTCAAGAGCGTCGCCACATTTTAAAGGCCAGCCTCTGGTTTCTCCGGCGATGGAGTGCAGCACCAGCCGCCGGGCCGGTTCCTCGAAAGTCAAAACTGCGACGGTGGAGGCTTTCAGCGCTGTCACTGTCGATTGAGCGAGATTGTCAATGATGCTATCCAATTCCAGGCTGGAGCTCAGTGAATTGGAAACCTCAAACAGGGCCGTCAGGGAGTCGAGCCGGCTTTTGGCTTGGTCTCTGATTCGTAACATTTCGGTAACATCACGGCTGATCTCGATGCAACTGGTTATGCCACTGGCGTCCCTGAATGGGGAAGCAGTTGCCTCCAGTTGCCGCCGGTTGCCCAGCCTGTCGAGAACGAAACGCGTGCGTCTCACGGTTTCACCCGTTGTAAAGCAAAGCTCCAGCGGGCAGCCGGGACAGGCGTTTTTGCGGCCAACATAAACCTGGTGACATTTTTTGCCGACGCAGTCTTCGCCAAAGATCTGTTTGTGGACCGGGTTGGCGAAAAGTATGGTATGGTCGGAATCCCTGACATAGAGGCTTTCTCCCATACCCTCAACAATCGCCGCCTGTTTTTCTTTTTCCTCAATAATGCTTGCATGCAGGCGGGCGCGTGAGAGAGCCATGCCGATTTGCACGCTTACGGGGGCGAGGAAATCCAGGCTGTCCCGGGTAAAGCCTTCGTCAGTTTTCCGTTCATTCAGGCTTAACACCCCAACTACTTCTTGTTCATCACGAATGGGAAGGCAGACAGCGTCTCTAATCCCCTTGATTTTTGAAAACCGTGGATCAGGATTTTTCTCCGTGAGCAAC
Source organism: Actinomycetes bacterium (assembly GCA_021790115.1). Lineage (GTDB taxonomy): Bacteria > Actinomycetota > Thermoleophilia > BMS3ABIN01 > BMS3ABIN01 > JACWAD01. Next base: position 36,933 of record JAJYIM010000005.1, on the reverse strand, counting down.
AGTGGCTCACCGGTTTCTGCTACCCAGCCGGCAATGCCCTCGCCTATTTTTTGGCAAAAACCAGAAATAGTCTCAGCCGGCAGGCCTTCGTGCGCCGCCATGACAAGTTCGCTGTTATCATCCAGCAACAAGATCGAGCCGCTGGTCGCCTTCATTGCCGTAATGCACAAGTTGAGGCAATTTTTAAGCAAGTCATTGATCTCAGTCGTCATGGCGATGGAACTGGCGATTTCATAAAGCAGTTTCAGCTGACTGGAGCGGTGGCGCTCCCCGGTGATGTCGTGCAGCACCGCCAGGCGGCCTTCAGCCTGGCCCTCATCATTGAGAATCGGTGCCACTGTCACGGCGTATACCTTGTTGTTTAGCTCCGCTTCTGTGGAGATGCAGCTATTTTGATGGTAAACGTCACAGCGTTCGCAGGCGTCGCGTTTTTTGGAAAAAGTTCCCTGGATTTCATTGTGGCAATGAGTGCCACATTGAAGCCAGCACCTCAAATCATTACTTTGATATGAAGGACAGTCAAAATGCCGGCACGATTTTTTTTCCCAGCAGGACACCATTTGCCCGGGTCTGACCAGCTCTGTTTTTTCCAGGACTTCGTCCAGCTCCTTGATGCCGGTTTTGCGCGAGCCGGCCAGCGATGATTCCGTCCGCTTCATAATTGCTTCAGCCGCTGGATTGGCGGAGACGAGGAAGTTGCTGTTCCCCATGACAATAATGCCATCGGTAATGCTCTGGTGTATCGAGCGGAGCTTGCTCTGTTCGTTTAACAGCGCTTCGGTTCTAATTTCCAGCGAAGCGGCCATGTCATTAAATGCTTGCCCTAATTGGGCCAGCTCACCGCTGCCCTCAAGCTTGACGCGCTCGGCCATGTTTCCGCGGGAAAGCTCCGTGGCGGCGTGTGATAGTCCGGCAGTATACATTGTTGTTTTTCTGGCCAGCAGCAACGCCAGCGCCAGGCCGGCCAGCGCCGCCAGTGACATGGTGGCCAGAAAGCCGAGCCTGCCGCCGTGCATCCCCCGGATTGCGAGAGCCGCGGGAAAAATCAGCAGGAAAACAGCAAGCAAAGTCGGCAAGATGATTTTGACGCCGATGCCGCCTGGAAAGGCAGGGCGCGAACTGACCCTCATTTGCCCTCTTTCATGGGTGTCCCCCCACCCGTTGGGTGCTGCCTAGTGGAGCGCCTGCTTTATCGGCAAACAAGAAATAAGACTTTAAAAGAAACTTAATTGGTTATGTACAGGGAAAGCACATGTCTTAATCAGGCGGCGCCTGAATGAGGCGGGCTTGCTTGAGCGCCGCGGGCCCAGTGAATACAATACCGGTATGAATGCGGATCTGACTGGTCAGACTTTGTTCCTGGATTGTTTTTCCGGTATTGCCGGCGACATGTTTGCCGCTGCCTTGCTTGATCTTGGGGCCGGCTCGTTGGAACTGCTGCGGGCAGAGCTTGCCAAGCTTGACCTTGATGGGTGGTCAATCTCGCTTAAGAAGGTTACTGCTGCAGGGGTCGCAGCCAGCCGATTCGTTGTCACTTTGGGAAGAGAAGAAGAGCCGCGCAGCCTGGCGGCAATCGAAGATCTGCTTGCCGGAAGCAGGCTTGCCGAGTCTGTGCGCTCTCACTGCCTGGCAATTTTCGGCGGCCTGGCCCGCGCGGAGGCGGAGGCGCACGGAGAGACGCTGGAAACAGTTCACTTCCATGAGCTGGGCATGGTTGACAGCATTATTGATATCGTTAGCAGTTGCATTCTGGTCGAGTTGCTGGCGCCGAAGGAAATCATCGTGTCGCCGCTGGCGCTGGGATCAGGAACCGTGGAAACCAGGCACGGGCGGATGCCAGTGCCGGCTCCCGCCGCCGCGGTCCTGCTTAAGGAAATTCCCGTTTTCCAGGGACCGGGCCGGGGAGAGCTGACCACGCCGACAGGAGCCGCCCTGGTGTCATACCTTGCCGATTCTTTCGGTCCGCTGCCAATGATGAAGATGAACCGGGTCGGTTACGGCGCCGGCTCTGAAGCAAGACGGGGAGGGGGGGAGAAAGGAAGAAGCCTGCTGCGCTTGATCCTGGGACAGCGGGCGGGTGCTGCGGCGGATGAACAGATAGAGCGGCAAGTGTTGCTGGAAACAAACATTGATGATTGCACACCCGAGCAGCTTGCCTATCTGGCTGAAAGGCTGCTCGGGGCCGGTGCGGCCGATGCCTGGCTGGCGCCGGTGCTGATGAAAAAGGGCAGGCCGGGCGTTCTGCTCTCGGTTCTATGCCCTCCTGGAGACGAAGGAAAGCATCTCGATTTGATTTTTTCAGAGTCATCGACATTTGGCGTGCGCATCGGCGATGTTGAGCGCCATTGCTTGCAACGGCGGGTGGAGGCAGTGGAGACGCGTCACGGGACGGTAATGGTAAAGGTTGGCAGTTGGCGCGGCCGCGCGGTTACGATTTCGCCGGAGTACGAAGACTGCCGCCGGATATCTTTGGAAAAAGGCGTCCCGTTGGCGGCTGTTTATGACGCCGCCCGGCAGGCGGCGGCAGGATTGGAGTAGATAAGACGGTAGCCAGCGCGCAGCTTTTGTGTCTGCCGGAGGCCTGTGCTTTCCCAAAAGCCTGTGCCCGCTCCCGCGCGGTCTATTGACCCTCAACCGCGATTACGAATATAATTCCTTCTTTGTCACGTTGCCTTTATTTTTTTATGCGTACTTTAGCGGAAAGGAGCAGGATTTGGCCCCCGGAATGACTGTCCCATCAGATATTGAGATTGCGCAGGCGTCTGAGATGAAGCCGATCGGTGAGATTGCCGCCGGCGCCGGCATCCTCGAGGAAGAACTGGAATATTACGGCCGCTACAAGGCCAAGGTTGATTATGCCTTGATCCTGGAGCGCCTGAAGGACAGGCCGGATGGCAAGCTGATCGATGTCACCGCCATCACGCCGACTCCTTGGGGCGAAGGCAAGACGGTTACCTCCCTCGGGCTGGCGCAGGCTCTGAGAAAGATCGGCAAGAAGGTCTTCCTCTGCATCCGGGAGCCGTCCCTTGGCCCCGTTTTCGGCATCAAGGGCGGCGCTGCCGGCGGCGGCTACGCCCAGGCGGTCCCGATGGAGGATCTGAACCTTCACTTCACCGGCGACATCCATGCGGTCTCGGCTGCCAATAACCTGCTGGCCGCCATGATCGACACCGATTTGATGGAGGGCAGGAACAAGCTGAACATCAACCCGCTCACCGTCAGCTGGCGCCGGGTCATAGACATGAACGACCGCGCGCTGAGACATGCTGTGATTGGATTGGGCGGCTACTTGAATGGCACGCCGCGCGAGACCGGCTTTGATATTTCCGTGGCGTCTGAGGTGATGGCGATCCTGGCGCTGGCCACCAGCCTCAAGGACCTGCGCAAGCGAATGGGCCGTATTGTCTTTGCTTATGACCGGGACGGCAAGCCGGTCACGGCGGAGGACATTGGCGCTGCCGGAGCCATGACTGTCCTGATGAAGGACGCCCTTAAGCCGAACCTGATCCAGACGCTTGAGCACGGTCCTGTGTTTATGCACGCCGGCCCGTTTGCCAACATCGCCCACGGCAACAACTCTGTGCTGGCTACCAAGGTCGCCCTTAAGCTGGCCGATTACGTGGTCACCGAATCCGGTTTCGGCGCCGACCTGGGCGCCGAGAAATTCATGGATATCACCTGCCGCTACGGCGGCTTCTCAGCCAGCGCGGTCAACATAACCTGCACCATCAGGGCGCTGAAGATGCACGGCTTTGGCCGTATGGTTGACCGGGCGGAGCTGGAGAAAGAGGATCTGGGCAGGCTGGAGGAAGGCTGTCAGAACCTGGCCAAGCAGATTGAGAACATGAAGCTGTTCGGGATCCCGGTTGTCGTCACGGTAAACCGGTTTGCCGCCGACACGGACGCCGAGGTTGAGCTGGTGCATAAAAAGGCGCTTGAGTTTGGCGCCGAGGCCTGCAACCCGATTACTGTGCACGCCCATGGCGGCGAGGGCGGCGTCGAGGCGGCCAACGCCGTGGTCGAGGCCTGCGAGCGGCCCAGCGATTTTCATTTCCTTTATCCGGACGACGCCCCGATCAAGGAGAAGATCGAGACTATCGCCACCAAGGTCTACGGAGCCGATGGCGTTGATTACATGCCTGAAGCGGAGCAGAAAATCAAGCTGTTCACCGAGGCCGGCTACGGCAATTTGCCCATCTGCATGGCCAAGACGCACCTGTCATTGTCGCATGATCCCAATTTGAAGAACCGGCCCACCGGCTTTAGGGTGCCGATCCGCGACATCCGCCCCAGCATTGGCGCCGGCTTCCTGTATCCGCTTCTCGGCACGATGTCAACAATGCCCGGCCTGCCCGTGCGCCCGGCGGCCGTCGATGTTGACATTGACGTGGAGACGGGGAGGATCAAGGGGCTATTCTAATTACCGGCCTGGCCCAGCTGCGCCACCGCCGAATCGACGCTGCTGTAGAATTTCCCCAGGCCCAGCCGCTGAATAAGTCCTTCGCGCTTCAGGACCTCCCGCACCGGACGGTGGACATTCGTAAACACAACGCTGATGCCGGCGCTGTTTAAATCCTGCCATAAGTCATCAAGCATGACTACTGAAGTGGCGTCAATATCATAAAGCGCTTCCAGGTCAATCGCGACTGTTTTGGGGCGGGGATCGGCCTTTTGTACTGACTTGCGGATAGCGTTGCGAACCACGTCGGCGCTGGCGAAGAAGAGCACGCCCTGGATGCGGTAAATGGAAAGCCCCGTAAAGCGCTGCGCCTCCGGGTGGCGGGCGGCGTCCACCCAGGCGCCTGTTTTTTTCATTTTGCCCAGCAGGACAACGCGCGGCCTGCTCAGCTCGTTTGCTATCACTGCAAATGAGAGCACAACAGCCAGGGCAAGCCCGGGCAGGACCCCGAGCAGGAGCACGCCAAAAAGGGCCGGCAGGATCATGCTCAGGCTGTCCCGCCTGATACGGGCAAACCGCATGATTTCCTTGATGTTCATCATGTGCCTGACGGCGTAGACGACAATTGCCCCCAGCACAGCTTCCGGCAGTTGACGAAACAGCGGGGTCAGCAGCAGCAGGGTCAGCAGCAGAAAAGCTGATGCGGCCATCGAGGAAATCTCGCTTCTGGCCCCATTGCTGTCGTTGGCAGAAGATCCGGAGAGGCCGCCGGCAACCGGAATGCCGCCCAGAAGGCTGGCGCCGATGTTTGCCAGGCCGGTCGCCCGCAGTTCAGCGCCGGGGTCAATTTCATACTTGTGCCTGTCGGCAAGCATGCGGGCTGATCCCAGGCCTTCCGCATAGGCAACCAGAACGATGCCGGCGGCCCCGGCAAGGAGTGTGCTGAGGTCGCCCCAGGAAATGCCGGGCAGGGACGGGGCCGGCAATCCCGACGGCACGGCGCCGACGAGAGCGACGCCGCGGCCGGCCAGCCCCAGCGAGTAAGACGCAGCGATGCCGCCGGCAAGAACCAGCAAGGCTGCCGGAACCTTTTTGGCATAGCGCCCGAGGATGACAAGCGTGGCCAGGCCGGTCAGGGTAACCGTGAGCGTCGGCAGATTGGCGTGTCCGAGGTTTGAAAGGACTTCCCATGACATCTTAAAAAAGTTTCCCTCGTTTACATGGATGCCCAGCAACTTTGACGCCTGGCGGACGATGATAATGAGCGCCAGCCCGAAAACAAATCCGAGGACTACCGGCCTGGCAATAAAGTCCGAGACAAATCCGAGACGGGCCAGCCAGGCGGCGAGAAAGATCAGACCCGCCAGGAGCACAACTGCCGAGGTCAACTCGGCGTATCGGCCAGGATCGGCGCCGGCCAGCGGGCCCACCGTCGCCGCGACGATGACCGCAGTTGACGAAGTAGCCGAGACAGCAACCTGCCTGCTGGAGCCGAACAGAGCATAGATAAAAAGCCCTGCCAGGGCTGCGTACAGTCCTGCTTGTGGCGGCACGCCGGCGATGCCCGCGTATCCCATGCCTTCTGGCACCAGCAAGCCCACCAGGGCGATGCCGGCGATAATATCCACCGGCAGCCAGGCGCACTTGTAAGCCGGCAGCCAGCCGGCAATTGTCAGATAACGTCCCGTCCTCCTGCCCCAGGCCTTGCCGCCGCTGAGGTTGTATTTTTGTTTGCTTCTCATCGGTGACATCATTTTACTGGTTAGTTTGTCAAGACTTATATTTAACCTGCTGCCAGGCGGGGAAAAGTAGCGTCACCCGGGAATTGCCATCTAATATATAATCAAACCGCATGACGGAAACATCATTACATACTGTCATTTTTCAGCCCGGCGACATTGCCTGCGAAGGCATTGAGCACGGCGCCAACCTGCTGCGGGTAGCCCTCCTGGAGGGTGTGCATATCAATGCTTCCTGCGGCGGCACAGGTGCCTGCGGCAAATGCCGCGTTGCTATCGAAGGCAACTTTGAAGGCGGCAAATCCGCCAAGCTGCCGGATGAGGATTACCGGGCCGGCCTGCGGCTGGCCTGCCGCGTCAGGGTGATGGGGGATCTGACCGTCACCATACCTGAGGAATCCCGCATGGGCGACTCGGCCGCGCTGACGCACGAGCGGCGGCCGGGACCGGGCCGGGTGCTGACGCCCCAGGATCTGGACAATCTCGTCAGCGGCTGGAGCGTCAACCCTGTTGTCAAGAAATATGCCCTTGAGCTTGATGCGCCAGATCAGGCCAACAACATCAATGACCTGGACCGGGTGAAGTTGGGTTTAAAAGCGCAGCACGGCATCGAGAACGCTTCCGTGGACTTTCACGTTATTCGTGATCTTCCTGGAACCATGCGCATGCAGGACTGGCTGGTGACGGTCACCGTCGTGGAGACGTCCCGGGGGCCGAAAGTGATCCAGGTGACACCGGACGACCTGACCGGCAAGGACTACTCCATCGTGCTTGACATTGGCACAACCAGTATTTATGCGCAACTGCTTGACTTGAACCAGGGCGAGACTGCCGCGCAGGCCTCAGAATACAATGGCCAGATCAGTTTTGGCGAGGATGTCATCACCCGCATTGTTTACTCGCAGAAAGTCGGCGGCAGAAAAAAGCTGCAGCAGGCGGTGGTCGATACTGTTGGCGCCGTCGTTGACCAGGTGTTGGAAAAAGCGGGCGTCGACCGCTGCCAGGTGTCGCACATGGTGGCGGCCGGCAACACCACCATGACACATTTATTGCTGGGCGTAAATCCGAAATATATCCGCATTGCTCCCTATGTGCCGGCAGCGGCCTTTCTGCCGCCGGTGCGGGCCACAAGCCTGGGCATTGATCTTTGTGATCATGTCCATTTGTATACTTTTCCTTGCGTATCAAGCTATGTTGGCGGCGACATCGTCAGCGGCATTATCGGCTCCGGGGTTTTCCAGACCGACAAGATCACTCTCTATGTTGACATCGGCACCAACGGCGAGGCAGTCGTCGGCAACAGGGAATGGCTGGTGGCCACTTCCTGCTCGGCGGGACCGGCATTTGAGGGTGGTGGCATCAAACACGGCATGCGGGCCACCCGCGGCGCCATCGAGGCAGTGCAGATCGAGCCGTCCACCGGCGAGCCGCACATCCTCACAATTGGCGGCAAGAAGCCGATCGGCATCTGTGGCTCGGGCATTATTGATGCGGTTGCCGAGCTGGTTGAAGCCGGCATCCTGGGCCAGAACGGCAAGTTCAAGGAAGCAGCCGCGGGCGAGTGGCTGCGTAAAAACGAGGATGGCCAGTGGGAATATGTGCTGACCTCTGGCCAGTACACGGCCGGCGGGCAGGATATCGTCATCACCGAGCCCGACATCGACAACCTGATGCGGGCCAAGGGCGCCATCTTTGCCGGGATTACTACACTGCTGGCCAGCGTCGGCATGGACATGGACGTTGTGGAGCAGGTGATCATCGCCGGCGGCTTTGGCAAGTACCTGCAGGTGGACCGCGCCGCCGCCATCGGTCTTTTCCCGGAGATGGAGCCGGAGAAATTTACCTTTGTCGGCAACGGCTCCCTGCTGGGGGCGCGGCTGGTCTCGTTTTCCAAGGATATGCTGGCCGAGGCAGAGCAGGTGGCGCGGATGATGACAAATATTGAGCTTTCTGACAACCAGTCATTCATGGATGAGTACATGGCGGCGCTGTTCTTCCCGCACACGGACATGAAGTACTTTCCGCGGATGGAGAAGATGCTGCGGAAGCTGGGTTAACTTTCCCGCTGGGAACCGGCCTTGGAGAACTTGGCAGGACTGAGGCGCTTGATTTCTTTGATTAGATCAAAATGCCTGTCCGTGCTGATAATGCAGCTGATCCCATTGTTAATCGCCACGGCAGCATGAATAGCGTCGCGGCTCCTAATGGCCGGGTAACGAGACATGAATTCAGAGGCGAGTCTTATGTCGGTGTGCATAACAGGTAGAACCGGATCGAAAATCTCAAGGATTCTTTCTGCTAGCTCGACGCCGAAGTTTCTGCGGCCGATCGATGCGTACCGATGCAGAATTTCCTGAATTACCTCGGCGCTGGTCTTGATCGTGTGGACGCCGGCAGTTGCGTGCTCGAGTATCTGTAAGCAGGGCCGCTGAAGAGGTGAGGCAGCTCCTTTAGCATACATAAAGACATTGGTGTCAAGGAAGAAAATACCCGGCTTCGATTCTTTTTGAGGAGAGTCAAGCTTGCTCATCGCGCTCATCGGGACACCAATCGTGCATGGTGAGTATTTCTTCTTCCATGGTTTCCCAGTCTGGAACCGGAAGCTCTTCCATCGCCAGAATCTTTTCGAGGGCTTTTTTCTTGCGTTCGTAATCTGGAGCGGGATAAGTTTCGTCCAGCGCGTCACGAATCAGGGAGCCCAGAGACGCCCCACGCTGTTTGGCCTCTCGCATCAGCCGCTCGTATTGCTCTTCAGACAAAAGCACCTGTGTTCTTTTGTTATATTTGGACATAATTAATTATAGCTACGGTATACAATTTAATAATATGTGCATACGCATGTTAAACATTTTTTAACCCTTTTTACAAGTTTAGGAGGTTGCTGTGGCGGCAATTGCAGTGGCAGGAAAAGGCGGGACGGGCAAGACAACCATAGCTGCTCTGGCGGTGCGTTATCTGCTTCAGGCAGGCCAGACCCCCGTGCTGGCGGTCGATGCCGACCCTAATTCAAACCTGGGTCAGACCCTGGGAATCAAGGTCGGGTTGACCGTGGGTTCCCTGCGGGAGCAGGGCTTTGCCGGCCAGCGCGACATCCCCGGCGGCATGACCAAGGACCAGTTCGTCGAGTACAAAATGAGCGAGGCGCTGGCCGAGGGCGAGGGGTTTGACCTGCTGACGATGGGCCGGCCCGAGGGGGCAGGCTGCTACTGCTTTGTCAATAATCTCATCCGTCGTTTCATGGACGGGCTCGCGGGCGGCTACCGCCATGTTGTGATGGATAACGAGGCCGGGCTTGAGCACCTGTCGCGGCGCACAACCAGGAAAACCGACGTGCTGCTGGTAATCGCCGACGCCGGCGTGCGCGGCATCCAGGCAGCCAGGCGGGTGCTTGATTTAGCAGTAGAGATGAAGATAGATGTGGGAGAGAGCATGTTTGTGCTCAACCGGGCCACTGATGAATCTCTGGCGGCGCTTTCTCCGGAGATCGAACGCCTGAAACTTCCACTTGTTGCGGTTATCCCCGAGGACGCCGGCCTGTTTAAAGCTGAGGTGGCGGGAACGTCATTGATGGAGTTAAGCGATGAGGCGCCGGTTGTTGCGGCTGCAGCCCCGCTTTTCGACAAAATATTTTCACAGTAGGACGCCGGCCGTGCGCCCCTGCGTTTTTTTTGATAATATCTGGCGCTAATTGCGGGCATGTCAGAAATATGAGTGCCCTGTGGTCAATGCAGATAATGGAGGTTTTCAATGGCTGCAGAGATAATCGACGGCAAACAAATTTCAGCCGACATCCGTGCGGAAGTGGCCGCTGAAGTAAAGAAGCTAAAGTCAAAGCATGGCCTTACTCCTGGACTGGCCGTAGTGCTGGTGGGTGAGGATCCGGCCTCGCAGGTTTACGTGCGCAACAAGGAGAGCGCCTGCGCGGAGGTCGGCTTCAATTCGTTCAAATTTGAGCTTCCCGCCGATACGAGCCAGGAAAAGCTGATGGATCTCGTCTACGAGCTCAACAATCGTGATGACATCCATGGCATCCTGGTACAGTTGCCGCTGCCCTCGCAGCTGGATTCCGCCGAGGTGCTTCTGGCAATTGAGCCCAACAAGGATGTGGATGGTTTCCATCCGGTCAACGTCGGGCGGCTGGCTGTCGGACAAGCGACCATGCCTCCCTGCACGCCCGCAGGTTGTGTTGAGCTGCTCAAGCGCAGCGGCGCCCGGCTGGAGGGCGCGAACGCGGTTATCGTCGGCCGCAGCAACATCGTCGGCAAACCGGCGGCGCTGCTTCTCCTGGCTGAAAACTGCACTGTCACGATAGCTCATTCCAAGACTAGGGACCTGGCAGGCGTCTGCCGCGGCGCCGATGTGTTGGTGGCGGCCGTGGGAGTTCCAAAAATGATTACCGGCGACATGGTGAAGGAAGGCGCCACCGTGATCGACGTCGGCATAAACCGCACCGACGAGGGACTTGTTGGCGACGTTGATTTTGAGGCCGCCAGGGAAAAAGCGCGCGCCATCACTCCCGTCCCCGGCGGCGTCGGCCCCATGACCATCGCCATGCTGATGAAAAACACGTTAAAGGCCACGCAGATGACGTTGCCGGCACAGGCCCGGTAAGCACAGGCTTTTAGCCTGTGCAGACACTTAAACCGCTGCTCGCAAAAAGTGCCTGTCAACGGCAAACGTGGTTTTTGATGTCGCGAGAGAATACCCTGTTGACACTAACTGGAATACTGGCTGCCTGATTCCGGACGTGGCTAACGATTGCGTGGGTATCTTCAAAGCCGGCTCCGGTTACCTCGTGCCGTAAATCCGTCCAGTGAATTAAAGCACCATCTTTTCCGCCGTAAGGTGATTATGTCCATAGGTTCCGCAATTCATCTCAATGACGTAAAATAGGGATCGAGGCGTCCCTATAAGCTGTAAAAACTCATCAAACAAGCAAAAATCAGAAATTGCCGATGAAAACCAGGGCTGAAGTTATAAATAATTCTCAAAGGGCTGGAACCTGAGCTCAAGCGCAGGTAGGGCATGAAGCGGTTAGCACTTTTTGGTTCTTATGCACGCGGCGAGCAACAAGCAGACAGCGACATTGACATACTTGTAGAGGTTGATCCAGTGATCGGCCTACGCTTTGTTGAGCTTGTTTCGACCCGTGCCGTCAAGCCGCGACGTCTAGAGTTTATTCAGGAGGATCTGATTGATGTCGCTTAGAGCCTATTTAGATAGGTAATTCGTTGCGAGGCCGAGCGAAAAGGCCATGGGCAAGGACGCAGGAGTAAAAAGCCCGCAGTCGTACCCGCTGCGGTACGCCCTGGACTTTTTGCTCCGAGGACGCAGCCCATGGTCTTTGCAGCCGGCCGCAGCAGAATACGCCTATCGAAATAGGCTTTTAGCCCCTTCATTCGTCAAAGCTTCAACTAGCTTTTATTTATCGTCGTTGACGAAGGGCATTCGAAATCAGAGTCGATTTATTACTGTCTGGGGCAAACAGGTGAGGGAAGACTGTCATTTGTGGTGTTAACGATCCGGGGGAAGCTCGTCCGGACAATCTCGGCCAGGGATATGAATGGCGTAAAGGGGGAAACCATACCTATTTTTTCTCCCCTTGCTTGCCGAACATACGGGCGGAGGGCTGAAATAGGTTTGGTGTCTCCTTGATCGGGATTGCTTCTGTGGTAAAATCACAGGCATGAAAATCCGCCAAAATATCCTGAAAATGCGGTGAAATGTCCGGCAGTTCTCATCTCTTTTGAGGAGGAGGAAAATTGTGCCAACGAGGGCGCATGATTGGCTAAATCAGGCCAGGCGGGATCTGGAGCAGGCCGGTGATTCTCAAAAGGCCGGCCGGCATGAGTGGGCATGTTTTGCCGCTCAACAGGCGGCGGAAAAGGCCGTGAAAGCTATCCATCTGCATCTGGGCCAGGAAGCCTGGGGGCACGTCGTGGCGCGGCTGCTTGAGGAGTTGCCGCTTGAAGTGCCGGCAGATCTGATCGAGAAAGCCAAAGTGCTTGACAACTTTTACATTCCGGCCCGTTATCCCAACGGACATCCGGCAGGGGCGCCGTTTGAGCATTATGGGCCGCTGCAGAGCAAGGGGGCGCTTGAATATGCCGGTGCGATTATTGGGTTCGCCGGTTCTCAGATGGCCTGACGGCGATGCAGTCAGGCAGGCCGCCGGGCGCTGGGCTAGGGATGTACTGACGCAAAGAAACGACGTCATCAGGCTTGGATATTTTGGCTCTTACGCCAGGGGTGACTGGGGCGTCGGCAGCGATCTTGACTTAATTGCGGTTATTGATAGTTCAAACGAGCCATTTGAAAAAAGGGCTGTTGAATGGGATCTCGCCAGTCTGCCGGTGCCAACCGATTTGCTGGTTTACACTAAAGAAGAATGGGATTCCCTCAAGCAAGGGAGCCGCTTTTTCGCGACAATCGCGGCGGAAGCAGTCTGGTTGTACGGGAATTAGTGCCCGCATACGGTATCGGCGCTGGGGACATTGGCGCCGCCGGCGGTAAGAACAGCGGCAAAGGCCGGTGTTTCCATAGCAAGTAACGCCTCGATACTCTCGCCATAGTGAAGGCGCGGTCCATTAAAATTCCATGCGCATAATTGCCGGCTCCAGGAAGGGAACCATCATCGCCGCGCCGCGGGGGACGCGGACGCGGCCGACGGCCGACCGGGTGCGGGAGGCGGTCTTCAGCATGCTGGGAGATGTTGCCGGCCTGCGCGTGCTTGACCTGTTTGCCGGCAGCGGCGCCCTGGCCCTGGAGGCGCTTAGCCGCGGCGCCGCGGCGGCCACCATGGTTGACAACCGCGCCGCGGCCGTCAGGACAATCGCCAGTAATACCACAAAACTAAAACTTGAAAACGCCGCCCTCAGCCGCCGCGACTACCTTGCTTTTCTTAAAGATGCAGCCAAAAAGCAGCAGCGCTTTGATTTGATTTTTGTTGATCCTCCCTATAAAATTCACCGCGTTATCGAGGCCGAACTGGAAACTTGGCTGCCGCGGGTGGCAGCGCCTGGCGGCAGGGTCGTAATTGAGTTTGATTCCCGCGAGGATGTGATTCTTCCTTTCAGGCTGCTTGCCAGCAAAATGTACGGCGATACGCGGGTTCGGCTGTTTCAGGCTGACTAGGGGTTACGCTCTCATGGCAGATTTTTCCGATATTATTGCCGTCTGCCCGGGCACATATGACCCGGTCACCGAAGGGCACCTTGACATTATCCGCCGCGCCGGCGGCCTTTTTTCCCGGGTAGTGGTCGGCGTGGTGGCCGAGCCGCGCAAGGAAACGATGTTTGACGCTGGAGAACGGGCTGCGTTTTTAAAAGCATCGCTGGGGGAAGATATCGAAGTCGATGTCTTTGACACCCTGCTGGTTGATTTCGCGCGCAAATGGAAGGCGCGGGCGCTGGTGAAGGGCCTCAGGGCCATCTCCGATTTCGAATACGAATTTCAAATGGCGCAGCTTAACAGGAAACTGGCCCCAGACATAGAAACAGTTTATTTGATGGCGTCGCCGGAGTTCAGCTTTTTAAGCTCCAGCGGCGTTAAGGAGATAGCAAAATTTGGCGGCAAGGTTGATGACCTGGTTCCACCGGTGGTGGCCGGGCGGCTTGCTGAGCTTTTCCAGTAAACCTGGAACCCTGGAGGCAAAGTGGACGTACTGGTTTTAATAGACAAGCTTGATGAAATAGTCAACAACGCCCGGCCGATGCCGATGACCGACAAGGTCATGATTGAGCGCGAGGAGATTTATGACATCCTCGACCAGATGCGGACCACGATCCCGGAGGAGATCAAGCAGGCGCGCTGGATCGTCAAGGAGCGGCAGGAGATGCTGGCTGAGGCCAAGACAGAAAGCGACCGCATCGTCAAGGAGGCAAACGACCAGGCGGAGCGGCTGACATCCGAGCAGGAAGTTGTAAAAATGGCCGAGCGCAACGCCGCCCAGATCATGGAGGACGCCCGCGCCCGCGAGCGTGAGATCCGCCTGGGTGCCGAGGATTACGCTGACGAGGTTCTGGAGACGCTGGAAGTAAACCTAGAGAAATTCCTGGCGGCGGTCAGGCGCGGCCGCGAGCGGCTCCAGGGAAAGACCGGCGAGGAAGAGCAGCAGCCACAAGAAGCAGAATAAATCTTGCGCGGGTCCGGTTTCCCGGTCAGTCCACGAAGCAGCCTCGAAACTTTTTCTTTCATGCCCAAGCGCAAACCCACTACTTTTGATCTTGCCTTGGTGCCGCCGAGGGCGGGCGCCGCCCGCACGTTTGATCTGGAGCTCTACCTGCCGCCGCTCAGGCTGGCCGGCCGTGATTATGGTTTCGTTCCCGAAGTGGTGCCGGCCCGGCTGACGGTCACCTATGCAGGCGAGGGCTTTGCGGCGCAACTTAGGTTCAGCTGCCGCCTCGAGGGCGTCTGCTGGCGCTGCCTGGAGCGGGCCGACCTTGACCTTGATGTCAAGGCAGAGGATTATTTCGAGACCAAATTGCCGCCGGTGGCGGAGACCGGGGAGGAGGAAGAGCCGTCGCTCTGGTTTATGGAGGACGGAAGCCTGAATTTGTCCGAGTGGGCACGCAGCGCCATCGCCGAGTTGTTGCCGCCGCAGATTCTATGCCGGGAGGATTGCAAGGGGCTATGCCCGCAGTGCGGCGTCAACCTCAATGCCGGGGAGTGCGGCTGCAAGCCGCCGATTGATGAGCGCTGGGGAAAGCTGAGGCAGTGGAAGGCAGCGGACTAATGTGCTATCCTTCCTTTTTGGAACTGGCAAATTCCTCGAAATTCAAAATTTAAAACCCGAAACCTGAAACTAATTAAATGGCTGTCCCCAAACGAAAAACTTCACAGGCGCGCCGCGACCAGCGGCGCTCGCACGACGCCCTTCAGGCGCCGGGCGTAAACACTTGTCCCCAATGCCATAGCTTCAAGCTGCCCCACCGCGTCTGTCCCACCTGCGGCACCTACAAGGGCCGCGAAGTCATCAAATTCGAAGAATAATTATTATTCGGTATATGGCAGGCTTCCAGCGTGCCTTTGGTTGGCCTTGTTTACGTTTACATGTAGGACGGGGCTTGACGTTGACAACGCCCGCACTGCGTCCCCAAAAATTGGGCCGGGGACGTGATGCGCGCTTTGGCCCGCATCACGTCCCCGGGAAATCAGTTGCCCGCGCGTCCACCTGTGGAGGGCGGGAGGCACAGCGAAAGACATTTACGGCACATGGCTGTCGACCTGCGCTGGTCTCTCTTACCCGCACGAGCAAAGCCGGCGGCGCTCAAGCGACCTGTGTGGTCCCTTGGCGCCTGTTACTTATCTCGGCTGTTTGCAAAGCTGCCTTAAAAGTTTCCAGCCGGGACAGGCAATAATAATCTTACTATTCTAGGTGTATTTAAACAATATGTTATTGCGCCGCATTCTCTCCAGTATTGCTTAATAAATTCATAAGATTTTCTTCTTATTTTCCCGGCCGCCCCGACTGTTCGAAATGGAAATGTGGGCAGGGAAGGTTTTATTATCAAGCCTCCAGAGATATTATTCGCCTTGAGAAATTTCGGGGCTCCTGTGGCAGGCCTCGAACCGGCAACAGGCTAAAAAACGGAGGTTGTCAGATGGCAAAGAAAGTTGCAATCCTCACCGGCGGCGGCGACTGTCCGGGGCTTAACGCAGTCATCCGCGCCGCCACCCTGAAGCTGGTCAAGGCTGGCTTTGAGATGGTCGGCGTCCGGCACGGCTGGCGCGGGCTGCTGGAAAACGAATACATGCCGCTTGACATTAAATCCACGGCTGACATCCTGGCCAAGGGCGGCACCATCCTGCGCACCTCGCGCACAAATCCGATGAAGCAGTCAGGCGGCGCTGAGCTGCTCGTTGACAATTTGCAACAAAATGATATTTGGGCGACTATCGCCATCGGCGGTGATGATACCCTGGGGGTCGCCAACAAGTTGCACGGCGAATATTCGCTGAACATGGTGGGCGTGCCCAAGACAATCGACAACGACCTCTCCGGCACTGACTACACCTTCGGCTTCGACACCGCGGTCCAGATCGCCACGGAGTGTATCGACCGCCTGAACACCACTGCCGAATCCCACGACCGCACAATCGTGGTTGAGATCATGGGCCGGCACACCGGCTGGATCACTGTGATGGCCGGCATCGCCGGCGGCGCCGACGTCATCATGCTGCCTGAGTTTGAGGTCTCGGTGGCCGAGGTCTGCGATGCCCTGCGCCGCAGCCGTGGGGGCGGCAAGAACTTCAATATCGTCGCCGTCAGCGAGGGCGCGAAGCTGCTGACCAGGGAAGGTGAGGAACAGCTGGTGACGCAGTCTGAAGAGGTTGATGCCTTCGGCAACGTCAAGCTGGGCGGCGTCGCCAACCTGTTGGCCAAGGAGATTGAGCGCCGCACCGGTTTCGAGACCCGCGCGACAGTGCTGGGACACATCCAGCGCGGCGGCACGCCTACGGCCCATGACCGCATCCTCGCCACCCGCTACGGCATCAAGGCGGCTGAGATGGTTGAGGCAGGGCAGTGGGGCCAGATGGCCGCCCTTCAGGGAGACGAGATCGTGTCTGTGCCGCTTGCGGTGGCGGTTGGCGAGCGCAAACTGGTGCGGCCGGAGCTCTGGGAGCTGGCCAGGACGTTTTTCGCGTAAAGAAGTCCGTGAACATCCCCGAGATCATAGTTACCCACACAAATACCGATTTCGACGGCTTTGCTGCCGCCGTGGCCGCCAGCAGGCTGTATCCCGAAGCCCGCATCTGCTTCCCCGGGTCACTTAACCGCAACGTACGCGAGTTTTACAACCTGCATGCGGATGAGATCGACACGGTGGACACATCCCTGGTTGATTTTGAGCGCCTTGAGCGCCTGATCATGGTTGACACGATTCACTGCAACCGCCTGGGCGAGTTTGAGAAAATCTGCGGCCACGAGGCAGTCGAGACAATTGTTTTTGATCATCACCGCCTGAGGGCCGCGTCACAGCGGCCGGCATTTGTCTCGGAGGACAACTATGTTCTTTCCGAAGACGGCTCTCTGGTGACAACCATGTTGAAGATCATCCACGACCGCAAAGTGGAGGTCTCGCCGCTGGAAGCAACCATTTTCGCCCTGGGAATTCACGAGGACACCGGTTCCCTCACTTATCCGACCACCACCGCCCGCGACGCCGAGGCCCTGGCGCTTTGCATGCGGCTGGGGGCAAGCCAGAGCCTGATTGGCAAATATCTGCACAACCCTCTCAGTGAGGGGCAGCGGCAGCTGCTGCTGCTGCTCGTCGACCGCCTGGAGCCCGCCTCGGCCGATGACGTGGAGGTGTTCCTTGCCGCTGTGCGCAGCCCGGTATACGTCGAGGGCCTGAGCGTGGTGGCGCACAAGATCATGGACGTCACTGATTGCCAGGCGCTGATCGTGGCCGTGGAAATGGAGGACCGCATTTTCGTTGTCGGGCGCAGCAAGAGTCGCCTTCTGAATGTGGCCCGGGCGCTGGCGGCGGTCGGCGGCGGCGGGCACAGCCAGGCCGCCTCGGCTATCATCAAGGGCAAGAGCCTCGAAGAGGCCCGGCAGGCATTGCTTGCGGCGCTGCCCCGGGTGGTTGAGGAGCCGTTGCGCGCCGGCGACATCATGTCCCATCCTGTTCATTTTATTGACGCGCAGATGGCGATTGCCGAAGCCCTGGCCTTCTGCCACCGCCATGGGCACAGCGGCGTCAGCATCAGCGAAGGCGGCCTTCTGGCCGGCGTTGTCTCGCGCAAGGACCTGGATAAGGCGTTGGCGCACAAACTGGGGCATGCGCCTGTCAAGGGCGTCATGTCCCGGGAAGTCAAGGTCGTGGCCGAGGACGCCCCTCTGCACGAGCTGCGCCGCCTGATGGCAACCGGCACGGTGGGGCGCATCCCGGTCGTGCGCGCTGCAGCGGCCGGCTCGCGCCAGGTCGCTGCTGCTGAGGTGACCGGAATCGTCACCCGCACGGATATTCTTCGCACCCTGCACGGCGCCCAGATTGAAGAAGCCGCTGAGGCGGCGGCCCGCACGGGCGTAAATTTCCGCGGCCGGCTGGCGGCGCGCCCGGAGCTGAAGCCGCTGCTGGACGCCGCCGGGCGCCTAAGCGTGGATTTCCGCGGTATCTATCTGGTAGGCGGGTTCGTGCGCGACCTGATCCTCGACGAGCCCAACAACGATGTTGACATCGCGGTGGAAGGTGATGGAATCGAGTTTGCCCGGCGGCTGGCGGCGGAGCTGGGGGGGAGGGTGCGGGCTCATCATAAATTCAACACGGCGGTGATCATCCTCCAAGACACGCAACCGCAGATGCGCGTGGACGTGGCCACGGCCCGCACCGAGTTTTATGATTACCCGGCGGCGCTGCCAACGGTGGCGCATGCCTCCATTAAGCGCGACCTCTACCGCCGCGATTTTACCATCAACGCCATGGCGGTTTCACTGGGCCTGCATGACTTCGGCCGCCTGCTTGATTTTTTTGGCGGCCTTAAGGACATAGAGGAGCGGGTGATCAGGGTGCTGCATAACCTCAGCTTCATTGAGGACCCGACCCGCATTTTCCGGGCTATCCGTTATGAGAACCGTCTTGGGTTCAGGATGAACCGGCATACGCTCGGCCTGGCCCGCGGCTGCGTGGAGATGAACCTGGTTGGCGACCTCTCTTCGGCGCGGCTTAGGGACGAGCTTGTCTGGTTGTTCTCGGAGCCGGAAGTGGAGCATACTATTCTTAGGATCGGCGAGCTGGGCCTGGCTGCCGCCATCCATCCGGCGCTGTTGATGGACGCCGCCACCGCGGAGCTGGTCAGGCGCGCCGATGCGGGCGCGCGCCGCTTCCGGCTGCTTGACCAGATCAAGCCCTGGTGCCTGCGGCTGTCCGCGTTGGCCAGGAAAATGGAAGCCAGTCAACTCGAGCTTTGGGCAGAGCGGTTAAAACTGAAGCGCCCGGACGCCGAGCGGATCATTAGCGGCGTCGTGGTGGCGCGCCAGATTTTGAGCCGCCTTGGTGGTGAAAAACTTTCGCGCTCGGCTGTTTATGAGATGCTGGCGCGCGTGCCTCCTGAAGCGGTTTTACTGGCCTGGGCTGAGACCAGGGACGATGGGGCCGCCGCCCTGCTGGAGCTTTACTTAACAGAGCTTAAATTTATTGATATAAGCATTAGCGGCCGCGACCTGATAGCCGCCGGGCTTAAGCAATCTCCTGAACTGGGGGAGATCCTGGCGGAGGTGCGGCGGCTTAAAATCGAGGGCGAGGTTGGCGACCGCAAGGAGCAGCTCGCCGCCGCCCGGCGGCTGGCGGCCGCCAAACAAGCA
Organism: Actinomycetes bacterium; assembly: GCA_021790115.1. GTDB lineage: Bacteria > Actinomycetota > Thermoleophilia > BMS3ABIN01 > BMS3ABIN01 > JACWAD01. Next base: position 17,486 of record JAJYIM010000005.1, on the reverse strand, counting down.
AGACGGTAGACACAATCAGAACGGTAGGCACAGGCTTTCCAGCCTGTGCAGACACCGGACAAACGAAAGCTTAAATGTTAGGCAGTCAACTTCTGTTGCGATTTTTAATAACCTTGCCGGCGCTGCTGGTCTCGATGGTTTTCCACGAGGTGGCCCATGGCTATGTCGCCTTCCGCCTCGGGGACGAGACGGCGTTGAAGCGGGGGCGCCTGTCGGCAAATCCTGTCAGGCACCTGGATCCGCTGGGGACGCTGATGCTTTTTCTTACCTATTTTCTCTCCGGCGGCAGCATGCTGTTTGGCTGGGCCAAGCCCGTCCCCATCAACCCGAGCTATTTCAAAAATCCCCAGAGGGGGATGATGTGGGTTGGCGCCGCCGGGCCTACCGCCAATTTCATGCTGGCGTCAGCGACGGCGCTGGCGCTGAAATGGCTGTATCCGGTCCCCGTGGACAGCACCTTTCTTGGCGTTCTGTTTCTGGTCTTCCAGCTGAATATGATCCTGATGGCGTTTAACTTAATTCCGGTGCCGCCGCTGGATGGGTCGCGCATTCTGGGTGGATTTCTAAACCGCGAGGCTTACATTCGCTGGATCCGTCTGGATCAGTACGGCATGCTTTTTATTATGTTGCTTTTCTTTATCATGATCCAGTTCAACCTGATCAGCGTCTTCAGCGGGCTTTACCATCTTTTCCTGCCCGCGTCTTACGGGTTTTAGAGCCTAGCTTGGTAGGCACAGGCTTTTAGCCTGTGCAGATGAGGGCTTCTCTTTGCGTAGATAAACTCTCCCAAAGGCAGGCTAAAAGCCTGCCATCTACCGAAAGTCTGCCATCTACGCGTTGTTGAGGCTAATCAGGCGCGTTTCAACCCCGCCGGCTTGGGATAGGCTACTTGCAGGTTTAAGCCAACCATTGTAAACCGCCCGGGGGGAAATTATGCCTGGTTGCCTTGCCGCGTTTCCGCAGGCGGCTCAGCACTTATTCCGGATAATTGCTTTTGACTGGGACGGCACGGCCGTCAGCGACCGGCGCGCCGACGCCGCCCCGGTGGCGGCCGCCCTGGAAGAGCTGCTTGAGCTGGAAGTTTTCATTGTCATTGTCACCGGCACTAACTTTGGCAACATCGACCGCCAGGTGTGCTCTCTTATTAACAGCCCCCACAAGCGCCGCCTTCATGTTTGCACCAACCGGGGCTCGGAAGTGTACGGTTTTGACGAAGGCGGATCCCCTATGCTCATTTACCACAAGGAAGCGACTCCACACGAAAATGAGCTACTGGACCGGATCGCCACTGCCGTCAGGCAGGACATCGAGGGCCGCTCCCGCGTCTCCGTTGCAGTGGTTTTCGACCGCCTGAACCGCCGCAAGATTGACCTCATTCCCGAATGGCCGGACCCGCCCAAATCACAGATCGGCAAGCTTATCAAAAAAACGGAAGCCCGCCTTCGGGACGGCGGCTTTGCCGGCGGCATCCATAGCGCTTTTGAGCTGACTGCCTATTACTCCCGGCGCTTCGGCCTCGCCGGGGCCCGGGTCACCAGCGACGTCAAGCACATCGAAGTCGGCCTCACCGACAAGTCAGATTCGATGCGCTGGATTGCCGGCGAGCTTTGCCGCAAAAGAAATATTCCCTTTGCAGACATGCTCATTGGCGGCGACGAGTTTGGACCCGTGGCCGGCTTTGAGGGCAGCGATTTTCACATGGTGTTGCCCGAGCTGGCCGCGCCAGGTGCAGCCGGCCCTGCCGCCGAAGCTGAAGACTGGCCGTCTGGCTCCACCTATATCTCCGTGGGCCCGGAGCCCAACGGCGTTCCTGCCCAGGTCCGGTATTTAGGCGGCGGCCCTGCCTGTTTTTTAGAGCTGCTGCAGGCCCAGATCCGCTTGCACCGGCAACTGCTGCCTGCAGATGACCCGGCCGCCGTGCTGGAAGAGACCGGTTTTAATCATCTGCGGGAGCGCGAAATTGAGTCCCTGCTTGCCATTGGCAACGGCTATCTGGGCAGCCGCGGCTCCCTGGCGGAGCAGGTCAGGTCTTCGGCGCCGGCGACGCTGGTAGCCGGGTTGTACGACAAAACAAGCGAAGAATCGATTGAAGAGCTGATCGTGGCGCCTGACTGGATCTTCACGCGCATCACTGTCAACGGTGAGCACCTGTACGCTGCCAAGAAAAGTCTGCTGGAACAAAGGCGCATCCTGGACCTGAGCAGGGGTGTGCTCTTCCGCGAGTGGCGCCACCGGGGACATGACAACCGGATAACGCTGATCAGGTTCACCCGCTTTGCACCGCTGGCCGATCCGCATGGCCTCGTGGAAAGAGTAACGGTAAGGCCGGAAAATTACCGCGGCGATATCCACCTCAAGACCGGATTAAAGATATGTGGTGGCTGTGTTCCGGCGCTGCAGATTATCGAAAAAGATGCGGGGAAAAACGGCGGCGTCTTTATTGAAGCCCGGACGGCATATACGGGCATAACTCTGGTCCAGCATCAAAGGAGCGCCGCGGCCCCGGGTTTTATCGAGCCGGCCCGGGACAGCCAGTCGGACGATTCGGGGGTGTTCGAAAACTGGCGCTGGCGGGCCGCGCCCGGGCAGCCGGTCACGATTGAGAAATACGTCGGCATTTACACTTCCCGGGAAAGCGCCGGCCCCGCCCAGGAGGCAAGGTCACATGCAGGCCGGCTCAGCAAGCGCGGATTCACCGGGCTGTTGCTGGATCAGGCAGAGGCGTGGCGGCAGCGGCGCGCCGCAGTCGCCATCAGCGTGGATGACCCGGAGAGTCAGCAGTGGCTTAATTTTGCCTGCTATCACCTGATCAGCGCCGGCAATCCTCATGACGAGCGGATTTCCATCAGCGCCCGGGCGCTTACCGGGTCCATCTACAAGGGACATATTTTCTGGGACGCAGAGATGTTTATCCTGCCTTTTTTCATCTTCACTCATCCGCCTACGGCCCGCAACATGCTCATGTACCGTTTCCACACCCTGTCTGCGGCCCGCGGCAATGCAATCAAAAAGGGTTATGCCGGGGCGCTTTTTTCCTGGGAGGCAACCGCTACGGGCGCGGACATGACGCCGGCTGCTGTGCTTGACGCCAAAGGCGAGGTTGTGCCCGTTCTTTCCGGCAAGCTCGAGCACCACATCAGCGCCGCGGTTGCCTGGGGCGCCTGGTTGTACTGGAACGTCAGCGGCGATGACAGCTTCATGGCCGGCGCCGGCGCCGAGCTGCTGATCGAGACCGCCCGCTTTTGGGCCAGCCGCGTTACCGCCAGGGATGGGGTTTTCCATATTCTCGGCGTGGAAGGCCCGGATGAGTATCACGACGAGGGTGTGGATGACAACTTTTACACCAACCTGACGGCGCGCTGGAATTTAAGGCGCGCCGCCGAGGTGGTGGAGTGGCTTAAGGCCGGGTGGCCGCAGGAATGGCAATTGCTGGCGGAAAAGCTGGGGTTTGACGACGGCGAGCCTGCGCGCTGGCGGCAGGTGGCCGCCGGCATGCATCTGGGGCCGGCCGCCCGGGTGGCCGGCAAGCGTGCAGAAAAAAAGCCACTGCCGGCCGGCCCGAGAGAAGCCGGGCTCACGGAGGCGGCGCGCGGCGCCGACGCCAAGGGCGGACCTGCCGGCGCGCCAACAGGCACAGCCGCAGGCGTCATTGAGCAGTTTGGCGGCTACTTTCAGCTGGAGGACATTGACCTTGGCCGGCTGGAGCCGCGCTGGGCGCCGGTTGACGTGCTGCTGGGCCACGAGCGCACGGTCGCTTCCCAGCTTGTCAAGCAGGCCGATGTTGTCATGGCGCTTTACCTGCTGGAAGAGGAACTTGATCCGGCCGCCGTTAGAAACAGCTTTGATTATTACGAGCCCCGCACCTGCCACGGCAGCTCGCTCTCGCCTGCCATTTATGGCCTGGTGGCCGCGCGGCTGGGCCTGATGGAGACTGCCTGGCATTATTTCCGCAGGGGCGCAAGAATTGACTTGACCTACGGCAATGCCGCCGGCGGCATTCACGTGGCGGCGCTGGGCGGGCTCTGGCAACAGGTGATTATGGGTTTTGCCGGCGTCAGGATAACCAGGGAAGGCATTTACGTTTACCCGCGGCTGCCCGGGCAATGGGGCAAAATCGAATTCACGCTGCTTTGGCGAAACATGCAGTTGCGTTTCACCGTCAGGCGGGAGGCTGAAACCGGTGTGGAAATTGCGGGAGAGGGGGAGGCTAAGTTAGGAATATTCGGCGGCCGGCTGACGCCTCTGGCGGCAGGCAGCTATGTTTCACGCTGGGGGGGAGACGGCTGGGGCGATTTTAAGCGGCCCGGCGCCGAGCCCGGCGCCGGCGTTGTTGCGCTGCCGGGCGATCAGGGGCCGGCCGGGGAGAAGGGAGGCCTTTTTGATAAATCATCCTGACAATGGTAATTACCAGCGCGCGATCATCATTCCTCTGGACGGCTCACGCACAGCCGCCCGGGCCTTCGGCGCCGCCGAGGCCGTGGCGCGGCTGCTGGAGGCGTCATTGCACGTTGTTTACGTTGGCAAGGAGCCGCAGCCGGAAGAACAGCTGCTGCGGCTGCTCAATCTGGGCCAGGTCAACACCAAAAAAATCATTTTTCATCAACCTACCGGTCAAATCGTCAATGCCATTCTGGAGCTGGGCACCAGCCTCGACGCCAGCATGATTGTCATGTCTAGCCATGGCAGAACGCACGATGCCGGGCTCGTTGCCGGCAGCGTCACCATGAACGTGATTCAGCAATGCGATATCCCGGTGATGGTGGTGCGCCCGCTCAGGCAGGGCACACCCGACCGCGACTGGCAGCCGGGCCGGATGCTGATTCCTCATGACGGCTCGCCGGTGACGGCAAGCGAGGTGGACCAGGTCTTTAGCCTGGCGCAGATGATGGGAGCGGATATTGACGTGCTTCATGTTGCCGTCAGCGCCAGGCAGCCCGTCGAAGCAGGTGCATTCACCGGCCCCAGATATCTTGACCGGCCTCATTACGACTGGTCAGGATGGGCCGATGAGTTCATGCGCCGCTTCGCGGCCCGGCAACCCGAAGCAAACATCCGTCTCGTCTACCGGACGGGAGGCACCGTTGCCGAGACTCTTGCCTTTGCGCGCGAGCAACACGAGGACATGATAGCTCTCATCTGGCGCGGGCAGATGGCAGGCGAACGGGCGGCAACGGTAAAGGGGATCCTGAGGCAAACAGAAGTGCCGGTGCTGCTAAAGCGGATCAAGTAACTGGATTTTGTCTCAAAAGGCAATCCGCTGCGAGGCAAAGCCAAAATACTTTGACAGCCGGTCGGAACGGGACATTCCCTTGAGGCGGAATCTTACTGTTTTTTTGCCCCCAGCCGCTCAAACTCGGCGAGCAGCCTGGTGTAAGAGATTTCCCAGATGTTAACGAGCTTGCCTTCAATCATAATGGCGCCGGGCTCGATGGAGCCTTGCTTAACTTTTTGGCGCACATCAGGGTATTCGGCAAGATCATGGGAATCAAAATCGACATAACGCAACCTGGCGCCGCCGTCAAAATCGTGGGCCAGTTGCCTGTTAATAGTTTCGGTGACCTCTTCCAGAGACCAGCTTGGCCCTCAACCGCCGGAGCAGGAATCAAGATAACGTGAGCCAAAAACAGGAATTATGGATTGCACTTATTCTCCCCCTCGCTTCTCTTGGTTATGTTTATTGTTTCGGAGCGCAATCATCAATAACTTAGATTTTAATGATTATTAAAGGATTCATTGTATCTGAAACCGCTTTGTCAGAGGCGCTCCAGCGTGCCGGCCAGCCGCCGGCCCGTTGCCGGCAAGGCCTGCAATGATTCTGCCGTTTTCTCTGCCGCGCCGGCGAGGCGCCAGCTTATTGATACTGTTTCCTCTTCCCTTGCCCGGCCGTAGCGCGCCGTCAGCGCCGCCGCCTCCTCGATGCTGCCATCACCGTCGCCGGCTCCCTTTATCAGCGTCGTCGGGCCCGCGAAACCATCGGCGCTCATGATGATGTCGCCGGGGCGGGCCAGAGCCTCAAGCCGGCTGGTTTCTTCCTCGTTGCGCGGAATGATGATCCTGCTGCCGCTGGAGGAGATAAATAGCCGCCCCAGCTTGAGCGCCTGGATCTCGGCAATCCCGGGCTCCGGGTTTTCCGCCAGCAGCATCCGCAGGCGGGCAGAGAAGTTGCGGTCGCAAAGCAGGCAGCCACCCGCCGGGCAGGGATAGTCATAAACCCCCAGCTCCGCCGCCAGCTGCATCTGCGGCTTGCGCGAACGCCCGGCAATTGCCATCATCCGCCCGCGGTCGACCCAGCCCTCGCGCTCCGGCAGGCTGGGTTCGAACAGATGGGCACAGAGCGGCCGCACGATCAGCCCTTCCAGGCCGGACTCCCGCTCAATGATGCGCATCGCATCCGGGCGCTGCGACATCGGGCGCTCTCCCCAGACCTCGCCCGTGACGATAAAGCCGGCGCCAGTTTCGCGCATGCGCCGCCCGGCCCGGCGAAACATGCTGATGCGGCAGTCCAGGCACGGGTTGAGGCCGCGGCCAAAACCATGCCGGGGCTCCCTCACCGCTGTCAGGATCTCGTCCGTGGCGTTGAGAACTTTCAGCGGGATGCCAAATTCCGCCGCCGCCTTGCTGGCTTCGGATTTGCAACTGCTCTTGGCGGTGCAGGTGCAAAAAGCGGTGACGAAATTGACCGCTTCCAGCTCAATGCCCTGATCGAGCATCATCTTGACGGCCAGGCGGCTGTCCAGGCCGCCGGAGAGCAGCGCGATTGCTTTATATTTCTTCATCAGTGGCAACCTCAATGCCGGCGCGCATGAGCAGAGCCGCCGTGACGCCGCTGCCGGACTTCAGCCGGCCACGGAAACTGCCGTTGTAAATCTGTCCCCGGCCGCAGGAGGGGCTTCTGGCTTTAAGCACCGCCATGCGGCAGCTGTGGCGGCGGGCAAGCTTAAGCGTTTCCTGCGCGCCTTTGGTGAAAGCGGCCGACAGATCCTTTCCCGGGCGCGAGCGGACGCGGGCTTTTCCGTCCAGGACGCCGGTTCCGTCACCGCCATCAATCTCGGCCATTTCACGCGGCGAAGGCAGGCCCGCCAATTGCTCGGGGCAGACGGGCACTGCGGCGCCATCATCAACCAGGCGCCTGACCGTTTTGTTGAGGCGCCCCTGGCCGTCATGACTGCAGGGGAGCCCGGCGAGGCAGCCGCTAACCAAAATTTTTTCCCGCTTCAATTCCATCATAATTTGCGCCAGATTCTGCCTGGGCGGCAATCATGGCAGCCCCCCGAAAGCAAATTGTAAAAAAATAAGCAGGAACTCGTAAAATGTTTGCAGTAATTATAAATTATCTGGAAACAAACTGCTGCAATTGTTATACTTTTTTAATTTGGGGCACAGCCGCCGGCAGGCTTGTTGTCAAAAAGGCAAGTGGCAACATGATACCGGCAAGCGGGGGTTAGACGGTGGCGCCGGCAGGGTAGATTCTAAAGTATTATTCCGGCAGCAGTTTCGGAAGGCCTAATTATCATATCAAGCATCAGGCAGGGCGGTTAAGCTGGGCAGAGAGGCTGCAAAACAAGCTGAGCTACCAAAGATGCCACGGTTTTTATCGATGGCTCCAAGGAAACTGGCTGCCCTTGTGGCCGGGTTTATTATTGCCCTGGTAATAATTGCCGTCGTCCTGGTGCTCGTGGTTTTTCCGCCCGGGATTGCTATCAGCCCCGCCAATGGCGCCAGCGAGATAAACCCCTCACAGCAGTCGCTTGAAATTGCCGCCAGCCACTGGGGCGCCGCGATCACTTCGGTGAGCGTGCTGGAGAAGAAAATTGCCCCGGACGGCTCCCGGGACAACGGACGGATAATTGCAGGCCATTTGCAAAATGGCAAATTTGTAGCGGCTGATGGATCAAATCCGCTGGTGGCGGATGCAGAGTATACTGTCACGGTCAGCGGCACCGTCAAGAAGATTGGGCTATCCGGCATTGCCGACAGGCAGGTGCAGGAAACATCAACATTTACAACCCTGATCACGCCTATGCCGGTCGTGAGCAAGGATGGGCTGGTTGTCAAGAATGGCCAGGACCTGAAGCTGCAGTGGAATATCCCCATCAGCAGTTTTAATTATAAGCTGGACGGCGTAAAGAGCACGTCCAGAGTCAGCGACGACGGCCGCACCGCGATTATCTCCCTGGCCAAGTTTGAGCAGGGCAAGAAATATGCGCTGACGATAACCGCGGCCACTTCGAAGAACGGCGTCCAGATGAATCAGCCGGTGACCGCGACCTTAAGCACGCCGCCCTCATTGGGTGTGACATTCTCGCCTGCCGACAGCGTCACCAACGCCAGCACCGATGCGCATCCTACGATCGTGTTTAGCGAGCCGGTTTCCAATCCGCAGATGGCGCAGCAGCTCGTCTCTATTGAGCCCAAGGTAGCCGGCAGTTTCAGCTGGCCTCAGCCCAATGAGCTGCAGTTTGTTCCCGCCAAGAGCTGGGATCATCTCCAGGATGTCACGATCCTGCTGAAAGGAGGCGCTCAGGCGTTTCACGGCATCAGCGGAGGATTTGTCGATCGTGACATGCAGGCCACATTCACAACGGCGCCGTCGAAGTCCATAGACGTGAACGTGTCCACCGAGACAGTGACGTTGCTGGAAAACGGCAACCCGATTGAAAGTTACCAGTGCGCCAGCGGCGCTATCGGCAGCCCCACGCCGCTGGGAGATTTCACGATTTACGCCAAGATTTCCTCCGTGGATATGCGGGGCCCCGGCTATTTTGCTCCCCATGTTCCCTGGGTAATGGTCTTCGACGGCGATTACACCATGCACGGGAATTACTGGGCTACTACTTTCGGGGTACGCTCCAGCCATGGCTGTGTGGGCCTGCCGGTGGAGACTGCCCATCACATCTTTAACTGGGTGCCGCTGGGCGCTCCCATTCACATCCACGAGTAAATTTTAGGGCCGCCGGGAATTGGTCAGACAAATACAGGGTGCAATCGCGGTCCGGATTATCCGGGCTTTTTTATCACATCAGGCAGATGGCGCGCGTTTGCCTGCCTTTGGGAGATTTCTTTTTCGCACAGGCCCGTGCCTGCACAGCCTGAAAGCCTGTGCCTGCCGCGTGGCAGATGGCGGGCTGCTAAATGGCCGGTAACCTTCCCAGAATAAAGATATGCGGGCTGACCCGGCCAGGGGACGCCGCCGCCGCCGCCAAGGCCGGCGCCTGGGCCGTGGGCGTCATCCTTGCCGGCGAGAGCCCCAGGCGCGTGACGGTAAAGCAGGCAGCGCGGATTATGACAGCCGTCCCGGCGGGAATAGAGAAGGTAGGAGTATTTGTCAACGCGGCTCCGGAGGCAGTCGCCGCCGCCGTGCGTAACTGCGGCCTGACGGCCGTGCAGCTGCACGGCGAAGAGACGCCTGAAGAGTGCCGCCGGGCGGCCGGCCTTGCCGGCGTCATTGTTATCAAGGCGTTGCGGGTAAGGGAAGCGCGGCTGCCCGAAAGCGTTGCCTTGTTTGACACCGGCCTGCTTCTACTGGATACTTATAGTCCAGCGCGCCGCGGCGGCACAGGCAAGATCTTTGACTGGAGCCTGGCGGCGGCGCTGCCCGAGGAGACACGCTCAGGCAGGCTGATTCTCTCCGGAGGGTTAAACGCGGGAAACATCCTGGAGGCGCTGGACGCCGTCGGTCCCTTCGCGGTTGATGTCTCCAGCGGCATTGAATCGGCGCCGGGAGTAAAGGATCCCGGCGAGATGGAAAGGCTCTTTGACATTTTGAAAGAAATGAAGCGATGAGCATCACGGCCCGTTTTGGACCATACGGCGGCCGCTATGTTCCGGAAACGGTCATTCCTGCTCTTGATGAGCTTGCGGCTGCATACGGCAGGCTGCGGGCCGACCCCGGGTTCCAGTCCCAACTGGACGAACTGCTCAAGAACTTTGTCGGCCGGCCAACGCCGCTCTATTTTGCCGAGCGTCTGACAGCAAAGCTTGGCGGTCCCCGGGTTTATCTTAAGCGCGAAGACCTCTGCCATACAGGCGCCCATAAGATCAACAACACGGTGGGCCAATTGCTGCTGGCAGTGGAGATGAACAAGTCGCGTGTGATCGCAGAGACCGGCGCCGGCCAGCACGGCGTGGCGACGGCTACGGCGGCGGCCCTGTTCGGCATTCCCTGCGCCATCTACATGGGCGAGAAGGACATTGACCGCCAGGAGCTGAACGTGGTGCGGATGAAGCTCCTGGGCGCCGAGGTCATCCCGGTAAGCTCCGGCAGCCGCACGCTGAAAGACGCCATGAACGATGCTATCCGCGACTGGGTCACAAACGTGGAAAACACTTACTACGTCATTGGCTCCGTCGCCGGCCCGGCTCCGTATCCGGCAATTGTGCGGGAACTGCAAAGCGTCATCGGCCGCGAGGCGCTTGCTCAAATACAGGAAGCAGAGGGGCGCCTGCCGACGGAGCTGATCGCGTGTGTTGGCGGCGGCAGCAATGCCATGGGCCTGTTCGTCTCTTTCCTTGATAAGGAGGAGATCCGGTTAACTGGAGTGGAAGCCGGAGGGGAGGGCCTGGACAGCGGCAGGCACGGCGCCTCGATTGAGCGGGGGAAGCGCGGCGTGCTGCACGGCTCGCTCTCTTACGTGCTTCAGGACGCGTACGGCCAGATCATGGAAGCCCACTCAATCTCGGCCGGCCTTGATTACCCCGGGGTGGGGCCGGAGCACTCCTTCCTGCACGACGAGGGCCGGGTGCGCTACGATTCTGTAACTGACGCCGAAGCGCTAAAAGCTTTTACCATGCTTTCGGAAACAGAGGGCATCATCCCGGCGCTGGAAAGTGCGCACGCGATTGCCTACCTGGCCAAGCATATTGACCGCTTTGCAGCCGATGATCTAATAATTGTCAACTTAAGCGGCCGCGGCGACAAGGATGTCTATCAGGCGGCCAGGGCACTGGAGCTGCTTTGAGCGCCCTGAAGGAGCTCTTTGCCAACCGCCAGAAGAAGGCGCTGCTGATGCCATATATCACCGGTGGTTATCCCAGCATGCACGCATGCGGACACGTGCTGGATGCTTTTATTGAGGGCGGCGCCGACATGATCGAGCTGGGCGTTCCTTTCTCTGATCCTCTCGCCGACGGCCCGGTGGTGCAGGCTTCGGCGCAGCAGGCTCTGGACGAGGGGGTTACCCCGGTTGACGTGCTGGAGCTGGCGTCCCGTTACAGCGGCCGGCTGCCGGTGGTGTTGCTGGTATATTACAACTGCGTTTTCGCCTGCGGCCAGAAGGAATTTGTGAAGGCCGCCGCCGCCGCCGGCGTCAGCGGGCTGATCGTGCCTGATCTTCCTGTTGACGAAGCGTCAGAGTTTATTGATATCTGCCGCGCCCATGGGGTGGACCCGATCCTCTTGGTGGCGCCCACAAGCACCGACGAGCGCATTGAGATGATTGCCGCCCGGGCATCGGGCTTTATATACTGTGTCTCGGTCGCCGGCGTGACTGGCGCCCGGGCTTCGCTCAGCGGTCAGCTGCCTGGGTTTCTGGCGCGGGTGAGGGCGAAGACGGAAGTGCCGCTGGCTGTGGGGTTTGGCGTCTCTTCCCCGGAGCAGGCCGCCGCGGTGGCCTGCCATGCCGACGGCGTCATCATCGGCAGCAAGCTGATCAGCATCGTCCGCGACGCCGGCGAGATCGATATCGCTGGCCGGGCGGTGAAGACCTTTCTCTCCCAGATGAATGAGGCGCTAAAGCAATGAAACCGGTTTCTCCAAAGGAAGTTTCCAACACGGCGCTGCCGTTTCCAGAGGCTCTCAAAGAGCTGCTTGAGTTGCGCAACATCAGTTACCGGCGGCTGGCCACACGGACAAAACTGTCGGCAGGCTACCTTAATCACCTGGCCTGCGGTTCGCGCCCGGTGCCGGCAGATTCAGTCATCAGGATTATCGCCAGGGCGCTGAGGGTAAAACCGGAGCACTTTTTTGAGTACCGCCAGCGGGGCCTGCAGCAGGCCCTCTACCGGTCGCCGCAACTCGCGGACCAGCTCTACGATTTCATCGTGGCCGACAAGCCGCTGCCGCGGGATTTCAAGTCTTTGCTGAAGGCCTCGCGCCAAAAGTGAAACGGATTTCGCTGCCGTCGGTGGGCCAGGTGCCGGCAAGCGGCGTCAAAGAATTAGATTTTAACTACTCCGTCAATGAGTATTTTAGATTGAGGAGATGTTCTCGATTTGCTGATAACCGGGACAGTTATTGTTAAAATATGAGAAGCTGCAGATGTGTGTTGCGCAGGGGCGGCGCCGGAAGGCCGCCCTTTGCTGTTATGAAAGAAATTTCGCAAGATAGCGTGCGGACCTGGCTGGCGGCCAGGGTTGATGAGGAGCGGCTGCGGCACAGCCTGCGCGTGCTCGAGCTGATACCTGGCCTGGCCGCGGCCCATGGCGCGGACGCGGAGCCATTGAAGCTGGCGGCGCTGCTGCATGACAGCGCCCGCGGGATGAGCGACGCCGAGATGCTTAAGTCCGCCGAGCGGCTGGGGCTGCCTGTGCGGGATATCGACCGCCGGTTTCCCATCCTGCTTCACGGCAGGCTGGCGGTGGAGATGGCGCGGCGCGAGCTTGAAATTGATGATGCGGCTGTGCTCAGCGCCGTGCTTTATCATACTGCCGGCCATCCGCTAATGAGCCTTTCTGACAAGTTGCTGTTTCTTGGCGATATGATCGAACCGGAGCGCGCCCTGCCGCGCCTGGACGAGCTCAGGCTGCTAGCCTACGATGATGTCAACGGCGCCATGCGGCTGGCGATCGAGATTAACCGGCGCTACTTGGCGGCAAGGGGCCGCGTGATGGACCCACTGACGCTGGAGCTAAAGCAGGCGCTGACGCCGTAGCCGGCGCGGCCTGCCTGGGGGGGGTGGATGAAAAGGATCCTCAAAAGCGCCGGCACAGCGGGCGGGTCGGGCAAGCAAATCGTTCGCGCATACGGATTCTGGCTGATCGTCGCTGCTTTCCTGCTTGCTCAGGTGCTGATATGGTTCGTCCTCTTCCAGCGTTTCTGGTTTCAGGACAAATCTGCAAGCAGCGTGCACCTTTATTATTTTTACGCTCAGCGGATTGCTGCCGGCTTGGTTCCCTACCGGGATTTCTCGTTGGAATATCCTCCAGTTGTTGTGCCGGTATTCTATCTTCCCTGGCTGTTTTCCGGTCCCGACTTCGACCGGTATTTCTTGTGGTTTGAAATCGAGACCCTCGTGTTTTCCTGCAGCATCACCGTCCTGATGGGCCTGGCTGCCAGGCATTTCGGGCTGAGCCTGAAACAACTGGCAGCAGTCCTATTAACCTACGCGCTCGCGATTGTAGCCACAGGCAGCCTTGTCCAGGTGCGCTTCGACCTCCTGATTGCCTTCCTGGTCATACTCAGTCTCGCGTTTTTCCTAAAAGGGAAAAAGTTGCTGGCTTGGTCGTTCCTGGGCGTGGGCATCATGCTGAAGCTGGTGCCAGTTCTGCTTGCGCCGCTTTATTTCATTGGCGATTACCGGCAGGGGCGCAAGCGGTTCTGGCTTGGCCCGATGGCGATGGCGTTGGCGGCGTTGCTGATCGCGCTGCCTTACGCGCTGATGGCGCCCGCCGGGCTGCTGCGCTCCTTCCTTAATCATTTACAACGGCCAGTGCAGCTCGAAAGTACGTGGGCGTTGCCATTTCTGTGGGCCAAAGAACTGCTAAAAATTCCCGTGAGAACCGAATTCACGTATGGCTCAGATAATATCGTCTCCATGCACACGGGTGTCATTTCGCTGCTTTCCGGGCTTGTGCTGGCTACCGTGCTGGCTTTGGGATACTATGCGTTTTATCATTCCAGCCGGGAAGCGGGAGTAAACAAAGCGGGTGGCCAGGCGGAAATCGTGCGCTTCGCGGCCATCAGCCTGTTGACTTTCATCTTGTTCGGCAAGGTCTTTTCGCCGCAGTACGTCATCTGGCTGCTGCCACTGATCCCGCTCGCGATGGGCGGCGGCAGGCGAATGATCGTGGCGCTTTTTCTGGTGGCGCTGCTGTTGACCCAGTACGAATATCCTTATCATTATCCACAACTGGTGGGGATGAGCGAATTTATGGTCGGCGAGGTCACACTGAGGGACTTGCTGCTGTGGGCAATGCTGGTGTTGATGCTGCTCCCGGGAAACCTGGTTCCTGCACAAGCGTCAGCAAGCAAAGAAAGGAGCGCTGATGGCCACCTTTGACATCGTCAACAGGGTTGACATGCAGGAAGTTGACAACGCTGTCAACATGGCAAAAAAGATGATTGCCACCCGCTACGATTTTCGGGGTTCGCGGACGGAGCTGACGCTGAACAAGAAAGACCACCACATCCATCTCCTTACCGAGGACAGCATGAAGATGAAAGCTGTTCTGGGGGATCTTTCCGCCAACCTTTCCAAGCGCGGCGTCGATCCAAAGGCGATGGATCTGGGAGAAATTCAGCCTGCCGCCGGGGACATGATCAAGCGCGACATCCGCATTATCGATGGCGTCGAGCCTGACAGCGCCAAGCAGATTGTCAAAATGATCAAAGGCCTGAAGCTCAAGGTTCAGGCCAAGATCATGGAAGACCAGGTGCGAGTTAACGGCAAGAAGATTGACGACCTGCAGGCTGTGATCAGCATGTTGAAGGCAAAGGATCTGGGAATGCCCCTGCAGTTTGTCAACATGAAAAACTGACGTTGGGCGGCCGGCGCCGTGGTTTGAGCATAGCCATGCGCAAGCGGCGCTTAAGTGTCGCAGCCGGGGTCCCCGGAAGGCCACCTGACGGCAGTCCAGGCCGACGCGCCTGAGCCCGGCGCCGGCGCCAACTGGTCCACCCGCTCGAACTTAAGCGCCACAGAATTGATACAGTAGCGCCGCCCGGTTGGCTCAGGCCCGTCTGCAAATACATGGCCCAGGTGGGCGCCGCAGCGGGCGCACTTTACTTCAGTCCGGGGGACGGGCGGGCTGTTGTCGCGCGCAGTGCTGATGTGCGCCTCATCGACGGGCGCCCAAAAGCTGGGCCAGCCCGTACCTGAATGAAATTTTGTCTGGGAGCTGAACAGCTCTAGCCTGCAGCAAACGCAATGGAAAACCCCTGGCTCAAAAAAGTCATCGTACTTGCCGGAAAAAGCTCGCTCCGTTCCACCCTTCCTGGTTACGCGATACTCTTCGCGGCTCAGCTGCCGGCGCCACTGCTCGTCTGTTTTTGTGATTTTTTCCATGCCTAATCATTTCCCGTTAGAACACGAAGCAAACATTGCCAACGAAAGCATCGTACCTCTATTGACAAACTACGAAGATCGTGAAATATTTATGTAAGTTTTTAGGGGAAGGAGGGGAAAACAATGGAAGGAAAGACGAAAGAGGCATATGAATCCCCAGTTATTGAAGAAATAGACCTCGAGGAGTCTTTTAGCTTTGGGATGCCGCCAGTAGCAAGTCCTTTCATATAAGCAAGTTCAGCGGTCAACGGCAAGCGATTGTAAAAGGCTAGAAATTCAAGTCTGAAAAAGGCGCTTTTTATTTCTTTCAAGAAATGGGAAGCGCCTTTTTGGCGTTGGAGTATAGATAAAAATTCTTTTATTAGCCTATAAGAGTCGGGATTGATTGGCCACAAACAAGAATGACAAAGTGGAAACAGGATTCTGTATTTGGAGCAATATCAACTGAATGACCAGAGAAGTCGAAGTGCGCGTTCAATTTGGCAGTTTTATCATTGATCTGACATGTGAGCGCGAAGACGTAGCCGATTTTATTAAGGTTCATTTTGATGAAACTAGCTCGGCAGCGCCTTCCGACGTTTCACTCAAGGTTTCCGTTCTGTCAGATGAGAATATTCCAAATATCGAGTCAGGCAAAAGCTATGTGCATTCTGTTGACAAGCATAAATTCAACTTCGGCCCCGACCTGATCAAAGGGTCCTGGAACGATAAAAAAAGGACGTGTCGGCTTGCGTTAAGCGAATCTATTCTCAGTACGGAAGAAATCTGGCTCCTCAACCGCATAATGTGCCGTATTTTTTATACGCTGTTCTTTAAAGAGAAGGGGGATGATAAAAAAGCCTTCATAGTCCACAGCTCTGCCGTCATCAAAAATGGGAAAGGATACGTCTTTTTTGGGCCCGCGGGGAGCGGTAAAAGTACTGTTGCCCATTTTTCTGAAAGATGCGAAGTGCTTCACGACGACATGAACTTGGTTGTCATGAGTCAGAAGGGGTCACTTGTACAGGGAATTCCATTCAACCCGACGCAGCTCCGTCTTTCAGATCGCAGGGGACCGCTGTCAATGTTTTTTTCGCTGCATAAAAGCGATGAAGCAAAAATAGAGAAAGGCAGCCGGGACGAATTTGCAAGCGCAGTCCTGCCCGAAATCTTTCTGCCTCAGCCTGTTTTATCCGGGGGCCGAAGACAAGCATTCCAATATTTGTTGAATTGTGTGAACGAGTTGGCGGAAAAGGTGCCATACTACCGCCTTTTTTTTAAAAGGGATAAAAGTTTTTGGGACCCGATCGAAGCACTGGAGGATGTTCATGGAGGATATCAGCAAATGCCGCATTAACCGGATTGACGAAAATGTTGCCTGGCGGGAAATCGAGTCGGATCTCTTCATTATTTTAATAAAGGATGACGAGGAGAAGGTATTTCAGCTTAATAAAACGGCGAGCTTTCTATGGAAAAACTGCGACGGGGAAAGAACCATTCAGGAAATTATTGAAGGGGTGTGCCTCAGATTTGACGTGGATGAGGAGCGGGCGCGTGCAGACATAATGAGGTTCATAGATGAAATGAAAAGATTGAATCTGGCCGTTTTGTCTGCACCCTGAGAAGTTCTTTTGCGTGAAGATTATGGACGTTACGTCAATCAGCCTTTGCATGATCGTCAGAGACGAGGAGGAGCATCTGGCAAAATGCCTCAATAGTGTCAAAGATGTAGCAGACGAAATAATTGTGGTTGATACGGGGTCACGTGATAAGTCGGCCGCGATTGCCGAATCGTTTGGAGCTCTGATTTTCTTTCATCAATGGAATGACAGCTTCTCAATTCCGCGCAATATTTCTCTTGACCATGCTAGCGGGGACTGGATTCTTGTTCTTGATGCCGATGAAGTTCTTGCCCCGCAAAGTAAAAACCAAATAAAAGCGGCGGTTCAGCGGGATGAGATCCGGGGGTACGAAGTTCTCATACAGTTATCTCCCAAATGGACAGCAATGAGAAGCCTGCGCCTTTTTAAGAGATCTCCAGAGGTTAGGTATGAAGGAATTTTTCATGAGAAGCTGACAGTTCCCAACCGAGATTTATGCGCATATGTTCCCTCTGAGATAACGATTATTCACAAACCTTGGTGCAAGCAAGACATTGATAAAAAAAGAGCACGTAATATCAACCTTCTGAATCGGCATATAGATTTGTATCCGCACGACCTTTACCAGATTTTTGATCTTATCCGTCTTAACCTGGAGACGGGGGGGGACCGACGAGGCTGAAAA
>JAJYIM010000044.1 GCA_021790115.1 Actinomycetes bacterium | reverse complement strand
GAGATGGACGAAGCCTTTGTGGAAGGCAAAAGCACAGG
Source organism: Actinomycetes bacterium (assembly GCA_021790115.1). Taxonomy (GTDB): domain Bacteria; phylum Actinomycetota; class Thermoleophilia; order BMS3ABIN01; family BMS3ABIN01; genus JACWAD01. The sequence continues at coordinate 13,936 of JAJYIM010000044.1, read as the reverse complement.
TATCCGTGGCCGGGGCTCGCTTGGCAAGACGCCGGTAGCGGTCATGGCCGGGATAAGCCGGGGCGGTGGCCTTTCCAGGGCTCACATGCTGTACTGTTGATCTTATCGTGACCGCCCCCGATATCGCCGACAGACATATGTGTGGCTCCCGGCTGCATTCCACTTGCAAACGGCGGCCTTTTCATGTAAATTTCTGTTTCTTCAAGCTAAAGAAACGCGACTGGCGTAAGGTGGATTTAACCACCGGGGAGCGTTTCGGCACCTTGAGCAAAAAAGGTGCGGCTGCAAGCGGTCGAGCGCCTGGGCCATCCAAATGTCAATTTGGAGCGCCCGGGTTTTTTGTTCCCCTGGGCCGTTTTTACTCCAACCGGAAGGAAAGATGGCAAATCAGGCCAGATATCAACGCTCCGATTCTGAGGGCGGCCCCCCGGTCAGCCTGTTTATCGATGGGCGGCATCTGCAGGTTTCCTCCGGAATGACTATCCTGGAGGCCGCGATGGCAAACGGCATCGAGATACCAACGCTGTGCGACGACCCAAAGCTCATCCCCGCCGGACGCTGCGGCCTTTGCGTAGTGGAAGTGGTGGGCGACGGCATCGTGCGGGCCTGCCAGACCAGGGTTGCCGAAGGCATGGAGGTTACCAGCGAGAACCCGCAGATCGCAGCGGCCCGCCGCGAGCGGCTAAATGAGTTTTTGGCGAACCATAATGCTTATTGTGAGCCGCCCTGCCACAATGCCTGCCCGGCCCGCATTGACATTCCTGCCTATTTGGCGGCGATCGCCCGCGGCGACGATGCCGAAGCCATCCGCGTGGTCAAACAGCGGCTGCCGCTGCCGCGCATCATCGGCCGCGTCTGCCCGCGTCCGTGTGAGAGCGCCTGCCGCCGCACCCAGGTGGACGGCCAGCCGGTGGCGATCTGCCAGCTGAAGCGGTTTGCCGGCGACCGGGTTGCAGCTGATGGGTCTGCCGCGGAAGAAACCGCCGGTCCCAGCGGCAAGCGGGTGGCTGTTGTCGGCAGCGGCCCTTCGGGCCTGGCGGCCGCTTACTACCTGGCCCTGGACGGCCACCAGGTGACGATTTTTGAAGCGAACGCCGAGCCGGGCGGGATGATGCGCACCGGCATCCCCCCGTACCGCCTGCCGCGCGAGGTCATCGACGCCGAGGTGGACGACATCCTCAAGCTGGGGGTGGAGCTGAAACTCAACACCCGCCTGGGCGCGGACTTCACTATTGACAGCCTGGAAGCAGAAGGTTATGATGCCATTTATCTGGCGCTGGGCGCCCAGCGTGGCTCGCTGGGAGGGTTGCCGGGCGCGGGCGCTGGCCGTGAAGGCGGTGCCGCGGCAGGCCAGGGCGCCGGCGCGGACCAGGGAATTTACTCCGCCGTAGACTTCCTCAGGAAGGGCAATGCCGGCGAGTGGGACATCCTGCTTGGCCGCACAGTGGTCGTCGGCGGCGGATTTACCGCCATGGACGCCAGCCGCTCGGCTGTGAGGATGGGAGCCAGCGCGGTGACCGTAGTTTACCGCCGCTCCCGTGAGGAGATGCCGGCGACCAGCGACGAGGTGGAGGCCGCCGAGCTGGAAGGGGTGACGCTATCGCTCCTCAGCGCCCCGGCCTCGGTTATCCGTGAAGATGGCAAGGTCTCGGCGGTGAGCTGCCAGAAGATGGAGCTGGGAGAGCCGGATGAGAGCGGCCGCCGCTCGCCGTGTCCGGTTGAGGGGTCAGAGTTCACGGTGCCGGCCGATACCATCATCCTCGCCGTTGGCCAGGAGGTTGACGCCGGCGGGCTGGACGGGCTCGCCGGGCTGGACCAGGCCGGAACAGTTGCCGCCGATCCGCTGACGCTGGCAACCGGCAGGCCGGGAATCTTTGCCGGCGGCGATTGCCGGAGCGGCCCGGCAACCGTGGTCGAGGCCATCGCCGACGGCCGCCGGGCGGCCGTTGCCATCGATGCTTATGTGAGGGGAACAAGCCCGGCTGAAGCCTGCAGCGTTCCTGCTGCCAGCCTGAAGAAAAGACATCCCCATCTGTTTGATATCGGCGCCAAGCCGCTGTCGGACGCCGCCCGCCGTCCGATGCCGGAGCTGCCGCCGGCCGGGCGCGGGGGCTTCGAAGAGATCGAGATCGGCTACGGTGAGGATGACGCCCGGGCCGAAGCCGCCCGCTGCCTGCAGTGCACCTGCCACGCTGTCTCTGCCTGCGAACTGCAGCGCCTCTCCATCCGCTACGGCGCCGGCACCACCGAGTTTAAAGGAAGGCACGGGCAATATGAGCTTTTTGACGGCTCGCCGATTCTTGAGCTGGACCGCAAACGCTGCATCAAGTGCCACAAGTGCATCCGCACCTGCGACGAGAGGGTTCAGTATCACGTTTACATGGTGGGCGAGAATGAATATCCCGCCCTCAGGGCGCACACATATGGGGATTCCGGTTGCGTCTCCTGCGGCTCCTGTATTGACGCCTGCCCAACCGGCGCCCTCGTTGACGCACAGCTAAAAGGTACTCATGAGTGGGAAGTCAGCAAGGCCAGGACTACATGTCCGCTCTGCGGTGTTGGCTGCAATTTTGATCTGAACATCAAGGATGGCCGCGTGGTCGGCGTCACCTCCACACCCGATGCGGCTGTGAACGGCAACGCCCTCTGCGTCAAGGGCCGCTACCATTTTGACATGATTCACAGCCCGGAACGATTGACGACGCCGTTGATCAAGGAGAATGGCGCCTTCCGCGCGGCTACCTGGGACGAAGCGCTCGACCTGGTGGCGGCGCGTTTCGGCGAGATCCGCGACCGTCACGGCAGTGACGCCCTGGCCGCGCTCAGCTCGGCGCGCTGCACCAACGAGGAAAACTGGTTGATGCAGAAGTTCATGAGGGTGGTGATGGGCACAAACAACGTTGATCATTGCGCCCGCACCTGACACGCTCCCACGGTGGCCGGTCTGGCCATCTCGTTTGGAAGCGGCGCCATGACAAACTCCATCAGCGAAGTCGGGTTTTATGATGCCCTGCTGATCATCGGCTCCAACGCCACCGAAGCCCACCCTATCATCGGCAACAAGATGAAGCGGGCCGCCTGCCGCGGGGCCAGGGTCATAGTGGCCGATCCCCGCCAGGTCGAGCTGGTTGATTACGCCGAGGTCTGGCTGCGGCTGAGGCCGGGTACAGACGCGGCGCTTGTTAACGGCCTGATTAATATCATCATCAATGAAGACTGGGTTGACCGGGAATTTATCGCCGGGCGCTGCGAAGGCTATGACAAGATGTGGGCGGTGGTGAAGAAGTATACGCCGGCGCGGGTCAGCGAGATTACCGGCGTCCCCGAGGAGAGGCTGTTCGCCGCTGCCGAGATCTACGCGAAGACGCGGCGGGCCGGCATTTTTTACACGCTTGGGATCACCGAGCACACCACCGGTACGGCCAACGTCATGAATCTGGCGAACCTGGCAATGGTGACCGGACATGTCGGCGTCGAGCATGCCGGCGTCAATCCGCTGCGGGGGCAGAACAACGTCCAGGGTGCCTGTGACATGGGGGCGTTGCCGAACCTGCTGCCCGGCTATGTCAAGGTTGGCGACGACGGCAGTATAGCCACGTTCGAGGAAAAATGGGGCAAAAAGCTGAGCGGCACCGCCGGCCTGCGCATCCCGGAGATGTTTGACATGGTTCTCAGCGGCTATGTCAAGGGAATGTACGTCATGGGCGAGGATCCGGTTCTCACCGATCCTGACGCCAACCACGTGCGCAAGGCGCTTGGGGATATTGACTTTCTGGTCGTCCAGGATATTTTTCTGTCAGAGACGGGCAAATATGCTGACGTGGTGCTGCCGGCCGCCTGTTACGCGGAAAAGGACGGCACCTTCACAAACACCGAGCGCCGCGTGCAACGCGTGCGCAAGGCGGTCGAGCCGCCCGGGCAGGCCCGTCCCGACTGGGAGATTATCTGCGACCTGGCCGCCCGCCTTGGTTATCAGATGGGGCTTGCGTCTCCCCAGGAAGTGTTCGAGGAGATCAGGAGCCTGACTCCCGCATACGCCGGCATCACATATGAACGTCTGGATGAGGCCGGGCTGCAGTGGCCGTGCCCGGACATCTATCATCCGGGCACGCCATTTCTGCACCAGACCCGCTTCCCCCGCGGCCGGGGGCTGCTGCAGGGCTTCGAACACCAGGAGCCGGCGGAGCTGACAAATGATGAGTACCCCTTCCTGCTGTCAACCGGCCGGCGGCTCAGCCATTATAACGTTTCTACCAGGAGCTCAAAAAACCTTGAATCGCTGATGCCGTATGAACTGGCGGAGCTGAACGGTGCCGACGCCGAGCGGATCGGCGCATTCGAGGGTGAAGTGCTGCGGTTCACCTCGCGGCGGGGCTCCGTCACCAGCGGAGTGACGATTACCGACCGGGTGCCGCCCGGCATGGTCTTCATGTCCTTTCATTTTTGGGAGTCGCCGGTGAACGAGCTGACAAATTCCGCCTACGACCCGGTTGCCAAGACGGCTGAATTCAAGGTTTGCGCCGTGAAAATAGAAAAATATAATGGCGGGGATGGATAGCGGTCACGGGAAGGCAGGAGCAGGGACAGGCCGCCTGAGGGTCCGCTCCAAGGTGTGGCTGGAGGTGGATTCAGAGCCTGTTTTCAGCAAGGGCCGGGCGATGCTTCTGCGCGCCATTGAACGTAAAGGCTCCATCAATGCGGCTGCCTCCGAAATTGGCATCCCTTACCGGCGGGCATGGGGTTTTATCAAGGCGATGGAAGAACGTTTGGGACTTAGCCTCGTGGAGACCAGGAGAGGGGGTCTTAACGGCGGCGGCGCCGGCCTGACGGAGGCCGCGTCGAAGCTGATGGCGGGGTTTGAGCGGCTGGAGCGGGGCGTGGACGAACTGGTGGACAAACAGTTTGAAGCTGAATTTGGCAGAATGAGGTGAATTTTTTTCAGATCGTTATGCAAAGCAGTCATAACGATAAGCAATCGAATTGACGAGGGGAGAATTGATGAAAGCAGCATTTATGATGTCACTCAGACGCACATCCGGGATCGCCGCGGCGCTGGCGGCTTCCGGCTGTAGCTCCCAGGCGCAGGGGACCGGAGGGCAGGCACAGGCCGGCGGCAGCAAGACGCTGACGGTCTCGGCCGCCATCAGCCTCAAGGATGCCTTCACGGAACTGGGCAAGGCATTTGAGGCTCAGCATCCCGGTGTGAGCGTTCAGTTTAATTTTGGCGCCTCGGGTGATCTGGAAAGCCAGATAGAAGGCGGCGCTCCGGTTGACGTCTTTGCAGCCGCATCCACCAAGGAAACCGGTGAGCTGGCACAGAAAGGCCTAATTGTCAAAAGCAACCTCACGGCGCCGGTCGGCAACGACCTTGTGCTGGCGGTGCCGTCCGGTTCGGCCCAGCACTTCAGTGCTTTTACCGACCTGACCCGGACGGGCGGCAAGGTCGCCATTGGCAACCCGGATACGGTGCCGGCGGGCCGCTACGCGCGCGACACGCTAATGCACTACGGCATCCGGACCGCGCTCAAGCCACGGATTGTTTACGGCGAGAGCGTCCGCCAGGTGCTTGATTATGTCGCCCGGAGCGAGGTGGATGCGGGCCTGGTCTACACAACCGACGCCCGCGCCCGTGCTTCGGAGGTAAAGGTAGCGTTAACGGCTCCGGCCGGCAGCCATGCGCCTGTAACGTACCCAATGGCGGTGGTGTCGGCTTCCGCCAACCGGGCGCTGGCCGGGCAGTTCCTTGCCTTCCTGGAATCTGCCGCCGCCCGCCCGGTGTTTGAAAAATACGGCTTCAAATGGTTAAAGTGAGTGCGTTCCGGGCAGAAGCGGCAGGTCTGGGCCATGGATAGCTCGGCGCTTTTCGCCATCCGGTTGTCACTGCAGGTGGCGCTGATCGCCACAATTCTGGTGGTGCCGGCCGGTATCTTTTTTGCCTGGGTGCTGGCGCGCGGCCGCTTCCACGGCCGGGACATTCTGGACGTCGCCCTGACAATGCCGCTGGTGCTGCCGCCGACGGTCACCGGCTACTACCTGGTGGTGCTGTTTGGCCGCAACGGCGCCATCGGCAGCCGCATCTACGCCTGGACGGGCTGGTCGATCATGTTTACATGGGAGGCGGCGGTGCTGGCATCGTTTGTTGTTGCCCTGCCGCTGATTGTCAAGACCTGCCGGGCGGCATTTGAATCGGTGGCGCCGCAGCTGATTGACGTTTCGCGCACACTCGGCCACGGCGAGGCGGCCACCTTCCTGAAGGTGGTGCTGCCGCTGTCGCGCAAGGGTGTCATTGCCGGCACTTCGCTGGCATTCGCGCGGGCGCTGGGAGAGTTCGGGGCGACGCTGATGCTGGCGGGCAACATTCCCGGCAGAACCAGCACCGCGCCGCTGGCAATCTACAATTACGCCAGCAGTGGCGACTGGCCCCGGGCCGACGGCCTGGTGCTCGTGTTCACCGTGATCGGGGCCGCTTTTCTCTATGTAGCCAGTAAATTGAATGCGCACATCGTCTGAAATTGAAAAGGAAGGGACAAGACGCCGCGGAGCATGGGTTTGGCAAAGACTGAACCGGCCGCACTCCGGTGATTGATGGGCATTGAACTAAATATAAGCAAAGAGGTCAAAGGATTCCGTCTTGACGCGGGCTGGGAAGCGGGACGGGAACTGGTGGCGCTGTTCGGACGCTCCGGTGCCGGCAAGACGATGACGCTGAAGCTGATCGCGGGGCTGCTCAAACCAGATCAGGGTTATATCCGGATCAACGGTGAGACACATTTCGACAGCCGCGCCCGCGTCGACCTGCGAACGAGGTGGCGGCGCCTGGGCTACGTATTCCAGAGCTACGCGCTGTTTCCACACATGAACGTCGAGCAAAACATCATTTATGGCCTGGAAGGCATCCGCCGCGATGAGCGCCAGCAGCGGCTGCGCGCGATGATAGCGATGTTCAGGCTGGAAGGGCCGGAGCGCTTGCTCCCCGGCAACATCTCCGGCGGCCAGCAGCAGCGGGTGGCGCTGGCGCGCGCATTGGCCGGGCGGCCGGGGATGCTGATGCTGGACGAGCCTTTTTCGGCGCTTGACATGCCTACGCGGGTGGAACTTCGCGGCGTCATCCGCCAGGTGCAGCAACGGTTCAGAATCCCGGTGGTGCTGGTGACCCACTCTTTCGCTGAGGTGCGGCAGATGGCGGACCGGGTTGTTGTTTACTCTCGGGGGAAGGTGGCGCAGACAGGGACGCCGGCCGCGATCGAGGCGGAACCGGCTGGGCCCGCGGTCAAAGAGCTGCTGGGATTGGAGTAGAATTGTAAGCGTCTTTACTGAAAGGTTGTAACTTGCAGGGAATGAAGTTTATTCTGGCCGTATCGAGGATGTTTTCGAGCCGGTAATCCGCAAGAAGCCGGCGGAGCTGTGATTGCAAGTAGCATCGGTCGTCAAATGCCCCGACGATGTTGGACCGATCAGACAAGCGGTTGTTGACGGCCACAATGCTGGCGCCGATCTAATCATTCTGACCGGCGGCATGTCGGTGGACCCGGATGACCTGACGCCGCGCGCGGCCGGGGCCCCAAATAACGGCCTTTGGCTCTGCCGTGCTCCCGGGGGCGATGTTTATGACTGCTTATCAGAAAGATGGAACTCCGGTGCTGGGCGTGCCCGCCTGCGGCATTTTTCACAGCCGCACTATCCTTGACCTGGTGCTGCCCGGCGAGCATATCTCCCATCGGGAGATTGCCCGGCTGGGGCACGGCGGCCTCTGCCTCGATTGCGAGGAATGCCGATATCCGGTCTGTCCTTTTGGCAAGTCTGGTTAAAGGAATTGCTGCCGGCGCTAAAATAATTGCAGCGAAAATCTGTAAAGCTGAATCATACGTACGGACGCGTTTGCGCCGCGATAATCAGTTTGAGCGGGGAGAGGTTTAGCCGGGCAATATATCACAAAATAACCTCATAACAAAAATGGCGCCCTGGGGGTACCCCAATAAAAATTTTATCAACATAAATTTTCCGGCGCCATCCAACTTTGGTTGTATTTTTATGCTGCGGGAGTTGTAGTATAAGAGCACAGGATGAGCGGCAAACACACAGCCTTGTACAGGTTGTTAATTTACGTATTTCGCGGGTCCAATGAAGTCTTTGCAAGAACATTTATCCGAAGCTGCCGCCTTTCATGGCGAAAGCTGTCCCGGGCAGGTGCTGGGGGTGCGGCTGGCGCGGGCAGGGCTCCGCAGTATTGGCATTGACGATCCCCTCTCCGACCGCTGGCGCAAAAACATCATCGTCTTTGTCGAGATCGACCGCTGCGCTGCCGATGCGATCATGGTTGTCACCGGCTGCCGTGTAGGCAAGCGAACATTAAAGCTGAAAGATTATGGGATTATGGCCGCCACCTTTGTCAATCTGGAAAGCGGCCGGGCGGTGCGGGTCGTCGCCCGGGAAGAGGCCCGTAAGCTCGCCCCTAGTTACGCCCCCGGAGCAAGCGGCAAATATGAGCAGCAGCGGCTGGCTTACGCCGTCATGCCTGAGGAAGACCTGTGCAGCTTCGAGGATGTTGAGGTAAGCCTGCCACCGGAGGAAATGCCCGGTCCGCCGTTCTCCCGGGTGAAGTGCCAAAAGTGCGGCGAGCATGTCCAGGACGGCCGCGAACAGAGCACCGGCGGCGCCGTCCTTTGCCGCTCGTGCGCACAGGGTGGTTATTTTGTCAGGCGCGGCCGCGGCTGATTTCCGGTTTAAATCATCTTTAAAAATCTATCTCAAAAGGCATATTCTGCTGCGGCCGGACTCACTGCGAGCAGCATTTTGAGAAAGATTCTAAATGAACATGCCTTTTGACTCAACGGTAGATTATTGGTGAACTTGCGCCTAGACATTGAATACGACGGCACCAGCTTCGCCGGCTGGGCCAAGCAGCCCGGCCTGGCGACGGTTGAGGGCGCGCTCGCGGAGGCGCTGGCGCAAATTCTGCAACAGCGGGTCAGCCTGGCAGTTGCCGGGCGCACTGACGCTGGCGTCCATGCCCGGGGCCAAGTGGCCAGTCTAAAGGCGGAATCGCCGCCGCCGGACAGATTGCGCCGCTCTTTAAACCAGCTTCTGCCCGGAGCAGTTGCCGTTAAGGCGGTCAGCCTGGCGCCTGCCGATTTTGACGCCCGCCGCAGCGCTGTCTCAAGGACATATTCCTATGCTGTTCTCAAACGCCCCTGGCCGTCGCCCTTCCGCCGCCGCTATGCCTACTATTACCCGGGCCGGCTTGACCTGGGGCTGATGCGGCAGGCGGCCTCGCTGGCGCTCGGCCGCCACGACTTTACCGCCTTTACGCCCGCTGTCGGCGAGCATAGTTATTTTAAACGCGAGATTACCCGGTCAGAGTGGCTTTGCCGGGGGGACTTGTGGGTTTACTTTATTCAGTCGGGCAGCTTCCTGCGCAACATGGTGCGCGTCCTGGCGGGAACGATGCTGGAAATTGGCCGCGGCTACCGTTCGCTGGAGAGCTTCGCCGGGCTGCTTGCGGGAGCCGGCCGGCCGGAGGCCGGAGCTACCGCTCCGGCCTGCGGTCTTTGCCTGGAAGAGGTCGAATTTTAATACCCTTGTTAAACAAGCTCAAAACGGCTCTTTGATCTGAACCGGCTCCCCCCAGCTTGAAAACCGGAACTGTAACTCCGAACTCGAGCCTTGACCTGCATTTACGGTCTTGACGTTTTCTTGATAGATCAGATGATCATCAATTCCTATCCATAGGTCAACAGTCACCGTCGCTGACTTTGTCGCCTCCAGGCTTTGCTTGAGCGCCGGGGCGCCGGCGTTCTTTTCAGCTTCCTCTGCCGCCAGTGCCGTGTCCACATCAATCTGGACATGGTAGGTTTTAAGTCCGCCCTTGAGGGATTCCTGGCCAAAAAAGCGCGAGCTGCGGGCAAAGTCAAGATAACTTGTGAGCATGGCCGGATCAGGCGGCTTGGCTGTGGAGGTGGCGGCGGCTTGCCAGGGGCCGCTTCCCGGACGGGTGTACACCTGCCCGTTTACCATAATCAAATCCACTTTTGCCTGCTGGCCTCCGGTCAGGGTCTGAGAGGTCATCTTGATCCGGTTGGGGAAAACCATGTCGCCCTCAGCCTGGGAGTCGGCGCTTTTTCCGGCCACAGTCGAAGTGGAATCCATGATGAAATGGACGCCTAAATCAGGGCTCACTTTTGCTTTAACGGCGCTGCTGGTGTCTTTCAGCAACCGCCCGGCATCTTCCGGCGAATTGCTATATGTGACCGCGCCCGTGGTTGCCGCTGCGGCCGGCCGGGGTGGGGTTGTCTGGCTGGCCCCGCCGCAGCCGGCGGCAACGCAAACAAGCGCCAGCATCAGCGCGCCTGTCAGCAGGACTGTATTTCTTTTCCGTTTCAAATGCTTCCAGTTTCGGTTGCGCCGGCAATTTCCCTTTTGATCGGGCGCCTGCGCATGATAAGATATTTAAATAGGTTTGCCATTATTAATAAGAATCTATCCCAAGGGGCTGGCCGCAGCAGGATATGCTTTTTGGTGGGAGATTCCGGATCCAATATCAGGTATTTTAATGGATCTTATCAAACTTAGAACATTTTGCTCCATTGCCAGGAAGGGCAATTTTTCCGCTGTTGCCGAGGAATTGTACATGTCGCAATCAGCCGTTAGCCAGCAGATCCAGGCGCTCGAGCGGCGCTTCGGCGTTACCCTGTTTGACCGGGGCAACAAGCGGGTGACGCTGACCGAGCCGGGCCGCATCCTGTATGAAAAAGCGCAGAAGATGCTGGAGCTGGAGGATGAGATCGGCCACGAGCTGGATGACCTGCGCGGGCTTAAGGGTGGGGAGCTGCATGTGGGCGCCAGCACTACTGTGGGAAATTACCTGATGCCGTTTTACCTTGGCGAGTTCAAACAGCTATATCCCGATGTCAAAGTTTCCTTGACTGTTGGAAATACCCGCATTATTGAGGAGCAGTTGTTAGATGGGATGTTTGCGCTCGGGGTCGTAGAACACGAGGTGCAAAATCCGTTCCTCACCAGCATGCCTGTTGAGCGCGACGAGCTGGTGCTGTTTGTAGCGCCTGCTCACCGCTGGGCCGAAGTCAAGATGATTACCAAGCGGGAGCTGATCGAGGAACCATTCATCACCCGGGAGCCGGGCTCGGGCACCAGGGAAGTAATTGAGCAGACTCTCAAGAAAGCGGGCGTGACCGAGCTCAACGTTGCCCTGGAGCTGGGCAACTCATCGGCAATCAAGACAGCGGTCGAAGCCGGCCTGGGCGTTTCCATCCTTTCGCGCCGGGCGGTGCATGCGCAGCTTCAGAGCAAGCTGCTGAAGCAGGTTGCCATCAAGGGCGTAACGCTCGAGCGCGATTTTTACCTCATCCTTGTCGCTGACCGTTACATGTCGCCGGCGTCGGTCGAGTTCAAGGAACTGCTGGAAAGCGGTGAGCCATCAATGCTGCTGCCAAAAATTGCTTGATTAACCGGAAGAAATGTATTGTTTATAATGCCGTCCATGACGGCTTTTTTTCTGCCGGCCGGCTCGCTCCGCATGTTCGGGTTGATTGACATAGAGTTGGTTTTTAATATAAGCAAAATTAAATTGTTCTGATTTGACTATCAGCTTCTCTAATTGGTTTATCCAGCATCCAGCATCCAGCATCCAGCACCCGCTTATTTACCTTTTTTCCCCAATCTGATATAAATTTCGCCGGTTTGTAAGTTTTTCGCGCCCAGACTTCGTGCCGCCGGGCGCATCCAATCCCCTACCGGGAAAGCCCGTAAAGAAAGGAGAGGTATTTGACTTGGCCGATTTGTTAAACAACCACGGAGTGGCGATCGCCATTGCCTGTTCGCTGGCGGCGATTGCATACGGTGCGGCGCTGATCGCGTGGGTGCTGAAACAGCCCGCCGGGAACGAGAAGATGCAGGAGATCGCCGGAGCGGTGCAGGAGGGTGCAAAAGCCTACCTTAACCGGCAATACCGCACCATCGCCATGGTGGGGATATTTGTCTTTGCAGCCCTGCTTGTTTTCCTGGGTGCTGTTTCGGGCTGGGATGTTGGTGTGAAGACGTCGATAGGGTTTCTGGTCGGCGCCATCCTTTCGGGATCGACAGGTTATATCGGCATGATGGTCTCTGTGCGGGCCAACGTGCGTACTGCTGAGGCGGCCCGGGGCGGGCTCAAGTCCGCCATGCTGGTTGCGTTCCGGGGTGGCTCTGTCACCGGTCTTCTGTGCGTGGGCCTGGCGCTGTTGGGAGTCTCCGGATATTTCGCGGCAATCGGTGGCAGCGGCCCCGATGTCGTAAATCTTATCGGGCTCGGTTTCGGCGGCAGCCTCATCAGCGTTTTCGCCAGGCTGGGCGGCGGCATTTACACCAAGGGTGCTGATGTCGGCGCCGACCTGGTGGGAAAAGTCGAGGCGGGCATCCCGGAGGATGACCCGCGCAACCCGGCAGTTATTGCCGACAATGTCGGCGACAACGTCGGCGACTGCGCCGGCATGGCCGCCGACCTCTTCGAGACGTACGCTGTCACGGCTGTTGCCGTTATGTTATTGGGATCGCTGGTTTTCAAAAGCAGCGACATCCACCCGTTGTACGAGTCCCGGGCGCTGCTCTATCCGCTGGTGCTGGGAGGCGCTTCCATCATTGCCTCTATCATCGGCACCTTCTTCGTGCGGATTGGCAAGAGCGAGGACATTATGGCGGCGCTTTACAAGGGACTGGTCGCCGCAGGCATTTTGGCCATACCGGCTTTTTATTTCATCACCCGGTTGATGATGAAAGATGCGGTCTCAGTGATTCCCTCATCGGTCAACAGGCTGTTCCTTTGCTCAATCATCGGCCTGGTGGTCACCGGCGCCATCGTGGTGATCACAGAATACTTCACTTCGGCTAAATACCATCCGGTCAAGCACATTGCTGCGGCATCACAGACCGGGCATGCCACCAACATCATTGCCGGACTGGCTGTGAGCATGAAATCCACGGCTCTGCCGGTGCTTGTTATTGCTGCCGGCATCCTGGCGGCCAACTGGGCAGCCGGCCTTTACGGCATTGCCATTGCCGTCATGAGCCAGCTTTCCATGACCGGCATAATTGTTGCGATCGACTCTTACGGCCCCATCACCGACAACGCCGGCGGCATTGCCGAGATGGCCGAGCTTCCTGATGAGGTCCGCGGCGTCACCGACCCGCTGGATGCGGTCGGCAACACGACCAAGGCGGTCACCAAGGGTTACGCGATTGGTTCAGCGGCGCTGGCGGCAGTCGTGTTGTTCTCCTCTTACATCCAGGATCTTGCCAAACATCTCAATACTTCGCTTGACTCACTCCAGAACTCATTCATGCTGTCAAGCGCGCCGATTATCGTCGGCCTCTTTATCGGCGGCCTGCTGCCGTTTATCTTCGGCTCCCTGTGCATGGAGGCCGTTGGCAAAGCCGGCGGCCAAGTGGTGGAAGAAGTCCGGCGGCAGTTCCGGGAGATCCCGGGGATCATGGAAGGCACAGGCAAGCCCGAGTACGGCAAGTGCGTTGACATCGTCACCAAGTCTGCCCTGCGGCAGATGATGGTGCCGGCGCTGATCCCGATTCTGGTGCCAATCATTGTCGGCGTCGGCCCGCGCATCTTCAACCGCGGATATCTGGGTTACGAGATGCTGGGCGGCGTGCTGGTGGGCACGATCGTCACCGGCCTGTTCCTGGCCATCTCGATGACCAGCGGCGGCGGCGCCTGGGACAATGCCAAGAAGCTGATCGAGGACGGCGAATACGGCGGCAAGGGCTCCGACGCCCATGCGGCCGCCGTCACCGGCGACACTGTTGGCGATCCTTACAAGGACACGGCCGGACCGGCCATCAACCCGATGATCAAGGTGGTTAACATCGTCGCCCTTTTGATCATCCCGTTTTTGATGAAATAAAAAAGCGAGGGGGGCGCGGCGAAGCCGCG
>JAJYIM010000043.1 GCA_021790115.1 Actinomycetes bacterium | reverse complement strand
GCGGCCGGCGCAGCGCTTGTTGTTACGGTAACGGTGCCGATTTGGCCGGAGCCGCAGCCCGCCACGGCCGCTAGAAAAATAGCCAGAATGCCCATAAAGGCAGGCACAAACAACTGTTTAAACCATTTTTTTAACGCTGATCCCGGCATGCCCCGCCTTTGGAAATTTGGTTGAGGCTTTTTATGCCCGCGGGGCCTGTCAAAAAAAACCAAGACAGTTAAGGGAACACAATTAGGACTCTAAGTCACTTCAAACAACTGCACCGCGGCTGGCCAGGGCAGGCCATGGTCCTGGTCCTGGTAGGTTCTTCCCTTGACGCTGATGAAGTACCAGGAGCCGATTGCCCGAGTTCCGGCCCGGTTGTCAAAAGGAAGGGAGCGGGCCAGCAAAACCTGTGCGCCCGGGTGTTGCTTCTCGATATCGCTCAGGTTATTTCTCCAGGTGTCCGGCGGCACAGTGTAGATTTTCAGGTCCGGCCTCTCGCCTTCAACTTTTTGCATGTAAAGCAGCCCCGGCGCCGAATCCCAGTTTGCCAGGATAACGGCGTCCGGCTTTGCCTGGGAAAAAGCCCAGTTGCCAAATTTGCGCATGCCGTGGTCATTATGATGATTAACAAATGGCCATAAATGGGGAAGGCCGAGCGCCAGCACTCCCATGTAGATGACGGCCGTAATAATTCCCGGCGCCCGGCTGAAGCGGCCCTTCTCCAGATAAGCCCCGGCGGCCGTCACCACCAGATATACAGAGAAGCCGGTCCAGATGGAAAAGTAAAGCAGCACGGGCAGGTAGTACTGCACAAAAATGCCGCTGATGGCAAACACCACCGCCATATGGAAAAAAGCTCCCGCTGACAGCCAGATCAAAAAGCGCCGCATTCGTTTTATTGTCCTGAACACGACCGGGTATAGCAGCGTGATCGCCGGCCCGAAGACAAGAAAAGCAAAGGAGGGATAATAGCCCTGCCTGACCACTTCGGAGAGGCGCTCGCGCAGTTGCTCCTGACCGGGCAGCTTGGCGGCAAAGGTGCCGGTGCTGCGCGCCTCGCTTACCGTCACAAACCGGTAGAGCCTTCCTAACGAATCGATCTTTTGATAAAGTACGGCAGGATTGGTGGCGCTGCGAATTGGCAGGTAGGCGTAAAAACTGAGGCCGGCGGCAATCAGCAGCAGCGTCACCAAAAGCGGTTTCGGCTTAAGCAGCTTCCGCCATGGGCCAAGAACAAACACTCCCGCCAGCAGCACGGGGATAAAGTAAAGCAAGGTAGGATGGTAGGCAAGGCCCACGGCTGCCAGCAGGGCTCCCCCCCAGACAAGCCTGATGTCACCCTTTCTTTGCCAGAGCAGCAAGAGGATCAGCAGCACGGCGATAATGGTGGGAATGGCATTGTAAGGTTCTGCAACTGAAGCCTGAGACCACCATTGCCCGCCCAGCCCCAGTGCCAAGGCCGATACCAGAGCCGGCAGCCAACGGTCCAGCAGCATCAGCATGAAGACAAACACTGCCACGACGCCTGCTGCTCCCATTAGCGCTGAGACAAAACTGACGCGCGCCGGCAGGCTTCCCAGCGGCGCCCGTGAAATCAGCCAGGCAATAATTGTGTAGGCCGGCGAGCCGGGCGAATGGCTGATCCCCAATGTTGCTCCTGCCGCTTGCCAGTCGCCAGAATCGTGACCGAGAAGACCTGGGGCGAGAGTATAGGAATACAGCGCCAGGAACGCCAGGCCCAGCAATGCCGCTGCGACAAATCGCGGCTGGCGGATGGCCGCCAGAAACCTGGCTGCCGGCGGCGTTTGCAAGACCCGCCTGCGTTTAGTCGTTCCGGGCTGGGCCAAAACCGTCACTGCCGGCCTCATCGGGCCAACTTTCCGCACCGGCCCCGGTGCGGCTGCCGGCAAGGATATGGTCCAGGCCTTCCTCGCCTATCAGCACCCGGCGGGGCTTGCTGCCTTCATAGCCGCTGATTACCCCACGTTTTTCCAACATGTCAATAAGACGGCCGGCACGGGTGTAGCCAACCCTGAGCCGCCTTTGCAAAAAAGACACCGAAGCTGTGCCGGTGCTTACCACCAGCTGCATTGCTTCCGGCAACAGGTCGTCTTCATCCGCCGGTAGAGCATCTTCCTCTTCCCCGCGCTTTCCTTCAAGCAGCTCATGACGGAAGTCGGGAGAGCGCTGGCTGCGGCAGCGGTCCGTAAGCAATTTTATTTCTTCCTCGGAAACATAGGCGCCCTGGATGCGCTTCAGCTGTGCCGCGCCCAGCGGCCGGAACAGCATGTCCCCCTGGCCCAGCAGGCTCTCGGCGCCGGTAGTATCAAGAATTACTCGTGAATCAATCTGGGACGAGACGGCAAAAGCGATCCGCGAAGGGACATTGGCCTTGATCATGCCGGTAATCACGTCTACTGATGGACGTTGAGTCGCCAGAACCAGGTGAATGCCGACAGCCCGCGATTTTTGCGCCAGCCGGATGATAGCGTCTTCAACTTCGGCCGGCGCCACCATCATCAGGTCATTCAGCTCATCAACAACAAGCAAAATGTATGGCAGCGGCTGCTGGCTGCGTGCAAAGCGCACCCGGTTGAGCTCTTCGAGCTGGCGGGCTTTTGCCAGCTGCATTTGGCTGTAACGCGATTCCATCTCCTGGACAAGGTTGGCCAGCACGTTTGCCGCATCTTTCATGACCGTCACCACCGGCGTTAACAAGTGGGGGATGCCCTCAAAATGGTTCAGCTCCACCCGTTTTGGATCGATGAGGATCATTTTTACTTCTTCGGGAGTGCTTCTTAGAAGAATGGACGAGATCATGCAATTGATGCAGCCGCTCTTTCCGGATCCTGTTGTGCCGGCCACCAGCAGGTGCGGCATCTGCGCCAGGTCTGCGTAAACCGGCTTGCCGGAGATGTCCTTGCCCAGCCAGACCATCAGCGGGCCGCTGCGGTCCGGAAAACCGCGGAAAATATCACCCAAGGTGACGAGATTGGGGCTCACATTGGGGACCTCGACGCCAACTGCTGACTTCCCGGGAATCGGCGCCAGGATTCTAATGTCCGTGGTCGCCAGCGCATAAGCAATGTCATTCTTGAGGCTGCTCACCCTCGATACCTTGATTCCCGGGGCCAGCTGCAGTTCGTAGCGAGTTACGCGGGGGCCGGAAACCGTGCCAACAACGCTGGCCTCGATGCCAAAACTGGCCAGCGTTTCCACGAGCACGCAGCTAACCCGGCCGGTGCTGTCCGGGGAAGCCGCCTGCCCGCCGGAGCTTTTTCGAAGCAGATCCGAGTCCGGCAGAACATAGCCGGTTCCTGCCTGATGCGTCGTCTCGGACAGAAGTTCTTCTTCGGCCTCCTCTAGTAGCGACAGCTGGCTGCTTCCTTTCTGTTGGCCGGCAGGCGCTTGGGCGATTGCCACCGCCGGCCGGCCCGAACTGTAAATGTCGGGGTATGACTCAGCGCCGTTTAAAGGCCTGCTTTCACTCCCTGTCCCCAGCAAGCTTTCGCCAACAGCCGGCCTCGCGGTCAAGGAGGCTCCTGGATCGACACCAAATGGCACCGAGGTTTTTTCCCTATCCGTTTGTGCGGTTAGGTTGCCCATCCGATCAGACAGGTTTTGTCCAAGCTGCCTGGTAGATTGCCTTGCCCCAGCCGCAGCCTTGCGGGCGCCTGCGCTGGAAGCGATAAGCACGGTCCTAACCGAGGCGCCCGTTATCAGGAACGCTGCAGCCAGAAGCAGGAAGACAACTGCAATTGTGCTGCCCACATCGCCGATGAGGGAGCCGGTAATCCAGTAGAGGGCGTCGCCGGTTACGCCGCCATGGCCGGAGACGTAGCTGCCGTTAAAAAAGTTTGTATGGGCGGGCTGGGAACCGAGAACGGACAGCGTATTGGCGCCAGTTATCAGAAAAAGGGCCAGGGCCAGCAACAATAGGCCAACGCGAAGCCCCCTGGGTCCCAACGGCGCATCCGGAAAGATTAGAAGTGCGCCGCCGCCGATGAGCGCCGGCGGGCTTAAATAAATCAGAACGCCAAACAGATAGCGCAGCAAATCCTGCGCCCAACCACCAACCAGGCCGCCGGACCAGCCTAAATAAAGCACCAGGGCAAGGAAGCAGCCGGCAGCCGCAAGCGCCAGGCCAGCCATCTCCCGCAGGCGCTTAAGATCCCGCTCGCGGCCGTGGCGGCCCCGGGGACCGCTTTTCCTGCTACTTGCCGCCCGCCGCCTTGTTTTTGTCTTCATAGTGTTACACCTCTACAACCACTGCAATGATAAGCGGACGCTTCTTGGTTTTTTTATAAATGAAGCGCGCCAGCCGGTCGTGAATATGCTCCTGGAGCAGCCCCGGCTCACTAATCCCCTGCGCCGCTCCTTCTTTTATTATTTCATCCACGAGTGCGGAAACCTCTTTCATCAGTTCCTTGCGGTTGCGCATATAAACAAAACCTTTATCTGAAATCTCGGGCGGCGCCACCGGTGAGCCATCCTGCTCCCGCACCGGCAGAACAACCAGGATGGTGCCGTCGCGCGACAGCTTTTTCCGGTCGCGCAGCGTCACTTCGTGGATATCACCCACATCCAGACCGTCAACAAATGCCATGCCGGCTTCGATACTTCCGGCTATTCTAACCTTGCCGTCGGACAGCTCGACAATGTCACCATTGCTCGCCATGATTATCCGGTCCTTTTTCAGCCCCATTTCCTCGGCCAGTTGACTGTGAAAATGGAGATGGCGAAATTCCCCGTGGATCGGCATGAAATACTTCGGCTGGGTAAGGTTGATGAGCATCTTCAACTCTTCGCGGGCGGCATGACCGGACACGTGCACGGGCGCCACCGACTCGTAGATGACATTTGCTCCTGCCCGGAACAGGCGGTTAATGACCTGATGCACGCTGATCTCGTTCCCAGGAACGGGCCGGGCCGAGATAATGACCGTATCATCCTGCTTAAGCTTCACTTTTTTATGGTCATTGTAGGCCATCCGCGTTAGCGCCGAGAGGGGTTCTCCCTGGCTGCCGCTGGAAAGGATTACAACCTTGCGCGACTTGTAATCGTCGATTTCCCCCAAAGAGATCATCATATCCCGGGGAGCGTCCAGGTAGCCCAGTTCCCGCGCCATCTGCACATTTCTGATCATGGAGCGGCCAACCACTGCCAGCTTCCGGCGGTGGTGGCGCGCGGCGTTGACGATCTGTTGAATTCTGTGAATATGGGAAGCAAATGATGCGACAATGATGCGGCCTGGAGCCAGGGCAAAAATCTCGTCCAGGGTTTTGCCAACTGAGCGCTCCGGGTCGGTGACACCCTCAATCTCGGCGTTGGTGCTGTCGGACATGAGGAGCAAAACTCCCTGGGCGCCCAGCTCGCCGAATTTGCTCAGGTTGGTGCGGCGCCGGTCAATCGGATTTGGGTCCAGCTTGAAATCCCCTGAATGGACTACGGTGCCGGCAGGTGTCGTCACCGCCACGGCAACGCCATCAGGAATGCTATGCGTAACGCTGATAAACTCACATCTGAAGGGACCGATCTGCTCAGGCCGGTCAGGGCTGATCTCACGCAGATCGGCGCTCCCGGACAGCCCGTGCTCCTCCAGTTTGTTTCCAACCAGACCCAGCGTCAGCCTGGTGCCGTAAACAGGGACATTGATCTCTCTGAGCAGAAACGGCACGGCGCCCACATGATCTTCGTGGCCATGAGTAAGAAGCACGGCCTCAACCGAGTCTGCCCTTTCCCTCAAGAAACTGAAATCGGGAATGACCAGGTCAATGCCAAGCAACTCGTCGCGCGGAAAGGCGAGGCCGGCATCGATAACCAGCAAGCGGCCTCCATGATCCAGGACCATCATGTTTTTCCCGATCTCGCCCAGCCCGCCCAGGGGAATGATTCTCAGTTTTGACTTATTCAACGATTCGGTTCAGCTTGGATAGTAGCGCTTTGCGAAAGCAGCCGAAAGAAGGAACAGGCAACAATCAATGTGGAACTCCGGCAATTTTTTTGACCCTTTGTAATGGTTTCGCTGTCTGAGCCTTTATTCCTGCGGAAATTTGTCCGCGGCACATCACCGCCTAGCCGCCCATCAGCGCCCGCGCCGCCAACGCTTCGCGAATCTGGGCCTCCTCGGCTGCGGTGGCGGGAACCAGCGGCAGGCGCACGCCGCCCACATCCAGGCCGATCATGTTCAAGGCCGCTTTAACCGGGATAGGGTTGGCTGTAATAAACAGGGCTCTGTATAGCGGCGCCAGGGATTCATTGATGGACCGGGCTTCCTCCCGGTTGCCGGCGCGGTATGACTCAACCATTTTTTTCATTTGAGGCCCGGCAAGATGCGACGCCACGCAGATTCCTCCCCAGGCGCCCAGATCGAGCAGCGGGTAGAGCATGTCGTCATTGCCGGCGTATAGACCCATATCGCAGAGGCTTCTGAGCAGGCGCGACTCTTCCAGATCGGGATTAGCCTGCTTGACGGCAACAATGTTATCGACCTCATTAAGCTCCGCCAGCGTTTCTGGATCAATATTGAGAGCCGTGCGGCCGGGGATGTTGTAGAGGATGACCGGCTTGTCGGTAGCCCCGGCAATCGCCTGGAAATGAGCGATGACACCGGCGCGGGGCGGCTTGTTGTAGTACGGCGTCACCGCCAGGATGCCATCAACGTCCGCCTCGTTTGCCCGTTCGGTCAAGTGCACGCTGTGGGCAGTGTCATTTGAGCCGGTGCCGGCAATAACGGTTGCGCGGCCGCCGACAGCATCTTTGACCACGTGGAAAAGCTCGACTTTCTCATCGTCAGTCAAAGTGGGCGACTCGCCGGTAGTACCGCTCACCACGAGTCCGTCAGAACCGTTATCGGCCAGATATACGGCCAGTTCGGCCGTGGCTTCGTAGTTCACCCGCCCGTCTTCATGAAAGGCGGTCACCATGGCTGTGAGTATGTCACCTAAAGAATTCATAAGTTTCCCGTTGAGATCCGGGCTCCTTGACGTCAGTTCCCAGTTTACACAGAAATCAAATTCGATTATCTATTAACTATAAACCAGAAACCAGAAACTCGAAACTTTTTACATAATTTTCTCCAGCCCCACCGCCAGTCCGTCCAGGCCGGCAACGCGGCGCACCGCCAGCACGACGCCCGGCATGAATGACTGGCGCGAAATTGAGTCGTGCCGGATAGTAAGGGTCTGGCCTTGACCGCCAAAAATAATTTCCTGGTGGGCAACCAGGCCCGGCAGGCGGACACTGTGAATAGGAATGCCGTTGTGGGCCAGTCCGCGGGCCACGCTTCCCTCAGGACCGGCCGGCTCGGGGCAGTCTACCCGCGCGGCGGCGATCATGTCCGCGGTCCTGAGCGCAGTGCCGGAAGGCGCATCCAGCTTTTGGTCGTGATGAAGCTCGGTGATCTCGCAAAATGGCATATAGCGGGCCACCACCTGGGCAATATCCATCATCAGCACCGCGCCGATGGCGAAGTTGGGAGCGATCAGGCAACTTGCCCCGCTTAGGCGGCACTCCAGTTCAATCTGCTTAAGTTGATCTTCTGTTATTCCAGTGGTGCCAACAACGCAATTAATTTCCTTTCTCAAACAGGCGACAACATTTCCAAATACGGCATCAGGGGCGGTAAAATCAACCGCAACGTCAAGCTTTTCATTTTGCAGGCATTCGGGAAGGGAAACATACCGGGCGGCGCCGTCGGCAGGCCCGGTCCAGACCCCATCGCCAGCGGCTGCGTCTACAACTGCCGTCAGTTTCATGTCGGGCTCGGCGCCGACGGCATCGCAAACAGCGCGGCCCATTTTTCCCAGGGCGCCGATGACAAGAACCCTGATCTTGTCAGATTCAGTCATAAAATTTCCTCCCGGCCATCAAGATGCAGCTGCAGCGGGGCATGATCTCAATCGTTGAAGCCACGCACGAAAATTACCGGCTCCGCGACAGCGGCATAAACATCGCCATAGGCTACTTCGCCTGACGGATCAAGCTGGTAAGGCAAAAAAACATCCATCGCCTGGCCCTCCAGATGCTCCACGGAGATGCGCACCGCATCGCCTTTTTCTTTCTGGCCGGAAACATCTACTTGCACGCCCGAGCAGATGCCCGTGGCACGATATTCCCCCTTGCTGGCGCCGGCAATCAATTGTTCACGCAGGTAGCCAATCAGCCCTCCCGAGAGCGGATTAGCACGTTCCGGGAGGTCGCCAACGAACTCGCCAATGAATTTAAGCTTGCCGTTTTGGTTCACGGCGGCAGCAAACGGGTAGAACTCCCCGTGCCTGACCAGCATCCGCTGGGCAAAAGGGATGATAGCGTTAAGCAATTGTTCAAGCTCTTCGTCCGCCTGCTGCATCTGCATCTAAGTTCCTTTTCCCCGGTTACGTGCGCCTGCAAGCAGCCGCTTCGGCGATAAGCCTGAGCGGCCTTAAGTCAACTTCGGCCGCGGCCGGCTTTAGACTCTCATATGCCATGTTGACATAATCATATGCCTGGCGGCGGGCCTGCTCGATAGCGCCGGCAGTTCCAATGCGCCTGCAAATCTCCCTTGCTCTCGGCCGGGAAACAACGCCGCCGAGCAGCGGCCGGATAGACGGATCGCACTCTAGCGCCAAAATAAGCGGCAGCGTCACCGTGCCATCACGCAAATCAACCCCAGTTTCCTTTCCTGTTTCGCAGGCGTCGCCAGAAAGATCAAGAATATCATCAGAAAGCTGAAAAGAAAGCCCCAGATAGTGGCCGAACCCGCCTAAGGCAGCGATTGCTTTTTCCGAACAGCCGGAAAGTAAAGCGCCCAACTGGCAGGCGGCCGTGAACAAACCCGAAGTCTTCAGCCGGCAACGCTCAAAATACGCCTCTGCGGTTAACTCGTAGTCGCCGCCCGCTTGCATCTGCAAAAGCTCGCCCAGGCTCAGGCCCAGGCTCGCCGCGGAAAGCGTGCTGACAGCCCTCGTTGAGCCGGTAGTTGCCAGCATGTCAAAAGCGCAGGAAAAGAGGTAGTCGCCGGCGGCGGCGCTAACCGGGGGCCCGAACTTTGCCGCCAAGGTTGGCTGCCCGCGCCTCAGCTCGGCCCGGTCCAGGACATCGTCATGAACCAGCGTAGCCATGTGCACAAGCTCGACAGCAGCCGCGGCAGCCAGCTGTTTTTCACTGGTGCCTTCTCCGCCCCGGGCCGAGAGAAAAACCAGCAGGGGGCGCAGCCGTTTGCCTCCGGCGGTCAAGGTAAGTGTGCAGGACTCGCCCAACGTCCCGGCCGGAAGTGCGGCAACCTTGCTCAGGAGCTGCTCGCATTGCTGCAAGGGGTCAACAAGGCGGCTCCAGTAAAGCGCCTTGAACCGCTCAAGGGGGCTCTGGCTACGAAGGGCGGTTGCCGCGTCGCGATTGTCAAATGCCATAACTAATACCTTGGGTCAAAGTTCAGGCCGGGTTCATTTGAAGTTCGATCAAATTTTTTCACCCCGAGTTTCGCAATTATGATTCTGCTTAATTAACGCTTCCCCAGTGCAGTGCAACTATACCCCCGGCAAGCAGCCGGTAGCGCACCTGTTTTAACCCCGTCCCGCGCATAATGGCCGCCAGCTCATCGGCTGCAGGAAAGCGCCGTACTGACTCCGGCAGATACCTGTAAGCGGAGCCGTCACGGGAGGCGATCCTGCCCAGCGCCGGCACAACGGCGTCAAACCAAACACGGTAAAATTGCTTGAATGGCGGCCGTGTGGGCTTGGTAATCTCAAGACAGACAACACGCCCGCCCGGTCGGACAACACGGCTCATTTCCAAGAAAACATCACGCAGACAGGGAATATTGCGCACGCCGAACCCAACAGTGCAGGCATCGAAGCTGTTAGGCTCAAATTCAAGATGCGTAGCATCACCATAGTGAAATTCGGCCAACTGCCCGCGCTGAAGGGCTTTTTGCCGGGCAATTTCCAGCATGCGGCGGCTAAAGTCGACCCCGGTTACTTTACCGGCCGGACCAACGGAGGCAGCCAGAGCAAAAGTCATTTCCCCCGTTCCGCAACAAACGTCAAGCACTGTCATTCCTGGACCCAGCGCTGCTGCTTTTACTGCCAGGCGCCGCCAGTGGTGGTGCCGGCCGGCGGAGATAATGCTGTTCATCAGGTCGTAGCGGCCGGCAATGCCGTCAAACATGGTCCGCACCCGCTCAGGCTCCGGAGCCACTTTTGCCGGGGAGCTCATCACCAGCCCTCCCACCGCCTGAACAGCCCGTGGTCAATACCGAGCACGTCCAGCACTTTGCCGACAATAAAATCCGCCATTTCCTCTATCGTCTGCGGATTATGATAAAAAGCCGGCATCGCCGCAACTACTTGAGCGCCCGCTTTTTTTATCACATAAAGATTGCGGAGCTGGATCTCGCTTAGCGGCGTCTCCCGGGGGACTACCACCAGCGGCCGCGATTCTTTCAGCATCACGTCGGCCACCCGCTGGATAAGATTGCTGCTAATGCCGGCCGCGATTGAGGCAATGGTTGACATAGAGCAGGGACAGATAACCGCCGCCTCCACAAGAGAGCTGCCGCTGGAAAAGGCGTGGCCGATGTTGTCAGGCAGAATGACTTCCAGCTGGCGCGGCAAAATGCCGTGCCGGGAGAAGAAGGCCTCCAGCACCTGATCGGCGGGCGCACCGAGCAGCTTCAGGCCGGAGTCGAACTCCTCATGCCGGACCACTTCCACGGCGGCAGTGGAAAAACAGGCGCTCACCTCGTGGCCGCCGCCGGCGAGGGCCCGCAGCAGGCGGCCGCCGTAAATGGAGCCGGAAGCCCCGGAAATCCCAATGAATAATCTCATGACTCAAAACGCCCCGCTTGCAAGTAATTGTGAGCTGAATGAAACGCTGTTTGGATTGTAGCGCATTTGAGCGGTGGCATTTGGGAAAATATTGCCGCAACAGCTGTCGAGCATTATTTCATAGATTTTTGTCAACGACCCTTGGAATCTGTCTCAAAGGGCAGTTCGCAGCGAGGCCTTTGCAGCCGGCCGCAGCAGAATATGGCTTTTGAGATAGATTTTTATTCCACGCCTAGCATTTTCTTAAGCTGCCGGGCGTTCTCAATTGCATATCCCATCCAATCATTATTGAAATATGCATAAATGTCGGCGCCGGCTTCCCTGAACTTATGAATGCGCTGTGCCCATTTCTCCAGCTGCCGGCGTGAATAGCTGCCGCCGGCAGTACCGTTATGAAAACGGATATAAGTCCAGCCGGAAGTCAAAACAGTGTCTGCCGGCGTCTGAGGATGATCGGAGATGCAGAGCCCGGCCCCGGCCCGCTCCAGGATTTCGTAAACTTCAGCGTTGAACCATGACGGATGACGAAACTCAAACGTATGGCGCCAGCCGCCGGGAAGGTCGCCGGCAAAGGTGGCCAGGCGGTCGTTGTCACGCTGGAAATTGGGCGGCAATTGCCAAAGCACGGGGCCCGCCTTTTGCCCCAGTCTTCCCATTAAGTCAAAAAAGCGGTCAACCGGCTCACCGCTGTCTCCCAACCGTTTGACATGGGTAAGATATCGGCTGCCCTTGATTGAGAAAAGAAAGTCGTCTGGAACAGCCCAGCGCCAGCCGTCCACGTATTCCGGCTTGGGCAGCCGGTAAAATGTCGCGTTGATCTCGACGGTATCAAAAGCGCCGGCGTAAAATTGCAGCCACTCCGACTGCCGCAGTTTCCTGGGATAAAAACGATCGCGCCAATGGCTGTAATTCCAGCCGCAAGTGCCTATGCGGATGCTGGCCATTGGCGTTTTGGCGGCGACTGCGTACAAATTACATTTGTGATTCTAAGACATCTCTGTCTTTTGGGCAATGACGACAAAATCTCCAGTGTTGGCCTTGGCTTCCCGCAGTGCCCAGTCGGCACGCTCCAGCAGCGTGGCGGCATCGAACGCATGGGCGGGATATTCAGCCACGCCGGCGCTTAAAGACAAGGGCAGCCGCTCGCCAGCGTCATCGATAAACAGTCCGGCGACAATGGCGTCCCGGATGCGGGTGGCGATGCGCACTGCGGTTAGCTGGGCAGCTCCGGACGAGCCGGAGACGCTCAGCTCGGGCAGCAGCAAGGCGAACTCGTCACCCCCATATCTGGCGACGATGTCTGCCTGTCTCACGGCTGCCTGTAATGTCCCGGCAATCTCCTTTAACACCCGGTCGCCTTCAAAATGACCGCGACTATGATTGAAGTCCTTGAAGCCGTCCAGTCCCAGCAACATCACGGAAAGCTGGCTTCCATTCCTGCCAGAGCGGGCGATCTCACGCACAACAGCTTCGTAAAAATAACGATGGTTGTATAGACCTGTAAGATTGTCAACGAGCGCATGCCGTTTCGTCTGGTCGCGCAAGCGGGCGTTATCGAGAACCAAGCCCAGTTGTCGCGCAACCGGCTCCAGTAACTTTAGGTCCTCATGTGAAAAAGAATGCGTCTGGAAACTGTCCAGGTTCACGGTTCCCAAAACCTCGCCCTTGGAAATAAGCGGGATGAACACGGAGGAGCGAACCCCTTCTTCGACCAGCAGCTTGTCGGCTGGATACTCGTCGCCCTTGATCTCATGCCGTAGCAGCGAGCGGCCGCTATCAATAACCTTGCCGACCGGCGTAGCCCCTTTTGGCAAGCGCAGTCCATCATTGAGCCAGGTGCGGGGCGCTTTTGTGTTTACAGCCAGGATTTCAATCTCTTCAGACTCCGGATGCCAGAGAATCAGGCAGGCGCGGTCAAAATCAATCAGTCTGGAAGCATGATAAATAAAGGAGTTGTATACGCCGCTAATGCCATCCTGGGAACTCAGGTCCCTGCTGACAAGTTCCATCAACTCCATCTGGTCGCGGTCGCGGCTAAGTTCAGTTTCCAGCCTCGCATTATCAATCGCCGCAGCGATGCGGTCGGACGCGACGCTGAGTGAATCCTTCTCTTCCCCAGTGTAATGATGCGGTGCAAAAGTCCCCAGGGTCAACATGCCCAGTGGCTGCTCCCGTCCAATCAAGGGCAGGCTGATGATCGTCCTTGTTTTTAGTGACTTTAGGTAAGGGTTGATGAATCTGCTGTCTACGGTCAGGTCCTCAGAGACAGCCACGTAGGTGCCGGCAAATGCGCGGCCAATGATGCCTTCACCTGTTGACGCAGTAAGGGAAGCAGCGGCTCCGCCAGGCAGGCCGTACGTAACGCGCGTTACCAGATTTTCTCCAACCGTATCAACAAGAGAGACATAGCCTATGTCGGCGCCCACGAACGCAGCGGCCGACTCCAGCAGGTTCTGCATGACTTCAGACAAATGCACCGATGACAGCGCTGCTTCCGAAAGCGCCACCAACCCCGCCAGCTTCTCGCCGCGGTCGCGAGCTTCATTATAAGCCAACTGCAATTGATCCTCACGCTCGCCTAACAGGTAATTCATGGCCAAAAAGTTCTCCGTGATCTGTTTGACAGGGTCAGCGGTTGCCTGCTGGTAAACCTCGCAGAGACGGCAGTCTTTCAGTTTTTTTGCAAACTGGCCCTGAACCTTGCCGCGGCAAAAGGTGCCGGCAATCAACCAGCAGCGGGCGTGTTCCTGTCCATATACGGGGCAATCTTCCTTGCCGCATTCCAGCTCGCGCCAGCAGGTGACAAGCGAAGGATCCGTCAGGGATTGTTCCCACCGTTTCTGGGCAATTGCGGTCATCATTAACTCGTTGCCGCGCCGGCGGGCAGCGTCAAGCCGGCTGCCCCACCGGAAGACCACATTTTCCCTGTAGGCCAGCAATGCCAGCGCAATGGCCATGACGGGAATGATAATGCCGAGAATCAGATTGCGGTAACCGGGCAGGAGCGCTTCCGACAGATTATGGAGCAGGAGAATAAAGCCGCCGGCGAGAGTACCGAGGACGGCATACCAGAAAATGCGCTTTCTGCCATAGCCAATCTTCAACTTTGCGCTCCTGGCAAGAATCCGGGAACCGTTAAGAATCTATCTCAAGAGGCTGTTCGCAGCAGAATATGCCTTTTGAGATAGATTCTAAAAATAAACGGTTTCCAAGCGGCTCCTAATGGAAATAAATCTAACTGATCATACAACTCAATCAGCTTCCGTCCGATCCGGCTGATACCTTCTGTTAGTAAACATAAGCAGGAGGTATGCCATGAAAGGCCCAGAGACGTTGATGGAATTTATGGAAATGTACAAGACCGAGGAAGACTGCCGCCGG
>JAJYIM010000004.1 GCA_021790115.1 Actinomycetes bacterium | reverse complement strand
GAGCGCTTTGACAGAGACGTGGGGGGCAGCCTGCTGGAGGGCATGGCCTCCAGCAGGTTGCCCGCCTGCCGGGTCCTGGTGCTGCCGGACCACGCCACACCCCTGGAGACAAAAACGCACAGCAGCGAGCCCGTCCCATTTCTGGTTCACGGCCCGGGAACTCCCGCAAACGCGGCCGGAAGGGCTTTTGATGAACGCGCCGGCGGCGGGTCCGGAATCAGAATAGAAAACGGCTGGCAATTGATGGAAAAGTTTCTGGGGGAAGACCCGTTTTAGGCTTGATCTCTTCACCACGGTAGATGGCCTTGCCTTATCATTTCCTAAGGCTGAACGGATCATTTATGCAGTTATCATTCAGTAGCTCGCGCAATTTCAGGTTATAAAGGGCCATGCTTAAGCGCTCTGCCGCTTCCGCCGCCGTTGCGGCGATATGCGCAACCGCATCCTCGTCAGCCGGGCCCGCGCCGGGGGAGGCAGGAATGAGGATGTTCAACACTCCGATTGCCAGGCCGGCCGCTTTTAAGGGAATGCAGATATGAGGCTTCTTTTCCCGCACGTGGCGGCAGCGCATCGCTGTGGCCGGCCCCGCGGCTATATGCAGCTGCTGCTGCCTTAGCGACCAGCAATCCGACCAGACAAATTTTTTTGGCGGCGGCGCACTTTTCCCCCAGGTAGCAGCAGATTCGTATTCCTGTCTGCCGGCGTTAAAGACATAGACGGCGCCCGACTCTTCGGGAAACAGCTCTGCCGCAAACTGGGTAAAAACAGCGATAGCCTCAGCGGTTTTAAGGCAGCTCTGCAGCACTGACTCCATGCGGCCAAGCAGGCCATCCCGGCGCCGGGCCAGGTCAAGCTCACGGCTGCGCGCGGCCAGCTCCGCCTGCGTCTCCTTAAGTTCCTCCTCGCGGCCGGCGGCGCCCCGCTCCAGTTCTTCCTTAACCTTAAGCAGCGCCTCTTCCCCGTTTTTTCGGGACGTGATATCGAGCCACATGCCGACAATGTATTTCTCTTTGCCGCCATCAGGCCTGTTCAGCAGCCGGTGAACATCCAGGAACCATTTATAGGAGCCGCCTGCCGTCCGCCAGCGGTATTCGTATTCGTGCAAACCACCGTCAAAAACCTCGCGCAGGCCTTCAAAGATCCGGGGTGCGTCGTCAGGGTGAACCCGGTCAACCCAGAACGACGAATCCGCCACAATTTGATCCGGAGTGTAACCGGCAAGAGTCCGCAAATTTTCGCTTACGTACGAGATGCCAAAATCGTCTTCAGCCTTTGAGGTATAGAAAATAATTGGCAGCGACTCCAACAGCAGGGACAGCTGCTCGCCGGTGCGCTTTAGCGCCACCGCCTGACTATCCCTCTCCCCCTTTGTCCTGAGGGCGCCAAGCCCGTAAGAAAGATCACCGGCCATATCACCAAGCAGGCGCACTTCCTCTTCGTCAAAAGCGTCTTGCTGGGAAGCATAAATATTAAGCACGCCAAAGGTCAGCCCACTTGCATCGAGCGGCAATGCCACAGCCGAGGCGTAACCGCGCTGAGACGCCTGTTCACGCCAGGGAATATAGCCCGGGTCATTCATGATATCCCTGACGACGCTGGGCCTGCCTGTCCTGATCGCCTCGCCGCCGGGGCTGCGCCCTGAGGCTGTCTCGCCCCAACTCATGTGGGCTGATTCCAGAAAGCCCTTCTCATAGCCTGCGGACGCCACCGGCCTGATTGTCTTATCTTCATCGTTATCAGCAAAACCAACCCAGGCGAAACGATAGCCCCCCACCTCCACGACCACGCGGCAAATGTCGCGCAGCAACTCCGGCTCCGCGCCGGCGCTCACGAGCGCGTGATGGGAAGCAGTGGCTGCTCTCAGCACCCTGTTAACGGCCTTGAGCCTCTCCTCAGCCTCCCTTTTCTGCTGAAGCTCGCTCTTTAGCTTTTCATTAACGTTCTTAAGCTCGCCGGTCCTCTCCGCAACCGTTGCCTCCAAAATATCATGAGCCCGGCGCAGCTCGTCCTCCGCCAGCTTGCGCCCAGTAATATCACGCGAGATTCCGAGGACGGAGCCGACTTTTCCCTCCTCGTTGAAAATGGGAACAAGTGATGTGCTTAGCCATGCCTCGCGGCCGGAAAACCGGGCGCTTGTCTCCAAATGCAAAGGCTGGGCTTCATCAAAGACATGAACGAGGTCAAGCTTGTCCCTGCCGGCCATCCCGGCCGGCAATATCTCCTCTCCCGGTTGCCCCACAATCTTTGCCCGCGGTATCGCCAGTAGGCGGGCGGCAAAGCTGTTGACATACCTGATGCATCCGTCGCGACCGAGGATGAAAATGAAATCCTGAGCTGCTTCCGCCAACGTCCGGTAACGCCCCTCGCTTTCAGCCAGAGCATCTTCCACAACCAGGCGCTCATCTATCTCCGTTTGCAGCTCGCGCCAGCGGCGTACTGCAAATGCGCTTAATGCCGCAGCCGTAACCGCCAGCGCCACGATTATTTCATCATACTGGATAGGACTGCCTTTAAGCTCAAGGGAGGCCGCCTCAAAAGAACCGTGCAGATCCAGAACAGATGTCAATACAAGCGCCAGCGCAAAAACTATGAATACAATAACCAGGTCCCGGACAACAGTGCTGCTCTTTTGGTGGACGCGCATCTGAAATTTGACGCGGTGCCTCAATCCGGCTGTCGGCGGCAAATTTTTGATATTTCCCTTTTTTATGCTATTTGGACGGCGGGTCCGCGTCAACGCTGCCAGACGCAGCAGCCGCTTCCAGGCCAGCTCATGCGTGTTTATCAAATTGGCCATGATGTGAAAATCGAAAAATCTCCTGCTAATCTAGCTGTCGGTAAAAAGAGGGCTCAGCAAAAGAGCGCGCGGCGAGTTTGCACAGGCTAAAAGCCTGTGCCTACCGGTAGGTGGCAGGCTTTCTAGCCTGCCTTTGGGAGGCTTTATTTATGCACACCCCGGCCTGCCCTTACGGCAACACCAGCCGCGCACCCTCGTCTGCGGGCGCGGCCAAACTGGTGTAAAGCCCCAGCAGGCCCGTGCGGGGAAGCGCTTTCCATGGATCCAGCAGCGAAAGCCGCTCAGCGACGACTGCATCCATTTCCCCGGAGGAGCGGCGCCTGCCGGTCTCGCCGACCAGTTCCAGCGAGCCCGCCTCAAGGTCAATCCTGACCAGATCGCCGTCGCGAACAACTGCGATTGGGCCGCCCGCCGCGGCCTCCGGGCAAACATGACCCACGCACGGTCCCCTGGTGGCTCCTGAGAAGCGGCCGTCCGTAACCAGAGCTGTGCTTAAGCCAAGCTCCTTGCTCGCTGCCATGGCCGCAGTCAGGTAAAACATCTCCGGCATGCCGGTGGCGCGCGGGCCCTCATAGCGGACAATGACGGCGTTGCCCGGTTTGACTCTGCCGGCCAGCACCGCCTCCAGGGCCTGCTGCTGGCCATCAAAAACCAGCGCCTGGCCCTCGAACTGCATCATGCCAGGCGCAACGGCGGAGCGTTTTGCCACTGCCCGGCCGGGAGCCAGATTCCCTGTCATGACTGCCAGCCCTCCCCGGCTGTCCAGGGGATCGTTTCGCGGCCTGATTACATCTTCCACCACAAGCCCAAAGCGATTAAGCTCGCGGCTGCACGAGGCAAGCATGTCCCCGCCGGCGGCCGCTTCCAGGTTCTGACCAAGCGTCTGGCCGGTAACGGTCATCGCATCCAGATCCAGCAAATCGCCGATCTCAAGCATCAGCCGCGGCACACCGCCGGCATACCAGAACAGGTCGGCGGTATGCTGTCCGGAGGGCCTAACGTTAAGCAGCCATGGCACCCCTTTGTTAATCCGGCTGACTGACTTCCATGAAAAATCGATCCCAAGCTCCGCCGCCAGTGCCGGCAAGTGCAGCATGGCATTGGTCGAGCCGCCAATGGCGGCGTGAACGGTAAGGGCGTTTTTAAGCGCGGCCGGAGTGAGGATGTCCCGGGCCGTAATTCCCGATTCGATCAGGGACGCGGCCAAGTTTCCAGCGAAGTCCGCATACCTGGCAAGCTCACTGGACGTTGTCGGGCAGCAAGCCGACCCGGGCGGCGACATGCCCATTGCTTCGGTCAGAATCTGCATCGTGACGGCGGTGCCCAGGAAGTTGCAGGCTCCCGCGTTCGGCGCCGCCGTTATGCTGTTAAACCTGTACTCCTCTTCACTGATCTCGCCACGCTTCAGGCGAGCATACAACTCGCCCATCCTGTCAACGGAGACATCCCCCGGCCCGGTGTGCATTACGCCACCGGGCAGGAAAATCGTTGGCCGGTCGAGGCGCGCCGCCGCCAGCAGATGACCGGGAATGGCCTTGTCGCAGCTGGAGACGGCCAGCATGCCATCGAAATGGCCGCTGACAAAATGCAACTCCGCAGCCATGGCGATCAGCTCCCTGGAAGCAAGCGAGTACCTCATTGCTTCGGTCCCCTGAGCAATGCCGTCGCACATGTCGGTGCAAAAATAGCGGGCTGCCGCCAGGCCCGCCCGGCGGGCGCCCTCGGCGGCGGCCTCCACCAGGCCGGGCAGATGCACGCTGCCAGGGTGGGAATCGCCACCGCTTGATTCCACCAGCAGCCACGGCTTGCCCAGGTCTTCCGGCTTCCAGCCGCAGCCAATCCTTAACGGGTCCACCTCCGGCCCCCACCGGCTCTTCTGGCTATGCAATCGTGATTTGTCCATAGTTGTGTTGTTTTTCAAGAGAGTCCTCACTTCTGTGCGAAGATAAAGCCTCCCAAAGACAGGCTGAAAGCCTGTCATCTACCTGCTGCGCACGGGCGGTAGGCACAGGCTTTTAGCCCGCGCAGACACCCTGCCATCTACCTTAGCCCGTGCAAGCATATACCCAACTCTTGCCCCAGCAAAAAGGCGGCCCGGCGGGCCGCCTTTGCTGACACAAACTGCAGCAAGCAGCAACGAGGCGCTGCAGGCCGTCAAATTATTACACCTTTTCCCTCTGCCCCTCTGGGCTGCTCTTCATCGCCTCTGTCCGCGCAGCGGCTGCTTTTTGCTCATCATCCAGCCAGTCGTTGGCCCACTGGTAGTCGTTCTCCCAGACCTGGTCGGCAACCTCCTCCAGATCCCTGGCGTATTCATCAAGGCCGCCACGCAGATCCGTGATAACGCTCTCGGCCCCATCGTGGGTTGCATAGGCGCCGTGCTTCTCCACGGCTTCGCGCAGGATATCCGGATGATCAATAATGGGGCACGGCCTGAGCAGATTGTGACCAAATGGCTGCCGGCGGCGGATAGACTGGAAGAAAGGCGACTGGATCGCCTCCAGCAAAGATACCTCCTTGATGTTGTCTGTCGCAAAGTGGCAGAAAACACAAGGTTCGACGTCGCCGCGGTTGTTGATATGCAGGTACTTGCGGCCGGCGGCCAGGCATCCGCCCGTGAGCGTGCCGTCGTTCCAGAAATCTGCCACCAGAATGGGCAGCTCTTTGCGGATGCGGTTCACGCCCTGGCGCAACTTGTTTCGCTCCTTGGGCGAAGGCATATACGCCAGATCAGGCGACTTGCCAATGGGAATGTAAGAAAAATACCAGCCGTAGGCGCAGCCCTTGTCGATTAGCATCTGGGCAAACTCGTCGCTGATAATCGTGTCGATGTTCTTGCGCGACGCGGTTGTGCTAAAAGCAAATATGGCCCCGCGCTCACGCAGGTTGTCCATCGCCCGCATCACCTTGTCGAAGGTGCCGGCGCCACGGCGCTCGTCGGTTTCTTTCTGAAAGCCCTCAATGCTGATGGCAGGGGCGATGTTTCCAAGCTCGACGATGCGGTCCGCCATCTCCTCATCTATCAGCGTGCCATTAGTATAGATCTGGAAGGCGGCGTCGCTGTGTTTCTCGATCAGCCCCAGCAGCGGCTTGTAAAAGAACGGCTCGCCGCCGGTGATCACGAAAAACTTGATGCCTATCTCCTTGGCTTCGGAAATTACCCTGTCCACGACTGCCGGGTCAAGGTCGTCAGCCTTTGTGTAATTTCCGGCATAGCAGCCCACACAGCTGATATTGCAGCGCATGCTGGGAGAGATAACTATCAGGTTGGGAGCGTTAATGCCCGCCTCCTCCGTCAGGTGCATCGACACCTTGGGGTCACGAAAAAAGAGGCTGACGATTGTCTTGGCGATATAATTCTTGCGCACATTTGGATGCGCCGATCCCAGCAGCCGGTTAAAATACTCGACGCCGGGGCCGCCGGGAACAAGATAGTCTTTCATCCACTCGGCCACCATTTTTTGCTGCTTGCTGTCGGCCAGCTTGCCAAACGCCTGGGCGAGGCGCTGATAATTTTTGTCAGAAGAGTTAGCCAGCACTTTCAGCGACTGGCTGAGCACCCGCTCAGCCGCCTCATGCTTCGCCCGGCTAAACACACCTTTACCTTTTGAGACAAGATTCAGGTCCATACGCGAGCCTCCTCCCGACTTCAGTTAGCAATAGTTGCAAAAATACCGGTGACTGCCGCGGAAATTGACCCCTGAAACCATGCTATACCCGCTTGGCAAGCCACTCGAAACATATTTTTTAAATAATTAGCTCCTGAAGCGCCGGATTCCTTCACCGTTTCCTCCCCGGTTCCGGAAAGCACAAACAATTTTTTTTTAAATCCTATCAAAAATTTTAAAAAAGGAAAACGGCGGCGGGCTTGAAAAAAGAGGAGATACCCATTGTGATAACGGGTAAAACTGATCATGATTTAAATGGCAGCAACATGCGCCTTTTGAACTTGATTCTTAAAGCTTTGCCGGTCTTTGGCCGTTTAACTGAACATGACAGGCGCGGACACCAAAAAGGGCCAGGAAACCAAAAACAGCCGCGAGATAAAGATCGGCGGCGAATACTTCACCGTGCTCGCCGAGGAGTCAAGCCGCGTGCTGGCGCATGGCGAGCCTTTCGTCATCGTCGATGTCAAGAAGGAAAAACTGGTGATAAAGGAAGGCGAGCTTTTCCTTTACAGTGACATAGAAGGCAATATCGCCCGTGAGGACACTTCCGGCCTTGGCCTTTACCTTCAGGACACCCGCTTCCTGAAAACCTTCAACATGACTCTCTTCGGCTCCAATCCGGTGCTGCTGTCATCAACCGCCGACCGGGGCTTCATGAGCCAGATCGAGCTTACCAACGCCGACTTTATGATGCCCGACGGCATGGTCGTGCCGCAGGAAACCATCAATATCCGCCGCATCCGGGTGATTAACAGCAGGCTGTTTGAACTGGTGCGCATCAAGAATTATAACCACTTCCCGGTGGATATCTCCCTGGAGATCGAATTTGACTCCGATTTCGCCGACATGTTCGAAGTCCGTGGCACGAGGCGGACGAAGTTCGGCACCAGGCTGGCTCCCAAGGTGAATGAGAATTCCATTCTGCTCGCCTACCTGGGACTTGACGATATTCTCCGCAAGACATATATCCGGCTGGAGACGCCGCCGGCGGCAATCGAGAGCACTACAGCGACCTTCCGTTTCCACCTTGAGCCGAGGGAGCGCAGCGTTGTCAAATTTGACATCGAGCCGGTTTTGCCCACAACAACGTCACCAAAAGGCGTCAGTTTTAACAGGGCGATCGGCGACATGCGCAAAAGCTACGAGCAATGGTTCGCAGGCACCACCAGGATCGAGACGGATAACGAGCTATTTACAGAAGTGCTCAGAAGCAGCCAGCGTGATCTCCGCATGCTGGCCACGGACACCCAGTTTGGGTTTTTCTTAAGCGCCGGCGTGCCCTGGTTTGTCACCCCCTTTGGCCGCGACACGATCATCACCTGCCTGCAGATAATGATGCTCGATACTCATCCGGCAGTGGAAACGTCCAAGGTGTTCACACAACTGCAGGGCAAGACCATCGACCCCTGGCGCGATGAGGAGCCGGGCAAGATATTCCATGAAATCAGGCGGGGCGAGTTGGCCAATATCAGGGCCATTCCCCACACTCCTTACTTTGGCAGCGCCGACTCCACCGCCCTCTACCTGATCATGATCTCGGAGATCGTCAAATGGACGGGCGACCTGAAAATTGTCCGGCGGGTTACAGACGCCATCAACCAGGCCCTGGAGTGGCTGGACAATTTCGGCGACGGCGACGGCGACGGCTTTATCGAATATGAGACCAAGTCCAGGCGCGGCCTGGTTAACCAGGGCTGGAAAGACTCAGGCAACTCGGTCGTTCACGCCGACGGCCGCCTGGCGGAAGCGCCAATCGCTTTGGCGGAAGTGCAGGCTTACGCCTACTTTGCCAAGCGGCGCATGAGCTGGCTGTTCTCGTTGCTTGGCGACAGCGGGCGGGCGGCTGAGTTGGAGAACCAGGCCAAATCCTTAAAGAAGCGCTTTAACGAAGCCTTCTGGATGCCGGAAGAAGGCTACTACGCCATGGCCCTGGACCGGGATAAAAACCAGGTGAGAACAATTACGTCCAACCCCGCGCACGGGCTCTGGGCCCGGATCATCAATGACAGCAAAGCCGGGCAGGTCGCCGAGAGGCTGCTCATGCCGGACATGTTCTCCGGCTGGGGCATCAGAACGATGAGCAAGTCATCGCTTAATTATAACCCGATGAGCTACCACAACGGCAGCGTCTGGCCCCATGACAACGCCATCATCATCCGTGGCCTGAAAAAATACGGCTTTGCCGAGGCTGCCAACAAGATAAGCTCCGGCCTCTTTGACGCCGCCCTTCACTATGATTATTTCCGCCTGCCGGAACTCTTTTGCGGCTTTACCAAGAGGTCAATCAGCAGGCCGGTCAACTATCCGGTCGCCTGCAGCCCCCAGGCCTGGGCTTCCGGCGCCATCTTCATGATCCTGCAGGCGATGCTGGGCATCGAAGCCGATGCCCCCAGCAACACTGTTAATGTTGACTCCCCATCCCTCCCCGGCTGGCTCCGGGAGGCTGATATTAAAGATCTGCGAGTTGGCAACGCCACTCTTTCCCTGAAATTTCGCCGCGACGGGGATGTGACCTCGTTTGTGGTCACGAGCAAGGATGGCCCGGTGCGGATAGTGGTCACCGAATAGGAACTGCCATGCCGCCGCTGCCCTGCTTTTCCTCCTGCTTAGTAACTATCTCAAAAGGCGTATCCTGCTGCGGCCGGCTGCAAAGGCCACGGGCGGCGTCCTCGGAGCAAAAAGTCCTCGACGTACCGTACAGGTACGACTGCGGGCTTTTTTCTCCTGCGTCCTTGCCCATGGCCTTTTCGCTCGCCCTCGCTGCGGAGAGCCTTTTGAGATAGCTACTTAATCAGAACCGCCCGCGCCGGCGCGCCGTCGGCGTCCCTGATTTTAAGCGGCAGGCAAACGAGCTGGTAATCCCCCGGCTCCACCGCGCTTAAGTTCACCCCTTCAACAACTACAACCGAGGCGCTTAGCAAGGCGTGGTGGACATGATGTCCATCGGGGTGAAAACGCTCGACAGAAAGATAGTCTATCGCCACCAGCCGTGAGCCCCGCTCCACCAGAAAATCGGCCGCCTCGTTTGACAAAGAGACATATTCCTTACTAAAAACGGGGTCGGCCCATAGCCGGGAGTTACTCGTTTTAAGCAGGATGCGGGCGGCGGCGCCAATACCGGCGTTTTCAAGGTCTGCCGGCGAAATCTGTCTCTCCACCGTGGTCAGGTCCAGCACCCGCGCTTCTCCCACGAGGACGTCAAGCGGCAGCTGGTCTACCGGCTCCCGGCCCTCAACGAAGTGCCGGGGAGCATCCACATGCGTGCCGGTGTGAGAGCCCAGCTTCAGCCGCGAGAGGTTGGCTGCATCCCCGCGCGCGATTTGGCGGAATGGCTCAATGGAAGCGCCAAAGTCTCCGGGATAGACAACCATGCCGTTATAGATGGGCACTGATATGTCGATGATCTTTGCCAATTTTGCCATTACCAAGTGCAGGATGATCGAACCCTACATTCTTGGACATTATCGCCCGGTTACCTTCTGGTAAAACATAGCTTGTAAATGAAAGGCTTCGTAGATGGCAGGCTTTTAGCCTGCCTTTGGGAGACTCCCTTTACGCACACGCCCTCTTCTGCACAGGCTAAAAGCCTGTGCCTGCCGTCGGATGTTTGCACAGGCTGAATGCCTGTGCCTGCCCTTGCCAATCCCTACTGATCGACTTGCTGCCAGGTGCCCCTGGTGACAGACCAGGCAAAGAAGGGCGGGTCGTCGAGCATCTGCGGCGTCAGGTTGAAAGTAAAATTGCCTTTATCGGTAAACCCGGCGCCATAGACAAAACCGTTGAAGGTCTGGCTGCCGCTGCCCTCAGCGGTGACGCTGCCGTTGGGGCAATAGATGACCGCGCTTGCCTGGCCGATGGCGACGCCTGCCATCTTGATGTTGCCATTTAAGACAACTATTATCGCCTTGCCGGTGTAAGATGAGTTAGGAGGCCAGGAGAACTTCAGGTCCGCCAGGTTTTGCTGAGGACTTCCTGAAGGAAAGTCAACATAGATCACTATGTCGCCTGAGCGGTTCGGCAGATCGCTTTGCTGAATGGTGAGGCTGCCGCTGGCGTTGCCATTATAATAGCCGGAAGTCTGGGCCTGGCTTTGCAACATTGCCAGCTGCGTGGTGGTAAGGCCGCCGGGGTTGAAATAACCCTGAAGGTCAGACATTGTAAACGTATGGCCCGCTGGGCCGTATTCGTCGCGGTCGTGGGAAAAACTGCTTTTCCAGCAGCCGGGGTTTGCATCCCCGCTGGTTGTGTATATTGGGCAGCTTGTACCGGGATCTGCATAAATCCGCCCGGTGGCAAAGACTCCCGCCGGTATGTTGTACGTGCTGTCCGTGCCGCTCACCGTGAGGAACTTGCGGCCTGAAACGTCACCGTTCACAAACAGGCTCTGGCCTGTCAGGCTTGGATTGCCATTAAGGGTGATACTTGTATCAATAAAGAAATCCAGCGGATAACCGGTGGGCGTCAGCGTCACCTGCTGCTCCAGTTTCCGGTATCCCTCGGCCGTCTGCCCCTCCGCATAGACCATGAGGTAAGCCGGGTGTAGGTGTTTGCTGGTCAGTTTCAGGCCGCAGTCGGTGCAGTGGTTCCCGTCCTGGCCCACCTCATCGACGTAGACGGTATAAGTCTGGCTGCCAATCTTCATCTGGACAGGATTGGAAGGAGTCTGGCGCAAATCAGGATTCGGATCCATCAAATAGCCAAAGCCGTCCTGGCTCTGATCGGGCCGGGGCTGTGTCAGTTGCCATTCCGTAGCCTCGTAATTGAGTATATCCAGCACGTTTTCCAGCCCGCCTTCCGCAAAGTAGAAAGCCTGGCCGCCAACATTGTTGGCCTGGGTCATCGTTTGCTCGCTGCTGGCGACGTAATACATGCCCGTGCCCACCATCAGCAGCACCGCCGACATGATGATCACCGTAACCATCGCCACGCCTGACTCCGCGCCCGGCCGCAGCCGCTTAAGCAATTGTTTATAAATGCTTCTCATGACAACCCTTTCTAATCAGTGGGACGGTTCCTGATCCAGGCCTGGTCGGCAATGGTTTGCGACTGGCTGCCTGCCGCCATCGTCAGGCTGATATCGACGCGGCCAACCTTGTCCAGGTTGCCACCGCAGCTGCCCCTGTTGATGTCGGCCAGGGTGACAATGCCGTCGTTGTCGGCGTCGCATTTGTAATCATTGCCGAAGTAACTGAATGCGGCATTACTGACATCGTTGATTAACGTCACCTGCCGCATGTCAGCCGATGACGTGCGCCAGACGGTTCCCGGCGCCCCCTGGTTGCCAGCGGTAAATCCATACGTGACAGTCTGCCAGCCGGCGCCATCGTTGAAATTGACCTCGAACGAGACCTGGCCGGCCTGGGCCACCGTCACCTGCGCCGCCTGCATCAGCTCCCGGGTCATGCGGTTTAGCCCCAGCCGCGCATTTTCCGTCATGTCCGCCGTATTCTGCCCCTTTTTCCAGTAGCCGCTCATGGCCCAGAGAAAGGTAAACATAGCCGCCATGATCACGGAAAGGATCAGCAGCGTCACCAGGATCTCGATCATGGTAAAGCCGGCGCCGCCACCGGCGCCGCCGCGCTCAGAGCGGCCGCGCGGCCGCCAGCCCTGCTTATGGTTTTTGCAAAACTGAAACATTTATCGCTCCCAGCCACACCTGCTGCAGCCCCAGCGGGTTTACCAGGACAACAGAGCCGTCTGTCGGGTTCATCCTCACTTCCGTGCCGAACTTCGCGGTCATCTTCATCAGAGCGTCCGCGCTAATTGAGGCGGTGGTACCGTCGGGCGATGCCGCCATTGCGTTTGTGATGTCCGTGGCCGTGAAGCTCTGCCATTCTGTAAACAGCGCCCGCTGCAGGCCGTATTTCTGCTGGGCCAAATTAATGGCGGTCTGGATCGGATTCGAAGAATTGATAGCCGGGCCTATACAAGTAGGACAATCTCCATAAAGGTCGTAACACCCATCGAGGACGCAATATGGCGGCGATTTGGGGTTAAAAATCCCGATCTCGGCTGAATATGACAATTTATTGCTGATCCCGCCCGGGCTGCCGTTGACCGTGCTGTCGGCGTCAGCCTTAAAGCTCCTCACAAATACCAGCCCCTCCGCTGCCGAAGGCGTATTGGCGGTGAGGGCCACAAGCGGCAGAATGTCAACCTGCTGGTAAGCGACATGTGCGTTTGCGTCAGTGGTGCCGTCCCGCTCGCGCAGGTTGGCGAACACCATCTGGTTCTGGGTACAGCCGCCCTCATCGTCGCCCCCGTCGTCGTCATCACATTCGTCATCATCATTGCCGCCCAGCAGGTTGCTGCCGATGACGGTCACGGCGGGGTTGATAAAAGCCCAGCGCCGGTAGCCGCTGACGCCGTCATCCGAAGGGGTGGCCAGCTGCTGCAGGCCGAGTGCCTGCAGCAGCACTGTAGTATTTCCCTGCGCCGTAACCTGGTTTTGGCCGCCGCTGCTCTGACTGGCGTTGGCGGAGCCCGTGGTCAGGTACAGCGCGGGCCATATGCTTAGGGAAAGGTTGATTGGCCCCGCCGACTGCTGGCTGTCGGGTGGGGGTGGACCGCTGACCGCAACCGTCGCGCCTTTGGTAGTGGAGCCGCCAAATACCGTCATCTGGCCACCGGTGGCACGTGCCTGGGCGCTGACGGTGCAGCCGTAGCCGGTGGACGCGTGGGCGTCGCCGAAGCTGCCGCCAACAAAATCAGTATAAGGATTGGCGGTTCCGGTAGATACCGAGAAAATGGCGCCCGTGACATCGGCGTGGCTGTTGGACGACTGCGGACAACTGGTCTCGCTGGTGGCGGAGATCTCGGAATTAAGAACGTAGCTCTTGTTCTGCCCTCCGTAACCCCAGGAAGCGGTAATCTGGACCTTGACAAGCATGCTGGGA
Source organism: Actinomycetes bacterium (assembly GCA_021790115.1). GTDB lineage: Bacteria > Actinomycetota > Thermoleophilia > BMS3ABIN01 > BMS3ABIN01 > JACWAD01. The sequence goes on along the minus strand of JAJYIM010000004.1, from coordinate 48,778 downwards.
GGATAATCCTGCCCCGACTTGGCGGAGTCATAGGTTGCCGATGGCGTGATGATGTTGCCGGAGTTGTCAACAAAACGGGTGGCCACGGTCAGGGTGATGCCGTTGCTGTCGGCCAGTGAAACCTTCTTGGTATAGTAGGCATCGCCGTTGCCGCTGGTGTACCAGCCTGTCCAACCCTGGGGATCAGTCGTTCGGCTGGTGTTTACATCTGGATAATATTTGGCCAGCATGTCAATGGCGTCGGTTGAGTTGCTGTGGGGCACGTAAAAGACGCGCGATTTCATCTCCTCGAACTGGGCCTGGGCCGCCGCCTTGCCAACCGTGGCCGCCCGTGCCTTTGCCGTGGTTCCAAGCCCCATGGTCATCGCCCCGGCCACCGCCGTGGCGATGACCAGGAAAATCGCCATGGCGACTATTACTTCGACCAGCGTAACCCCGTCCTCGCCGCCAAGGCGGCGCGGCCGGACTTTGGCCGCCGCCGTTTGCATAATAGTTGACAATGTCTGGGCTGCCCGCACTTAGACTCCTTAAGTTGTCCTCACGTTTGCCGTCTCTCCATCAACCTGCACCGTCTTGGTCTTGCCAAGCTGGCCGTCCAGCACCACGCTGCCGCTATCCGAGTTTCCGCGGGCGTAAAAGTCAATCGCGCCAATCGAGGCAGAGTCAAACTCAACGCCGCCCGGCAGATGGTGGTTGCTGGCATCAGTCCAGCCGCTGCCGTTCCAGTACTGCAGCTTGTAAAGCGTCCGGGAAGGGTCGCTGAAATCAAGCCGGTACTTGTTTCCGGTAGCAACCGCCATGGACTGCGCATCCCTTATCTCGGTGGTCAGCTCTCTTTCCGCCGTATTCAATGCTCTGCCCGCCTGGTAATAAGAAAATCCGGTGACCGACATGGCCATGATGATGCCGATCAGCACCATCACCACCAGCAGTTCGATCATCGTGAAGCCGTCCCGGCCGCCAAAGAGCGCCGCCGGCGCGGCTTTTCTGGCCGCAGCCGGGAAAACCGCTCGCGGTTTATCCCCACCGGCCTTGCTGATATGTCGTTTTTTTAACAACAGTAATTCCTGGCATCCGCCGGCCTGCCTTGCCATGGCCCTTCTATTAAGACTATCGGCCGCTGGAAGAAAGTCATAAGTAAAGCCTTCAGCGCCGGAAGGTTCCGCAGCCGCGCAGGTATAAAAGATGCTTCAACGCAAAAGGGCGGATCTGAAGATCCGCCCTTTTGCTAACCTCACCATCAGTGACCATTGATGGGTTCATCTTCCCGTTACGCCAGTCCGTTTCACCCAGTCCGTTTCACCACTTAACAACCTGTTGGTTTGTTTGGAGTAGGCGAGACAGTGGCTGTCATGTAGTAAGTGCCGGCTGTGCCCGGGTGATTGGAATTAGTTGCGGTCGCGCAGTAGTTGGCATTCGAAGCATTCGTGAGATTGATATTAACACCGGGCGACAAGACAAACCCCTCGATGTTTTGCAAATTAGCAAGGGTGCTGGAGTACGTCTGCGCCGGGTTAACATTGCTAGGCTCAGCTAGCCATGACTGTTGCGCTACCCCGAGATTGCGCAGATCGCTCTGCGTTGTTGAATCATAGCCCTTGTTGCGCTGGCTTAAGTACACCGGTATCGCGATGGCCGCCAGGATGCCGATGATGATGATCACCACCAGCAGCTCAATCAGCGTAAAACCGCCTTCACCGCCGCTACCCGCCTGCATTCTTTTCCTGATCCTTGTTGACATGATGTCACCTCCTTCCGAAATTCCCATTTCTTTAAAAAGCCACAAAAAAGGACCTGTGGCTTTGGCAAACCCACAGATCCTTTACTTGCCTGCGATCTCTGGTGGCAACCCAGCCGGCCAGAAGAACTTTTTCCTGGCCCTGTAGCTTTGCGCCCCACCCTTACGGATGGTTTGCCATTTTTCACCTTCATCCCCATGATACCCAACTGCTTTTTTTTTAGACAACCCGCCAGGGATGTAGGGTGATGACCGTTCTTTAATCGGCTGCCGCCGGCATAACTTGATACCTTTTTTAGGTCTTTGCCCGGCCGGCTAAAAAATCTTCGTGTTCAGGATCGCCTTCAGGCGGCCGAGGGCCTTGGCCGATTCGCGCGAAACCTGGCGCTGTGACAGCCCCATCGCGGCGGCGGCCTCCGACTGCGTCAGGCCGCGGTAAAAAAGCAGGAAGATAATCTTGTGGTGGAATGCTCCCAGCGCCTCCAGGGCCTCCTCCAGCAGGATGCGGTCCTCCACCGGCAGGGAAAAAGATTCATAGTGGAGCGAGTGAATCCGGCCGGCTTCAGGCTCATGCCCGCCTGGGCCTTCCGGCAGGTCGTCAACTGGATGCAGCCGCGCCGCGGCGCTTGTTTTCAGCACTTCGATGACGCCATCTTCGGTTACATTGACCTCGCGGGAGATTTCTTTCAGCGTCGGCGTCCGCTTCAGCTTTCTGGTCAACTCCGCGGAGGCGGCCTCAATCTGTTTTTCCAGCTTTTGCAGCCAGCGCGGCTGCCGCAGCAGCACGTTATCGCGCAGGTAATGGCGCACTTCGCCATCGACGATGGCGGTGGCGTAGCTGGAAAATTCGACGCCGCGGCTGCAGTCAAAGCGCTGTACCGCCTTGATCAGGCCCAAATTCGCCACCTGGAGCAAATCCTCGTACGGATCCGGGAAATAGGAAAAGCGGCCCAGCACCGCATGCAGCAGTCCCTGGTTGCGCTCAACGATCTGCCCCAACAGCCCCGGGTCCCGGCTTTGCTGGTACTGCCTGACCAGCTCCGTATTGCAGCGGTTTTCCTTTGCCGGCAGCGGGAATGCAATCACCTTGGCGCCGCGCCGCGGCGCCCTGCTGCTTTCTTTTACTTTTAAGGCTGCGCCCATGGCTTATTAATTGCGCTTAACGGCAGCTCAGGCTATTAGTGGACGATGTTCATCAGGTTAAATATCGGCAGATAAAGCGAGATGACAATGACGCCGACGATGGCGCCCACGCCGATCATCATGATCGGCTCCAGGATTGACGTCAGCGCCTTGACAGCGGCGCTGACTTCATCTTCATAAAAATCGGCAATCTTGCCCAGCATGGTGTCAATGGCGCCGGTCTCCTCGCCGACGGCGATCATCTGCGTCACCATGGGCGGGAAAATGCTTTGGCTTGACAACGGTTCTGACATCGGCCGGCCCTGCTTGATGCCCTCCTTGACGCCGGCCATCGCCTCCGACACCACCACGTTGCCGGCCGTCTCGCCGGTAATCTCAATTGCCTGCAGGATGGGGACGCCGCTTGAGATCAGCGTGCCCAGCGTCCGCGAGAACCTGGCCATCGCCAGCTTGCGGACGATCTCGCCAATGCCCATGGGCAGATGCAGCTTCATGCGGTCCCAGGCGGCCGTTCCCTGCGGCGTCTTTTTCAGCCTGATCAGCCCGTAGACCCCGCCACCGAGGCCGGCCAGAACAAACAAACCAACGATGCTTGTCATCGTGTTGCTGACCCAGACCATCATCCGGGTAAGCAGCGGCAGCTTCCCTCCCAACTGATCGTACATTTTGGCAAAGGTAGGGATAATGAAGAGAACCATCGCCGTCAAGATAAGGAGGGCGAAAGAGGCGATCAAGAGCGGGTAGACCATCGCCGACTTGATAGACCTTTTCAGGTTGTCATCGGACTCCAGTTGCGCCGCCACCCGGTTCAAGGTCTCATCCAGGATGCCGCCGGCCTCGCCCGCCCGCACCATGCTGATGTAAAGCCGGTTAAAGACCTGCGGGTGTTTTTCCAGGGAATCCGACAGGGCCGCCCCGCCTTCCACCTCTTTTCTGACACTGCCGATGATTGTCTTTAGCTTTGGATTCTGGGTCTGGCTTTCCAGGATGTGCAGCGCCCGCAAGAGCGCCAGCCCGGAACTGATCATGGTGGCGAACTGCCGCGAGAAAATAGTGATGTGCCGGGCTTTGACCGGGCGCAGATCGCTAAGAACGTCGCTCAGCGAAGTGCCGCCCTTCTGCTTCTCACTCACCTCAACAACTGTGAGGCCCTGGCCACTCAGGCTGGTGGCAACGGCGGCGCGGGAGTCTGCCTCCAGCTCCCCCCGGGAGAGAATGCCCCGCACGTCCCGCACTTTATAAACAAAAGTTGACATTGTTGCTCTTTCCTTGCCTTGCTGTTAAAACCAGCCGCTCAGGCTGCAAGCCTGCCCGTTATCAACCTCTCCAGGTCGTCGGGAGTGCTCGAGCGCTTGAGCGCCAGCACCTTGGTGATCTTGCCGCGCCTGACCAGGTCGGCCAGGGAGCTGTCCATCGTCTGCATGCCGTACCGGCCGCCTGTCTGCATGACGGAATATATCTGGTGCGTCTTGGCTTCGCGGACGAGGTTGCGCACCGCCGGCGTGGGAACCAGAACTTCACAGGCCGGCACCCGGCTGGTGCCATCAACGGTCGCCAGCAACTGCTGCGTGCAGATTCCCATCAGCGTTGCCGCCAGCTGCACCCGGATCTGCCCCTGCTGATGAGACGGAAAGACGTCAATAATCCGGTCAATTGACTGGGGCGCATCCTGCGTGTGCAGGGTTGCAAAGACGAGGTGCCCGGTCTCAGCCGCCGTCAACGCTGTCTGGATCGTCTCGTTATCGCGCATCTCGCCGACGAGGATGACGTCCGGGTCCTGCCTCAGCACCGATTTCAGCGCCCGGTTAAACGACTGGGTGTCGGTTCCCACTTCCCGCTGGTTTATGATGGATTTCTTATGCCGGTGGAGGAACTCAATCGGGTCCTCAATGGTCATGATGTGCTCTTCGCGCGTCTCGTTTATCTCGTCTATCAGAGCCGCCAGCGTCGTTGACTTGCCGCAGCCGGTTGGCCCGGTGACCAGCACAAAGCCGCGCGGCTTGGCGGCCATCTCGTGCAGCACCGCCGGCAGCATCAGCTCCTCCACGCTTTTGATTTGCACCGGAACCAGACGGAAGGCAGCGCCCATGCTGTTGCGCTGAAAGAAAGCGTTGACACGGAACCGCGCTTTCCCGGGCACGGAATAGGCAAAATCAATCTCCCAGTCGCTTTCCATCCTGTGGCGCTGGTCCTGGGTGAGAATGCTGTAGATCAGATCACGGGTGTCGCTGTCTGACAGGCGCGGATAGTCCAGCCGGATCAGCTTGCCCGCCACCCTGATCACGGGAGGCGTCCCTACCGTGAGATGCAGGTCTGATGCTTTGCGCTCCAGGACTTCCATTAAAATATCGACCAGATCCATCTGCTTTCCCCCTTGGTTGAAATGTCATCATACGATGACCCTGCCAATCTCCTCGACTGAAGTACGGCCCTCAAGCACTTTCTGAATTCCGTCTTCCCGCAAGGTGACCATGCCTTCGGCCTGCGCCACTCTTGAAATTTCATCGGCACTTTTTCTCTCAATGGTTAACCGCTCGATCGCCTCGCTTACCAGCATCACTTCGTAAATGCCCAGCCGCCCCTTGTAGCCGGTATTGTTGCAGCGGGGGCAACCGGTGGCCCGGTAGATGGTGATGCCCTGTCCCATCACCTCGTCTGGAAAACCGTTTTGCTTAAGCGCTTCGTCGGAAGGCTGGAAAGGCTTGCGGCAGTTGTGGCAAAGGCGCCGCGCCAGCCTTTGGGCCAGCACGCATTCGATTGCCGACGCCGTCAGGAAGGGCTCAACTCCCATCTCCGAAAGCCGGGTCAGGGCTCCGGGGGCGTCGTTTGTATGCAGGGTGCTAAGCACCAGGTGGCCGGTGAGGGCTGACTCGATGGCGATTTGGGCCGTTTCCTTGTCCCTGATCTCGCCAACCATGACAATATCGGGGTCCGACCGCAGGATTGAGCGCAGGCCGGAGGCAAACGTGAGCCCGGCCTTGGGGTTGATTTGTGTCTGGTTAATGCCGCCCAGGCGGTACTCCACCGGGTCCTCGACAGTGATGATGTTCTTTTCCTTCGAGTTAAGCACGTTCAAGGTTGCGTAAAGGGTGGTGGACTTGCCACTGCCGGTAGGTCCCGTCACCAGCAGGGCGCCGTAGGGCTTGTGGTAAGCCATTTCAAAGCGGGTCAGGGCCTTTTCCGAAAAACCAAGGTCCGTCAGACCCAGCAGCACGCTGCTTTTATCCAGCAGCCGCAGGACAATCTTTTCTCCGTAAACGGTGGGCATGGAGGCAACGCGTACATCTATCGGTTTGCCGCCAACCGTGAGCCCGATGCGCCCGTCCTGGGGAATCCGCCGCTCGGCAATATCCATATCAGCCATCACCTTGATGCGGGAAAGCACCCCGGCCTGCATTCGCTTGGGCACCGACATGAATTCATGCAGAACCCCGTCAATGCGAAAGCGGATGACAAGCTCTTTCTCCTGAGGCTCGAAATGGAGATCGCTGGCCCCGTCGTCAACGCCCTGGCTGATAACCCCGTTGACAAGTTTCACAACCGGCGCCTCTGCCGCCGCATCGCGGATGTCGGCCGAAACCGGGGCTTCGGCCAGATAATCTCCTTCCTCCTGCGCCAGCTCCTCATCCACCGTGTCGCCCAGGCGGTGCATCTTTGAGATCAGCCCAAACACATCCTCCGCTGAAGCGATGGCGGGCTTGATATCATAGCCGGTGATCATGCGCAGGTCGTCGATGGCAAACACGTTGGTCGGGTCCACCATCGTCACCTGCAGCGTGTTCTCATCCAAAAATTTGATGGGGATGGCGCCGTAGCGACGTGCCAGCTTCTCCGGGATCATGTTGGCCGCCAGCGAGTCAACCTGGTATTCGGCCAGTCCGATGTGCTCAACGCCAAGGCGCTCCGCCAGGGCCTGGTTCAGCTGGTCCTGGGACAATATGCCTTCCTGAACCATGATCTCGCCCAGCCGCTTGGAGCTGCCTTTTTGTTTCTCAAGGCATTCATCGAGCTGCTCGCGCGTGATCATTCCCTTGCTTACGAGAATTTCACCGATCGGCTGGAGCTGCCTGTGATTTCCTTGAGTTTTTGCTTTTAATTCACTGGGATTCAAGCGCTTTCCTCATGACTTCAATAGGGGGCTGAGCACTGGTCCACAGCTTGAATGAAGCCGCTCCCTGGTGGAGAAGCATTCCGAGTCCGCCCATTAAGGTTGCCCCTTTTTCTCTCGCCGCTGCCAGCAACGCGGTATCTCCCGGACCGCCGTAAACCAGATCGCAGACGATATGGCCTTCCGTTAATTTATCGACGGCGACGGGGAGGCGCTTTAGGTCGCCGTCCATGCCCAGGGAGGTGGCATTTACCAGCAACTTGCTGGAAATAATCAAGTCATCACATTTTTCCTTAAGGCCTACGGCGACTGCTTCGATATCGGGGAACTCGAGCTTAAGCAGCGCCTTTAGGCCCCGGGCTTTTGCCAGCGTTCTGTTAATGATGGCGATCCGCGGCACGCCTTTCTCCGCCAGCGCCACTGCCACGGAGCGGGCCGCGCCGCCGGCGCCTAAAATGACGGCCGTGGCACTGGGGAACTCCACGCTGACGGCCTCCGCCAGGGCGGCAATGAAGCCGGCGCCATCAGTGTTATAACCGGTGAGCTTGCCGGCATCGTTCACGATGGTGTTTACGGCGCCGGTCCTGGCGGCGGACCGGTCCAGGCAATCAAGCAGTTCCGCCGCCGGCACCTTGTGAGGAATGGTCACGTTGGCGCCTCTGAACTGCATGGCCCTCAGGCCCTCCACGGCTGCCGGGAGTTGCTTTTGCTTGACACGAAGCGGCACATAGCAAAAATTCAGGCCGGCGGCCTGAAAGGCGGCATTTTGCATCCGGGGAGAGAGTGAGTGGGCAACGGGATCGCCGAGGATCCCTATCAACCTTGTCTTGCCGTCAATGTGCACTTTGGCCTCCTTGCGATTCAGGCGCGGCGGCAGCGCGTTCAACTTAAATGCGCTCAAATAATATGATGTTTTTAGAATCTATCTCAAAAGGCTGTTCGCAACAGAATATGCCTATTGAGATAGATTCTTATAGGCGAGGGGAGGTTTTAGATGAGGAGCCAGCTTCGCAGGCGCGAAAATGAAATGGCGGCGCGGAAGACATGGCAGACGGCCTGGCGCTATTTAAAGACGAAAACCAGCAGGATCGTGGTAATGAAAAATGCTGTGCCAACCGCAGCAGTGGCGCGGGTGAGGTTTTTCTCAATGACGCTGGTGCCGCTGAACGTCTCGCTCATACCGCCGCCAAATATGCCGGAAACCCCGCCTTTGCCGGAGTGGAGCAAGATCAGCACCACCAGTGTCACCGAAAGAATGGAATGAATTGCCAGAATCGCATATTGCATTATTTACCCAGTTTGCTTCCAGTTATCATGACAATACCAAGATGATAACGGCCCGGGGCCCCAACCGCAAGCGGGCAGACATCCCTGCCAAACAGGTAGGCACAGGCTTTCAGCCTGTGCAGACGAGGGCGTGTGCGTAGATAAACCCTCCCAAAGGCAGGCTGGAAAGCCTGCCATCTACCTGTTTGTGCGTAAATGAAGCCTGCCGCCTACCGGCTGCGGATGATGGAGCTGCCAGTCATCTCGGCGGGAACGGGAATTTTCAGGAAGCTGAGCACCGTGGGAGCCACGTCACAGAGGGCGCCGCCGTCTTTTAATTGCCAATGGCGGGTGACAACCAGAGGAACTTTGTCCGTGGTGTGGGCAGTGTTTGGGCCCCCGCCTGCCGCCGTCATTTTCTCGGCGTTGCCATGATCAGCCGTAATCAGGCAAACGCCCCTCAGACTCTCTACTTTACGCCAGGCCCGGCCGACGCAATCATCGACCATTTCCACCGCCTCGATAGCCGCCGCCAGCCGGCCGGTGTGGCCGACCATATCACAATTAGCATAATTGAGAACGACGAAATCAAACTGCTGCTGATCAAGCAGCTTGATCAGCTCCCTGGTAACCTCGGGGGCGCTCATGGCCGGCTTCTGATCATAAGTCGGAACGTCCACAGGTGAAGGGACAAGCTTGCGTGTCTCTCCCGGGTAAGGCGGCTCTACGCCGCCATTAAAAAAGAAGGTCACGTGGGCGTATTTTTCCGTCTCGGCAATATGAAGCTGGGTCTTGCCGGCCTGTGAAAGAACGGCGGCCAACACATTCCTAAGCTCCTCCGGGGGGAAGGCAACCGCTGTGGGGAAACTGGCGTCATACTCGGTCATGCTGACAAAGTATGGCAGCGGCGGCCGCGGGCCCCTGTCAAAATCCTGAAAATCATCAAAGATCAATGCTCTGGCAAGCTCGCGCGAGCGGTCCGGGCGGAAATTAAAAAAGATGACGCTATCGGTGCTGTTAATTTTCGCATCCATGTCAACAACCGCCGGCAGGACAAACTCGTCTGTCACTCCGGCAGCATAAGACTTCTCCACCAGTCTTAGCGGGTCAGGCTCATAAGGACCCCGGCCCCGAACGATGGCGTCATAGGCAAGCTTGACCCGCGACCAGCGCTGGTCGCGGTCCATGGCATAGTACCTGCCGGATATTGTCCCGATGCGGCCGCAGCCTTCCTTCGTTAAGAAAGCGCCAATATCCTTGATGTAACGGATGCCGCATTGAGGAGGCACATCGCGGCCGTCAAGGAAAAGGTGCAAAACCAAGTTCCCGCAGCCGCGCCTGCGGGCCATGTTCACCAGCGCTTTCAGGTGGCTCAGCTCGCTGTGGACGCCGCCATCGGACAGGAGGCCGAGCAGATGAACGACAGCGCCTTTTTCCGCCGCGCCGGCGAAGGCTTTGACCAGCTCGCGGTTCTCAAAAAAGGAGCCGTCGCTGACCGCCCGGTTGATGCGTGTCAGATCCTGAAGCACCACCCGGCCGGCGCCGAGACTAAGGTGGCCAACCTCCGAGTTTCCCATCTGCCCGGGCGGCAGGCCAACAGCCTCGCCGGATGCCTTCAGCTCAGTGTGCGGAAATTGGTCAAACAGGAAGTCCAGATTAGGGGTCCTGGCCAGGCTGACGGCGTTGCCCGGTCCCGGAGGAGCAATCCCCCAGCCGTCCAGGACGACCAGGCAGACAAAAGCCGGGTCCGCGTGCGATCTCCGTATAGGAACGGACGAAGTTTTGGGCGCCGCCATCAAGACCTCTTAACCAAGCTTGACGATGCGGGCGAAGCTGCCTACATCCAGGCTGGCTCCGCCAACCAGTGCGCCGTCAATATTTTCCGCCGCCATCAACTCGCCGATGTTGCCGGGGCTGACGCTGCCGCCGTAGAGGATTCTCACCCGGGCGGCTGCCTCGGGATTGAACTGGCGCGCCAGGGTCTCGCGGATGAAACTGATGGCCTCTTCCGCAATCTCCGGCGTTGCCGTTTTACCGGTGCCAATCGCCCAGATCGGCTCGTAGGCTATCAACATGTCCGGCAGCTGACCGGGTGTAACAGCGGCCAGCCCGCCGTCCAGTTGGCTTTTAAGCTTGTCGTTGGTGCTCCCGGCTTCCCGCTCCTGGTCAGACTCGCCCACGCACAGGATCGGCCTGATGCCAGCCGCCATGGCGGCCGTTACTTTCCGGGCGAGATCGGCGTCGTTCTCGCAAAAATACTGGCGGCGCTCGGAATGCCCGAGGATGACATCGCTGATGCCTATTTCCTTCAGCATGGCGGCAGAAACCTCACCAGTATAGGCGCCTTCAACCTCAAAATGCATGTTCTGGGCGGCAACTCGCACAGAGCTGCCGGCCAGTTCGCGCCGGACTGCGGAAAGACAGGTAAATGGGGGGCACAGAATAATCTCAACTGCACGGGCATCCGCGACCAGCGCCAGGAACTCGGCCACGTAGGCAGCCGCCTCGGTGTTGGTTTTAAACATCTTCCAGTTGCCAGCAATTACCGGCGTCCGCTCGCTCATCGGCTCTCCTCCTTATGACTTTTCTGTTGCGCCGGCAAAGAGGTGATTGCCGGTGGCAAGGCGGCATTCATTATTTATAAGGGGATTTAAAAAAGCAACCTAAGAATCTATCTCGAAAGGCATATTCTGCTGCGAACAGCCCTTTGAGATAGATTCTGAAGACTGGCGAACATAAAACCGGCCGCCCCGCTCTGTGCTAGAATTATGGCTTAAGACAAGGAGGTTCGCGGATGCCAGATGAAGTCGTCATTTATACCAAACCGGGATGCCCCTATTGTGCGGCGGCCAAGGAAGACTTCACCCGCAAGGGAGTTAAATTTACCGAATATGACGTAACTTCCGATCCGGCCGTCAAGGAAGAGGCAATTGCCAAGTCGGGCACGGCATTTGTGCCCGTGATTGTTGAAGATGGGAATGTGACTGTCGGCTTCGGCGGCAGTTGAGGAATGTGAAGGTCCGGCAGGCGCCGGACGAAACAAGAAAGAATTTATGACCCTCCGCACACGATTAATTTCACTGTCCGTGGTGATTTTTTTTGGCGCCTTGCTGGCGGCCGGATGCAGCTCTTCCAGCCCAGGCTCCGGCTCCGGATCAACTGTAACCAGCACTGCCACTACCGCAGCCAACGCGGCGCCCGATTTTAACGTCCAGACTATCATGGGCCCCACGGTTTCCCTGTCTGACGTCAAAAGCGACGGTAAGCCAATCCTGATAAATTTTGGCGCCTCCTGGTGTGGCCCGTGTAATCAGGAAGCACCCTTACTGGCACAAATGTACAATAAATACAAAAACCGGGTCACCTTTTTGGGAATGGCCGTCCAGGATAACCCGGACGACCAGCGGGCGTTTGCCAAAAAATACGGGCTTACATATACGATTGGCCTCGATAATGACGGCAGCGTTCTCAATGGCTATCAGCAGGCCGGGAAAGTTCCCTATAATGGCATTCCGACAACCTTCTTTATTGGCAAAAAGGGAAACATTGTCTCTTTCTATGTCGGCCCCATGACACAGGGCTTGTTCGAGCAGCAGATAAGTACAATATTAAAATAAGTTGCTTATCGGCAAATTGCAGGCTTGGTAGATGGCAGGCTTTCCAGCCTGCCTTTGGGAGGCTCCCTTTACGCACAGGCCCTCATCTGCACAGGCTAAAAGCCCGTGCCTACCGCTAAAAGCCCGTGCCTACCGCTAAAAGCCTGTGCCTACCACCCGGACGGGACGGCCGCTATACGTGCAGCCGCACAATGCGGGGCAGATTGCGCAGCATTTGTTTGTAGTCAAAGCCGTAGCCGACAAAAAACTCATCAGGCACCTGAAACCCCTGGTACTTCACCGGCAAATCCACCAGACGCCGGTAGGGGCGGTCCAGCAGAGTGGCAATCTCCAGTGAGGCCGGCTGCCTCAGCCGCAAATTGCTCGTTATGTAGTTTAGCGTCAGGCCGGTGTCGATGACGTCCTCGACGATGAGCACATCCCTGCCTTCGATGTCCTGATCCAGATCCTTGAGAAAACGGACGGTATGCATCCCTTCGCCGGCGCGGCGGTCCTGACGGTAGCTGGAAATAGCAATAAAGTCAAGTGATGCCGGCACCGTGATCTCGCGGGCGAGGTCGGCAAGAAAAAAAACCGCCCCCTTGAGAATGGATATCAGGAGCAGACGGCGGTCCTGGTAATCTGATGAAATCTGGCGGCCGATCTGACGCACTCTCTCAGCGATCACATCTTCATCAAGGTATGTGCCGCCGATTAAGTCGCGGATGTCGGATGTCCCGGCCAATAATTCCAAAGTTAAGTGTTAGCATCGGGGGCGCCGGACTTGCGCTGTCAGAAGCGGGCGTCCTAACTGCCGTGTTCATCTCCGGCAGTAATGTCAAATTTCTGCGCCAGCTTAAGAAAATCCTTCTTGTAAAACAATTTTATATTTATTTCCGGGAACTTTTCCTTAAGCTTGCGGATTTTCATGTTTTTTTTCGTCACGTGCGCCTGCTTCATGGTGGTCAGTTCCACAAACAGGTCCTGCTCAGGCAGGTAAAAATCCGGCGTAAAGGCCTCGACTACATTTCCCTTGCCGTCGCGCTTAAGGACAAATGTGCGCGGCTCGTACATCCAGGGAATCCTGTAGTAGTCAAGAATGCGAGCGCATTCCTCCTCGCTGCGGTTGGCAAACTGAGGCGGGGAGTCTCCTTGGTAGGACGTAAAGTTAAACTTTGGTTTTGGCATCCATTAAAACTATATCAGAGAGGGAACAAGCCGCTCAAGCACCTTTCTCTGTTTGACCGGCGCCGCTGCGTTATGCTAGTTTCGGTGACAATGAGCCTCCTGATTCCACCGCTTCCCCGATCAAGCAAAGTCAACGCAACCGGCCGCCTGGAAGTAGCCGGCTGCGACGTTGTCGAACTGGCCACGGAATTTGGCACCCCGCTGTTTATTTACGACGAGCAAGAAATAAGGGACAGATGCCGCGCGTACATGGAGGCGTTCTCAACACGAAGCAGCAACTTTGAAGTTATTTACGCCAGCAAGGCCTTTTCCTGTATCGCGATCTGCCAACTGATGGCTGCGGAGGGCCTGTCGCTCGACGCCGCTTCTGGAGGAGAACTTTATACGGCGCTCACGGCCTGGTTCCCTCCGGAAAAAATTTTCCTGCACGGCAACGCCAATACAGCCGGCGAGCTGGAGTTGGCCCTGCGCTCCGAGGTCGGGCACATCGTCATTGACTCAATGGATGAGATGATGGAGCTTGACCGCATCGCCGCCCGGCGGGGCCGGCGCCAGCAGGTGCTGCTCAGGATCACTCCCGGGATAGAAGCTCACACTCACGACTTTATTCAGACAGGCAAGCTGGATTCAAAATTCGGCTTCGCCCTTGCCGAAGGAGTTGCCCTGGATGCAGTAGCGGCGGCAAAAAAGGCGGGCAGCCTGGACCTGGTTGGCATACATGCGCATATCGGCTCCCAGATTTTCTCGCTTGAGCCTTACCGGCAAACCGCCGCCCGGCTGGCTGATTTCCTCGCCGCCGCCAGGGAAAAACATGGCTTCGACTGCCGGCTGCTGGACCTGGGGGGCGGCCTAGGGGCGGTCTACGGTCCCGATGACGATCCGCCGCCTGTTGACCGGCTGGCTGAAGCGATAGTATCAAGCGTAGAGGCGGAGATGGCGCGGGTAGAGCTGCCGCCGCCGCGAATCGCTGTTGAGCCGGGGCGGTCCATTGTGGCCAATGCCGGCCTCACCGCCTATGAAGTCGAAACAGTTAAGACTGTTGCCGGCCTGCGCAATTTCGTGGCTGTCAATGGCGGCATGTCTGATAACCTGAGGCCGATGCTTTACGGAGCCGTCTACCAAGCCCTGATCGCAGGCCGTCCGTTGGCGGAGCCGACCATCACCGCCGCCATCGCCGGCAAGCATTGCGAGTCGGGGGACATCTTGGTTAACGAAGCGTCCCTGCCCGGTCCGGTCCCGGGCGATATCCTCGTCACTGCGGCCACCGGCGCCTACGGCTATTCCATGGCAAATAATTATAATGGTCAGCCGCGCCCCGCAGTCATATTCGTTAAGGACGGCAATGCACAGGTAGTTATAAAGCGGGAGTCTTATGAAGACCTGGTGCACCTGCAGGAAAAACTGGAATAGGATTTGGTCTGGAAACGCTACAGCACCCAGCAGGCCGCCGCCCGCTTTGATGACGCGAATGATTTCACTGTCGGCGTCGAGGAAGAATTCCAGATACTGGATCCTGACAGCCTGGCGCTTACCAGCCGTTTCGAGCAGCTGCAGGAAATCGCACATCGGCGTATCGGCAATTTCGCCAGGGGTGAGCTGATCGCCTCTGAAATTGAGGTTTGTACTGATATTTGCCATTCGATGGCGTCTGCCGAAGCCGACCTCAAGGCAAAGCGGCAAGACCTTTTTAACTCGGCGACGCAACTGGGCGTGACGCTGGCCGCCACGGGCACGCATCCGTTTGCCGACTGGCGGGACCAACGCATTATTGATACGCCTCACTACCGGGTGATCGACGAACGGCTCCGCTATTGCGCCTGGCGGAACCTGACCTTCGGCATGCACACTCACGTGAGTGTGCGCGGCCGCGAGCGGCTGATCGCCGTCCTTAACGCCATGCGCGGCTTCCTGCCCCACCTGCTGGCCCTGTCGGCCAACTCCCCTTTTTCCGAAGGCAGGTACACATACCTGCACTCCACCAGGACGCAACTGTTTACCAAGTTTTTCCCGCGCTGCGGCATCCCGGGCCCTTTTAAAGACTGGAACCACTACGCCGGCCTGGTGGAAACGCTGATGTCAACAAACTCCATCTCTGAGCCAACGCAAATCTGGTGGAGTATCAGGCCGCACCCGCTCCTGGGCACGCTGGAAATTCGTATTTGCGACTGCCAGAGCGATGTCGAAGATACGCTGGCGCTAGCGTCGCTGACGGTCGCACTGGCGGCGGCGCTGGCGGCCGATTATGACGCCGGCCGCCTGCTGCCGGTGTTGGGAACCCATGAGATCGAGGAAAACTTGTGGCGTGCTCTTCGTTATGGCCTGGATGGGAAGCTTGTCGATTTTAAGACAAAAAGGGAAGTAGCGGCTACGGACGCGGCCAAGCGTTTGATTGATTACAGCGCCGCCGCCCAGGTGAGCCTGGGGCTGGAAAAGTATATCCGCCGCGCTGCCGGCATCCTCAAGCATGGCAACGGCGCCCAACAGCAGATCCGGGACTTCGAGAGAACCGGCGACATTGCCGCGGCGTTTCATAACGCCGTTAGGCGCAGCCAGCCGGCAGGCAGCCAGGCCACCCCCCACAACAACGCATGAGAGCCGGCGCCCCGGCTAAGAAGTCCGGCTGACGGAAGCAAACTTCGCCTTTCCCGGGCGGCTGCCGACGCGCTCAAATTCCTCTCAATTCCAAGGTTTTTTATTTATCCTGCATTCAACTCTGAAGTGCAACAGTTAACAGGGTTGACCTCTTGAAGATTACTTCATAAGGAGTCTTGAATCCAAGCTTTTTCCTGGGGCGGTGGTTGAGCCGGTGCATGGCCTCGGCGGTCTCGTCGTCGGTGATGGTGGTAAAGTCGTGCTTCTTCGGGAAGTACTGGCGAATGAGTCCGTTGGTGTTCTCGTTTGATCCTCGCTCCCAGGAGGAGTAGGGATGGGCAAAATAGATGTCGGCCTCAAGTCTTTTAGCGACGTCCTCGTGCAGGGCGAACTCCTTGCCGTTGTCCAGGGTGATTGTATGCACCAGTTCTTTGATCGGTTCCAGCAGGCCGGTGGCGGCGTCACGTGTCTCGGCCGCAGTCTTCCTGGCAAGCTTGCCGATCAGGGTGAAGCTCGATTTTCGCTCCACCAGCGAGACGAGCGCACCCTTGCGGTTTCCGCCGATGATGGTGTCGCCCTCCCAGTCGCCCAGGCGGTCCCGGCGCGCTACCACTGCCGGCCGCTCGTCGATGGAAACCCTTCCTTTAAGCTGGCCGCGGCGGTCCTTGCCGGAAGCGTAGCGTTTGCGGTAGCGTTTCTGCCCGCGCAGATGTTTGTGGAGATCACCGCCTGTAGCTTTGTCGGCGTAGATGAAGCGGTAGATCCACTCGTGGCTGATGCTGATCCCCTATCCAGCTGGTATTTGACCTTCTCGGAGCCGATCTCTCTGCCATTCTTTCCTGTCATTTTTGCCTTTCCAAAACTATTAAATATCGCTATATCTTCGATATGCCAGGGTAAAAATAAAGGGCATAAGCCGAAGATGTCTTAGTAATATCGGTATAACTACGATAATTCAAGTGTACAGAATAACGCTTATTGTGGATAAAAAGGCAGGATATACAAAACCCTTGACTCGCAATTAAGGCTAATGTATCGTTTAAAAAGCGATGAACGAAGAATTTAAAACCATTCATTTCGGCAAGAAGATGAAGCAGATACGCTTAGAAAAAGGCATCAGCCAGGAAGACTTGGCCGATCGGCTTGGCGTTGGCTCTAACAGCTACATCTCTGACGCTGAGAGGGGCCGTTTCCTGCCTTCTGACGATAAGCTGAAAGCCTGGGCTGACATCATGGGTCTGACTTGGGAAGAGATCGAGGATTTGAAAGTCGATGCGGAACTGGAACGCCTCGGACTCACCGACCCCGGCTTCACAATGATGTTTAAGGAAGTACCCAACATGACGGTTGCAGAAAAGCAGTCGCTTATCAAATCATATGAGAATATTCTTAAAGCCAGGGAAGATATGAGGAAGAAGAAGTGATTGGGAATAAAACTATATACCGATCCACCAGATGCCGTTTGCTGCGGTGGCCTGTTCCCCTTTTCTTTCCTTTTGTAATGCCAGGCCAATTTGATAATCCCACCGATTAATGAGAAAGCAAAAAGACCGATGCCTCCAAATAATAGTTCTTTATTTTCTACAATAAAGTCCCACATGCTCCCTCAATTTACCACCCTCTTCCATCGGCACTTATCTCATCTCTTTCTGCATGCCAACGAATAGATTCTTGAGCAGATTCGTGGAGAGACAAATAGAATTCCTGTTCGGTAGATCCGTTAGGCAACATCCTTGCGATTTCTGCTGATTTATCCCGTTGTTCAATATCTTCAATAAATGGCTCTCCAGCAGAACCACTTTTACTCCCAGTTGCGACAGATTCCCATAGGGCACCTCTCATGCTCTTTAATTGATCTGGCCCATATTGTTGTGCAGCATCAAGAGCGTACTGTACAAATTCAACATTTTCCAAAGCGAAGGTTCGCGGGGCTTCCCGCAGTACCGACACAACTGCATCGAAAGGTTCTCTCGATTCTGAAAGCAACGACTCACTTAAAACTTGTATCACGCTTTCATCGTAATAACCGACGATCGATCGGAATGCTTGCCGTCGATACCAAGAAGCTGGCCTACCTGCTACCCACTTGAGCACGCCCCTTGCTATCAAAATGAAATCCCGACTGTCTCTAACTCCTAATTTCTGTTCATACCAATTATATGGAAGCGGTTTATACCCATCATTTGACTCTCTGGATTCGGCGATTTCCACACGGCGTTCTAAGACTTTTACCACCTCATCAGGATTTTCTTTCGAAAGAACGCTCAGAAAACCCATGATGTGATAATTCCCTATTTCTGGGCATTCCTGCAACTGTGAAAGAATACGAGCTCGTTGTGTTTGTGACAGCTCCTCCCATTTTAAAAAGCCACACCAACTGCGCCGGCGCGTAAGGCTTAAGCCGTGGCGCCGCATGACCCGCCAGACCTGGTGTTTGCTTACGTCTTTAAGCTCTCTGGCAATCAGCGGTCCGCTCCAGGTTGAAAATCCTGACGGGGGCGGCTGATCAAGCAGAGCTAAAATACGTTTCTCTGCTGGTTGTCCGTAGCGGACCGGAGCTCCCTGGCGGGGCGCATCTTTAAGCCCTTCAATCCCATCCCTGGCGTAGCGGGTCCGCCATTTGCTTACCCGTGCCGGCCGTGTGCCAAGATCATGGGCAATCTCTTTAGTTGGTTTGCCAGCCGCAGCCGCCAGAATAACGTTTGCCCGCTCTGCCAAGCGGCGCTCTGTCTTGCCGCGGCGGGCCCATGATAAAAGCATTGCCTTTTCTTCTTCCCCTAAAGTAATTACTGTCGCTTTCGCCATCTTGACCTCCAGGTAAAGATTAACAAAACCAAATTGCGCCTTTCCTGGGGGCAGGTTATTATATTGCTCTAACTTTTGCAATTAAGTGCTAGAAATACCGTTTCAGCAGGTTGCGCAGCATCGAGGCGTGCCTGGCCTCGTCGTGAGCGGCGGTGTGCAGGGTGGAGGCAACCTGTTTCTGGCCGGCAGCCTCAGCCGTTTTTACGCCCTCGTGCTTCCCCTCGTAGGCCTGCTCTTCACCGGACAGCATCTTTTCAATCTCTTCCTTGAGATCACCAATATTGCCTGCCAGATACTTGAAGCGGGACCCGTGCGCCGCCTCGTCCATGGCGATATTGCGCAGAGTCTGCGCCACTTCGGTCATGCCTTCATTGTCGGCCTTAAGCGCCATGGCCAGGTAATGGACTACCTCCCAGGTCTCGCCCTTGATCTCTGTGTTTACGCATTCCTCCAGTGTGGCTGTTTGTTCTGTCATTATTTGCTCCTTTCATTTGTGGCCATGTTCTTGGATACCCCGCCAAAAAGAGATCAAAACATGGCGCCGCTGCCGTGCCGGGCGTGGCTTCAAGAGCCTTCGATAGATTCTAAGCAAGTTGTCTGTTTTCCCGGCCGGCCTCTTGCGAAAGTGACTCTTCCGGGACCTCAAGTGCGTCCCCGGCCTCGTGCTGGGCCTCGGCGAGCGGCAGCCCCCGCTGCGCCCGCAAGTCGTCTATCATATCAAGCGGCCGCTCCAGCTGCCGCTGCCGGGTTGTGGTGAGCATCTCATAATCCTTCTGCGCTCCCTCCAGTTTTTTGCCCAGCATCTCCAGCCGCTTGACGAACTCGCCCCACTGTTTCCGGAACAATCCCAGCAGCTTCAGGATCTCATCGGACGTCTGTTCCAGCGAGAAATTGTCAACTGCCTGCCGAATCACAGCAAGCACTGCAAACAAGGTGATAGGAGAGCAGAAAATGACATGTTGCCTAAGGCCGTTGTCGAGGATGGAGCTGTCCTGCTCATGGATAAACGAATAGATCTGCTCATTGGGAATGAACAGCAGCACATAATCGACGGTGTTGTCTGCTTGATTGATATAATACCTGTTTGTAACCTCTCTGACTCTGGCCTTCACGTCACGCAGGAATGCCTTGCGGTAGCTTTCCCGGTCGGTCTCCGCCTCGGATTCCAGAAACCGCATGTAGTTGTCCAGCGGGAATTTGGCGTCCATGTTGAGCTTCAGCTCTTTGGGCAAGAGAAAGGTGAAGTCGGGACGGTCGCCCTCCGCGGATGGTTTCTGTTTCAGGTAGTTGATATTCTCTATAAAACCGGCCATGCGGAGGACGTCCTCCGCCATGCGCTCGCCCCACTGCCCCCGGGCCCTGGTGCTGGCCAGCGCCTCGCGCAGCGAGTTGGTGGACAGCGTCAGCGCCTGCGTCTGCTGGGTGGCGGTGCGCAGGTGGCCGGCCAGCTCGCCAAACTTTTGTTCACGGTCTTTTTCCAGTTCCCTGACCATGCCTGAGACGCTCTCGAGCTGCGCCACCATGTTTTTTAACTGCTGGTCAATGAGGTTTTTTTTCTCGCCCAGCTCGCCGGCGCTCATTTTGCTGACTGCTCCCAGCTCTGCCTTGGCCAGCTCCACAAGCTGGTTCGAAGACTTCGAGAGCGCCTCCAGCGACATGTCGCCAAAGCTGGCTTTGACGTTTTCAATAATGGCGTTGATGTCGGCCTGCCGCCGCGTCTCGTTTTCACGCAGGAGCTCGCCGGCGATCTCGCGTGCGTTTTTCTCTCGTCCCGCGTGGAGAAAGTAGGTGGCGGCGGTTCCCAACGCGAAACCGATGATTAATGAAATGAGAATCCAGCCCATGTCTGCCTCCCAAACCATCGTTGTTGAAGTGCAGGCATGAGCCTATCACACCGGCCGGACGGAACAAGCTCCGGGTGAAATAATTAGAGCCCTTTCGCTCGGCCTCGCTGCGAACAGCATTTGAGATAGATTCTTAGAAAGGAGGATTTAAAAAGGCAAAAATGCAGGAATCATTCTTGTCCGCACTATGTGCACACCTTTTCCAAGGCGGCTCAAGAACGCGGAATAACCAGGCTATGCGGGAGGTTTGCCGCGCTGACTGCATGGGCGCGAAGCTGCCATAATCGCCGCATGTAATCTTCCGCCGGGGCGCCGGACAGCCAGAGGTGTTTTCCGGTGACAGAGGTCCGGCAGCGGCCCGTGGCTTCTACATTTGCAATCGTGCCGCAACTTTTGCATACGTGAAGGTCCATCGTTCCCTTTCGGGGAGGTTGGGACACCTGTATACTGCAGCGATTTGTGGAATTTCAAACCCGCCGAAAGCGGCATAAGTTTATCACTGCGACATATATGATTGCAAATTTAACAAGATTTACCCGATGATCTTGGTTTGTTTTGTCAGATCTACGAACCCAGTATCTTCGCCACCGCGTCCTGGGCCGCGTTAAGAATCGGCCCTGGGAGCACACCCAGGATGACCACTGCCGCCGTTGCCAACCCCAGGCCCAGACTTAAGTCCCACGAGCGTCCGCCCGCCGGCTCCATCGCCGCCGCTGCCTCGGCCGATGGCTCGCGCATATACATGTAGACGATCACGCGCAGATAGTAAAACGCCGAGACCACGCTAAACAGCACCCCGATTACGGCCAGCCAGGCGTAGCCGGCGTCAACGACGCTGGCAAACAGGTAGAATTTTGCCAGAAAACCGGCGGTAGGCGGGATCCCGGCCAGAGAGAACATCAGCACGGCCATTACGCCCGCAGCGCCGGGGAAACGGCGCGCCAGGCCGGCCATCTCGTCCAGGCTGTCGCCAAAACTGGCTGAATTTGCCAGGAAGACCAGCACGCCAAAGGCGCCCATGTTCATCGCGGCGTAGGCTGCCAGGTAGAAGAGGACGGCGGATGATCCCAGGTTGCTGTGGCTCTGGCCGGCGGCGATCAGCGCCAGCAGCAGGTAGCCAACGTGAGCGATGCTGGAGAAGGCCAGCATCCGCTTGAGGTCGCGCTGCAGAAGCGCCATCGTGGCCCCAATCAGCATGGTGGCAATGGCCACCGCGATCATCAGCGGCACCCAGCGAGCCTGCTCGGAGCCCAGCATGATCGTAAAAAACTTGATGATGGCGGCAAAGGCAGCGATTTTGGGGCCGACAGACAGGAATGCAGCCGCCGGGGTCGGCGCTCCCTGGTAAACGTCCGGCGCCCAGCCGTGGAACGGCGCCGCCGCCACCTTGAAAGCAAACCCTCCTAAAAGCAGGACAATTGCGATCACGAGCACGTGGCTGTCCAACGACGTGGTGCTGATCGCCACCCCGATTTCCTGGTAATTGGTGCTGCCGGTGATGCCATAAAGCAGCGCCATGCCAAAGAGCAGGATGGCGGAAGCAAACGATCCGGTGAGGAAATATTTCAGCGATGCTTCAATGGAGCGCTCGCGGTAGCGGAAGAATCCGGCCAGCAGGTAGCTGCACAGCGCCATCAGCTCCAGGCCGACAAAGAAGGTGGCAAGGTCTATCGCCGATGCCATCACCATCATGCCGACGGTGGCCAGCAGAATCAGGGCGTAGTAGTCGCCCAGCAGCCGCCCGTTCTTGGCCAGGTGTTTTTCGGAAAGCAGCATCGCCAGCACCGCCACAGCCAGCAGCAGGAGCTTGAAGAAAACGGCGAACCTGTCCAGGGCGATGCCGTGCGAGAAAGTGGAGAACTGCTCCGAGCGCGCCAGCCATACCGACGCCGCCGCCGGCAGGCAGGCCATGATTCCCAGCCAGCTTAAGCCGCGCCGCCCTTCCGGCGGCAAGAACGGGTCTATCAGCAGCAATACCAGCGCCGCGGCAATCAGCATGAGTTCCGGGACTATAGCGACGACGTCATGCTGCAACTAGCGTCCACCTCCAAGCGAGGCGAAAATGCGCGTCAGGAAGTCGCCATGCTGGGCAAGATAAGGACTCATGTGATCAATTAAATGGCTCGCGGACGGATGGATGATGTTGATGAAGGTGTTGGGGTACACGCCCACCCACACAGCCAGGCCGGCCAGCGGCGCCAGCGAGGCGATCTCGCGCAGGCTCAAGTCCGAAAGCCGGAACCATTTCTGGTCCCGCGTTTCGGTAAACATTACCCGCAGGTACATCCACAGCAGGTAGGCGGCCGCCAGAATAATGCCGGCGGCGGCGACTACCGCCATCGCCTTGTTGTATGTGAACAGGCCCAAGAGGCTGAGGAATTCGCCGATGAAGCCGGATAGCCCCGGCAGGCCCAGCGAGCCCAGCGTGAAGAAAAGCAAGAACGCAGCCATCACCGGGAAAGGCGAGGCCAACCCACCCATGGCGGAAATCTCCCGCGTGTGCAGGCGCTCATACATGAAGCCGACCATCAGGAACAGGGCGCCGGTCAGCAGGCCGTGACTGAACATCACCAGCAGCGCGCCCTCAAGGCCAATGACGCTAAAGGCAAAGATTCCCCCCGTGACAAAACCCATGTGGCTGACGCTGGAGTAGGCGACCAGCTTTTTTAAATCTTTCTGCACCAGCGAGACCAGGGCGCCGTAAATAATGGCGATTATTGACAAGATAAGGATATATGGTATCGAGGCCGCGACGGCGTCGGGAAAGAGCGGGATGCAGAAACGGATGATGCCGTAGCCGCCCATTTTCAGCAGCACGCCGGCCAGGATGACGCTGCCCGCCGTCGGCGCCTCCACGTGTGCATCCGGAAGCCAGGTGTGCAGCGGCCACATCGGCACCTTGATGGCAAAGGCGATAAAGAAAGCCAGGAAGGCGGCCATTTGCACAGGGAAGGAAAATACGGCGTTTTGCAGCTGGTCCAGGTCGAAAACGGGCGGCGCGTACTGGTTCGGCCGCGCCAGATAAGCAATGCCGACAATGGCGACCAGCATCAGGACGCTGCCGGCCATCGTAAACAGGAAAAACTTGAGCGCCGCATAGATGCGCCGCGGGCCGCCCCAGACGCCGATGATGAAGTACATCGGAATCAGCATGATTTCCCAGAAGACATAGAAGAGGAGCAGGTCGCGGGCGCAGAAGGTGCCCAACATGCCGGTCTCCAAAAACAGGAAGGAGGCAAAGAAGCCAAGCTCGCGGTCCTTGATATAGTTCCAGGAAGCCGGGATGATGATCAAAGACAGCAGCGTCGTCAACAGGATAAGCAGCACGCTAATGCCGTCCACACCCATGTGGTAGCTGGCGCCAAGGCGATGAATCCAGTTGACTTTTTCGATGAACTGGAAATCGGCGGTGTACTGGTCGAACTTCGCCAGCATCAGCAGCGACAGAATGAACGTGGCGCCGGTGGCCGCCAAGGCGGTGAACTTGTAAAGCCGCGGCCGGCCGCGCATCAACAGCAGCATGGCCACCGCGCCCAGCGTGGGCAGGAACGTCATGACGCTTAATATTGGGAAGCCTATTTGGGATTGGAAGGAATACATGGTCATAAAGTCAATATCAGATACGCTACCATTAGAGCCAAAAGTCCCAAAAACATCGCAAACAAATACCCCTGCACTTTGCCAGACTGGATTGGCCTGAGGATGCGGCCGGCGCCAAGAGCAATCCAGCCCGTCCCATTGACGGCGCCGTCGATGATGCCGGCGTCAACTATGCGCCAGAGCCAGGCAGAGAAGCGCCGCACCGGGTTGATGATAACAGCGAAATAGATCTCATCAATGTAGTACTTGTTCAGCAGCAGCGTATAAAGCCGGCCGGCGCGCTTGCAGGCTGCCGCCGGCAAAAACGGGCAGCGCAGGTAAAAGTGCCAGGCGGTGAGTATGCCGGCGATGCCCACGGCCGCAGAGATAATCATCAGGGCAAGCGTCAGATAGCTGAACGCATGCTCCGGCGCGGTAATGGCGGCGGCAAAGACGCGATGCAGAAAATGGTCGATGTGGCCGCCCTCCGGTGGAAGGCCAAGCACCAGGCCGGCCACCACCGTTGGCACCGACAGAACGATCAGCGGCACCGTCATTATCGGCGGCGACTCGTGCGCGTGGGCAAAGATTTTAGGGTCCGTGCGCGGCTCGTTGTGGAAGGTCATGAATATCAGCCGGAACGAATAGAAAGCCGTCAGGAAGACGGTGATCAGGGCTACGATCCAGAAGTACCAGTAGCCCCCGCTGAATGCTCCCGAGAGAATAGCGTCCTTGCTGAAGAAGCCGGATAGGCCGGGAAAGCCGGACAGCGCCAGGGCGCCGATAAAAAATGTCCAGTAAGTAATCTTGACCTTGTTTTTGAGGCCGCCCATCTTGCGCATGTCCTGCTCGCCGTCAAGGGCATGAATTACCGAGCCGGAGCAGAGGAAGAGCAGGCCCTTGAAAAAGCCGTGCGCCAGCAGGTGGAACATGGCCGCGGTCCAGGCGCCGACGCCAAGCGCCATAAACATGTAGCCGAGCTGGCTGATCGTGGAGTAAGCCAGCACCTTCTTGATGTCGTTCTGGACAAGGGCAATGGTGGCGGCAAAAATGGCGGTAAATGTTCCCACCGCGGCCACCACCAGCATGGCGGTGTGCGAGTGGGCAAACAGTGGGCTGGAGCGGGCCACCATGTAGACGCCGGCGTTGACCATCGTAGCGGCGTGGATCAGCGAGCTGACCGGCGTTGGGCCCTCCATGGCGTCCGGCAGCCAGACATGCAGTGGGAACTGGGCGCTCTTGCCGACTGCGCCGGTAAAAAGCAGCAGGCAGATGGCGGTGACCATGCCGCCGCCCAGCGTGCCGGCGGCAGCAAAAACGCTGCTGTAGCTAAGCGTTCCCAGCGTCACGAAAACGAGCATGATTCCCAAGCCGAAGCCGAAGTCGCCGACGCGGTTGACCAGGAAGGCTTTCATGCCGGCGTTGGAGGCGCTTAGCTTGGGGAACCAGAAGGCGATCAGCAGGTATGAGCACAGCCCCACCGCTTCCCAGAAAACGTAGAGAAGCAGGTAGTTGTTCGCCAGGACCAGCATGAACATCGAGAACATGAACAGGTTGATATAGGCGAAGAAGCGGTAGTAGCCCTTGTCGCCGTGCATGTAGCCGATCGAGTAAACATGAACCATGAAGCCGACCGTTGACACAACCAGGAGCATGATGGCGGTCAGCTCATCGACAAGAAAGCCGATATCGACATTAAACCTGCCGGCGGCAATCCAGTTATAAATCTGCCAGGATAAAGTCTGGCCGCGCTCTACCTGGATGAAGACGTACATGGACAGAACCCAGCTTAAGGCCACTGACGCCACTGACAGGTAGTGACTTTTCTCCTTAAAATAACGGCGGCCGAATAACCCCGTGATGATAAACGAAGCCAAAGGCAGCAACGGTATGAGCAGGACGGCTGTCTTCAATTCAGTTATTCACCTTGTTCCGCAGGCGGCCCACTGGGCCGCCGCTTTGGTTTTGCGCACCCCGCATCGATCATCCTTTCAATTCATCTAATTCATCAACGTCAAGCTTTTCGCGCAGGCGGTACATGGCGATGCCGATTGCCAGGCCAACCGCAACCTCGGCGGCAGCAATGGCCAGCACAAAAAAGACGAACACCTCTCCCCGGCCCGCCCCGGCGGATGAGTAATTGGAGAATGCCACCAGGGCGATATTGACGGCGTTAAACATCAGCTCCAGGCTCATCACCACCATGATGATGTTGCGGCGCGCCAGCACCCCCCAGGCGCCCACCGAAAAAAGCGCGCCTGCCAGGACCAGGTAATGTTGCAGCGACGTCAAGGGCGACTCTCTTTTTTGGCCAGCAGGACGGTGCCGATAATTGCCGCCAGCAGCACCAGCGACGCCAGCTCGAACGGGAAGGCATACTGGTTAAAGAGCAGGCTGGCCAGGTTCCCCGTGGCCGGGTTTTTAGGAGTATCGCCGGCGCTGAACCGGGCCGTGCCCAGCACTGCGCCCAGGACAACGGCAAGCGCCGCGGCGGCCGGCAGCGCCATCCAGGCCTGCCGGTGGAAAAACAGGTTGACGGCGCCGCTGCGGCTACGGGTTAGCATGATGGCAAACAGGATCAGGATCGATATCGCGCCCACGTAAATGAGCAGCTGCGACGCAGCCAGCAGCTCCGCGTTTAAGGTGACAAACACCGCCGCCACTCCGATGAAGCAGGCGATCATGGCGATGGCGCTGTAAATGAGGTTGCGGAACATAACCATCAGCACCGCCGGAATAATCACAAGCGCCGCCACAATATAGAAAACCGGCGTCGAGAATTGCATTACTGCGGCTCCTCGTTTTTATCCGGCTGAGCGGCGGCAGGCGCGGCCGTTTCGCTGCTTTCGGCCTCGGAGCCGGCCTGCTCCCCGGCATGCACCTCTTTTTGATATTGCTTGGCGGCGTGGTCCTGGCCCGGCCTGGCGGCATGATCCTGCTGGAAAGCGCCCTCGGGGTTTAAGTCCACTCCCCGGGCCATCTCAAGCAGGTTGTTGTGCAGTTGCCCGTGCCCGGGCGCAGCCAGCTCGAATGCGGGCGTAATTGCCAGCGACTCCACCGGGCAGACCTCAACGCAATCGGCGCAGAAAATGCAGCGGGACGTATCCAGATGCCAGTTGTCAAGCTGCCGCTCTTTCATAAAAAGCGCTCCGGTGGGGCAGATAGTGGCGCAGCGGCCGCAGGAGACACAGTCCGTGTCATTGAGCGAGCGGTCAAACGGCGGAGTGGCGATGGTCCGCCGGGCGCGGTAGGCAAAATCGTAAACTCCGGAGCCGGTCAGGAACTTGCAGACGCGGATGCAGCGGCCGCAATTGATGCAGCGGTTGGGGTCCCTCTGGATGAAGGCGTGCGTGCTGTCGCGCCCGTAAAGGTTTTGCACGCCGGCAAAGCGGTTGCCTTCTTCCTTGATCAGCCCGGCCGCCAGGCTGTAGCGCCTGAGCTTGCAGGTCTCGACGCCTTCACAGATGCATTGCAGGCAGCGGCGGCTTTCGGCGCCGGCGGCCTGCTCGGAAAAGCCCCGGTCGATTTCGAGAAAATTGCCCTCGCGCTCCTTCTCCGTCAGCTGGGGCGTCAGCTGGCGCTCCATCTTTTCCTCGCGGTAGGCGGGGATAGCAACCATCGGCGGTTTGTCAAAGGCGGGCAGGGCGGCTTCGTAGGCAGCCATGTCTTCCCCCTTAAGGAAAGCGTCCATCGCCCAGGCGGCCTTCTTGGCGCCGCCAATTGCTTCCACCACCGTTTTGGCGCCGGTGGCGGCGTCGCCGGCGGCGAACACCTGCAGCCGCCCGGTCTGATAAGTCTTGGGGTTAATCTCGATTGTCTGCCAGCGGGTGCAGGCAACCCCGCCTTCTTCCGGCAGGATCTGGCAAACCTCTTTGGTTTTGACATCTACATATGAAAGCTTTGGCAGTTGCCCGATGGCGGGGATGATCGTGTCAACCCTGGTCAGGTAATCGGAGCCCGGCACCGGCTGCGGCCGCCGCCGGCCGCTTTCATCCGGCTCGCCCAGCTCCATTTTCTGGCAGACGATACCGGTGATGCGCCCGTCTGCGGCCTCGATTTTTACCGGCGCCGCCAGGAAAGTAAATTTGACACCCTCTTCCATGGCGTCGTGCACCTCGATTTGGTCAGCGGGCATCTCTTTCTGGGTGCGGCGGTAGATGACGGTCACCTCTTTGGCCCCCAGCCGCTTGGAGACGCGGGCGGCGTCCATGGCCGAGAAACCGCCGCCAATGACGGCCACCCGGTCGCGGATGTCCGGCGGGTTGCCCATGGCGACATCACGGAGGAACTCCACCACCGGCATCACGCCTTCCATTTCCTCGCCCTCGACACGCATCGAGCGGCTCTGATGGGCGCCGATGCCGAGGAAGACGGCGTCAAATCCCATCTCGCCGAGGAGCTCGTCAACAGAGAAGTCCGGCCCCAGGGCCATGCCTGTCTTAAGCTCAACGCCCATTGCCCAGAGCGGCTCCAGCTCCGCGTTTAAAACTTTTTTGGGCAGGCGGTACTCGGGAATGCCGTAGCGAAGCATGCCGCCGGTATCGGGAAGCGCCTCAAAGATAGTGACGGCATGGCCTCGGAGCGCCAGGTAGTAGGCGTTGGCGAGCCCCGCCGGCCCGGCGCCGATCACGGCCACCTGCTTGCCGGTGGGCGGCTCCGGCCGCTCCGGCTTAAGTCCCTTCTGAATGGCAATGTCTCCCACGAACCGGTGGCAGAGGCGGATGGAGATCGACTCCTCCACCTCACTGCGGCGGCAGGCGCTCTCGCAGGGATGCGGGCATACCCGGCCCACGATTGCCGGGAAGGGCAGGTTTTCTTTCAGCACCCGCTGCGACTCATCGTAATCGCGGTCGCCGATCAGGCCCAGGTAAGCAGGGATGTCAACATTGGTGGGGCAGCCGTACTTGCAGGGCGGCAGGCAGTAGGCATTATGGTCAGAAAGGAGCAGCTCCAGATAGGTTTTTCGCAGCCTGAGCAGGCGCTCGCTATCGGTGGTGACGGCCATGCCTTCCTTGACCATGGTGGCGCAGGCGGGCAGCGGCTGCTCTTCGCCCTCGACTTCAACGACGCAGACGCGGCAGCCGCCAAACGGCTCCAGGCCCTTGGTGTAGCAAAGATAAGGGATCTTGATCTTGACCGATTTGGCCGCTTCCAGGATGGTGCCGCCCGCATGCGCCTTGACGGCCTGGCCGTTGATTGTCAGGGTCACCGGGGCGCCGGTTCCCGATATCCGCACCGGCGGCAGCGTCTGCGGTTTATCGTTAATGCTTTTTGTCATTGTCACCCGTCTGTCAATCTTTACTTTTTTTCCAGGATCCAGCATCCAGCGTCCGCTTTATCCGCATTTCCCGGCGCGGCAGCGCCCTTCGGCGGCGTGCTCCAGAAATTCATCCCGGAAAAACTTGACGCCGGTTAAAAACGGCTGCACGGCGCCGCGCCCCAGGCCGCAGAGCGCCCCTGCCTGAACGTCCCCGGCCAGCGCCTCGGCCAGCTCGATGTCGGCCTCACTCCCCTTGCCCAAGCAAATTTTTTCCACAATATCAAGCAGGCGCCAGGTGCCAAGCCGGCAAGGGACGCACTTGCCGCACGACTCGGCGGCAGCAAAGGCGAGGCACTTCCGGACCGCGTCAACAATACAGGCATCCTCGCCCAGCACATTTATGGTGCCGGAGCTTAAGTCGCCGCCGGCTTCCCGGATAGAATCAAAATCAAGGGGGATGTCAAAAAGCCCCGGCGACAGGAAACCACCCCAGACTGTCCCGATCAGGGCCGCCTTGGCCTGGCCGGTAAAGCCGCCTGCTTCAGTGACGATGAGCTTCTTCAGGCTGGTGTCAAGCGTGGACTCGTAAAGACCAGGTTTGCCCACTGCCCCCAGCAAGGTGAAGAGCTTGGTTCCGGGGGCATGCGGCGCCCCCAGCTGCTGGAAGGCGCGGGCGCCGTTGTTGATGATCCAGGGCACTGTCGCCAGCGTCTCGACGTTTTCAACCACGGTTGGCATCCCCCGCAGGCCTTTCTCGGCCGGGTAGGGCGGCCGCACGCCCGGCATGGGCCGATTGCCTTCCAGGGCGGCGATCAGCGCCGTTTCCTCTCCGCCGACGGGTGCGCGGGGCGCCTCTATTACGTGAATGGAAAAAGTGAAGCCGGTGCCGGGCAGCTCGTCTGCCAGCAGGCCCCGGTCTTCGGCCTGCTCCGCCGCCCGCCTGATCCTCTCCACCGCCAGCCGGTTTTCGGCGCTTAAGTATATTATCCCTTCGCCGGCGCCCACGGCATAGCCGGCCAAGATCATGCCCTCGATGACCGCGTGCGGATTCTCTTCCAGGATGACGCGGTCTTTTATTGATCCCGGATCGCCCTCTTCGCCGTTGCAGATGATGAATTTTGTGACGGCGCTCTGCGCCGCCGCCACCTGCCACTTGCGTCCGGTGGGGAAACCGGAGCCGCTGCGGCCCCTGAGGCCGCTGACGGCGATCTCGTCCACGACCTCGGCCGGAGCCATCTCAGTCAGCGTTTTGGTGACGGCCTTGTAACCGCCGGCGCCGGAATATGATTCAATGTTTTCCGGATCGACGTTGCCGATATTCCCCAGCAGAATCGGCGGGCAGCCCTCAGCGGTGACCCTGGCGGGGGGCTCTTCCGGCTCGGGCCCCAGCGCCGGCGCTCCCGGCCCCAACTGGTCATAAAAGGTGGCGACGCCAAAAACCTGGCTGAGCCAGGCGCCGCTGCTTGCGGCAGTGGCCGTGAGCACCTCCTCGGTCAGCTCCTTTGCGTCAAGCAAGGAGTTGGCCAGGCAGCCGTGCCTCTCGGGCGCGGCGCACTTAAGGCCGGCGCGGGGCCACTCTGGAATTCCCACCGCTTTTTCGCCCTTATTGAAAAATGACAGCATCGGTCCGGCACCAGCGTCAAAGCGCCACACTTTTTCCGGCTGCTTGTCATCATAAATAACCTTGATAGCAACGGCCGGGCAGACCTGCTCGCAAAAGGTGCAGGCAATGCAGCGCGGCGTCAGCGCATCCGCCTTCAGGCGCAGGCGGATCAGCCCGCGGCTGCGCTCGGGCAGCTGACGCCGCTCTTCCGGATATTGCACCGTCACCTTCCTGCGGAAGAGGTGGGCCCCGGTTATCTTCAAGCCTTTTAGTAAGCCGATCATGATTGATTAGTTCCGGGTTCCGGGGTTCAATTTGAGCCGCTTGTGCACCAGAGCCTTTCTTAACACCGGTTGAAACAGCACGATTACCGCGGTCACCGAAACCCAGCTGAACGCCGCCACCGGCGGCAGGAAATTGTCCGGCAGCAGGATAATCAGCAGGCCCGTCACCCCCAGATTGACCAGGCTCAGCGGGATCAGCACTTTCCAGGCAAAATTCATCAGCTGGTCAACCTGGAGGCGGGGGAAAGTCGCGAAAAACCAGATGACCACAAACGTCAGGACCAGTACTTTTAAAATCAGCCAGCCGGGGCTGCCGGCGAAGGGCCCGCGCCAGCCGCCCAGAAACAGGGTGGCGCCGGTCAGCGACCAGATGGCAACGTTGCCCCACTCGATGAGGCCGTAAAAGAAGCCGAAGCGCATGCCGCCGTACTCGGTCATGTAGCCGCCGACCAGCTCCGATTCCGCCTCCGGCAGGTCAAACGGCGTCCGGTTAAGCTCAGCCATGCCGGCAATGATAAAAACAATGAACGCCAGCGGCTGGACCGCTATATACCAAATTTTTCCCTGGGCGCCAACAACGTCGCCGAGGCTGAGCGAGCCCACCAGCATGGCGATGATGATGATGTTGAGGATCATCGGGATCTCGTAAGAGACCATCTGCGCCACCGAGCGCAGCCCTCCCAGCAGCGAGTATTTGTTATGCGACGCCCAGCCCGCCAGCAGGATGCCGAGGACCGCGAAAGACCCGAAGGCGACAATGAACACCAGGCCCACGTTCAGGTTGGCGATCGTGAACCCTTTGCTGAAAGGAATCAGCGAGATTGCCAGCACCGGGGTGATGAACGCGATCACCGGCGCCAGTGTAAACAGCAGCCGGTCGCTGCCGCTGGGCGTGATGTCCTCCTTGATGAACAGCTTGAGGCTGTCGGCCAGGGCCTGAAACAGCCCCTGCGGGCCGACGCGGTTGGGGCCGAGGCGGTCCCCCATGAAACCCCAGATGCGCCGCAGGCCAAAGGGGAAAGCAAGGGCGCTTAAAAGAGGCACGGCCAGCGCAATCACCAGGGCTGCAACCAGATGAATTGCGAAAGACATGCCCCAGCTCACCGGTCCACCGCTCCCATGATCAGATCAAGGCTGCCGGCGATCCCGACCACGTCGGCGACCTTGTTGCCGGGCAGGATTTCAGGCAGCGTGGACACAGCCACAAAGCAGGAGTCGCGCAGCTTCAGGCGGTACGGGCGCAGCCCCCCGTCAGAGATCAAGTAATTGGACCACTCACCCCGCCCGGTCTCCACGGCGCAGTATATCTCGCCCGCCGGCGGCCGCAGCATCGGCGGCATCCTCATATTGACCGGGCCCCCGGGCAGCGCGTCCAGCGCCTGCCCGATGATGCGCACCGACTGGCGCAACTCCTCGATGCGGCACTTGTAACGGTCGAAGCTGTCGCCATTCTTGCCGGTGGGAATGTCAAAATCAAGCTCCGGGTAAACAGAATAGGCGTCTTCCCGCCTCAGGTCCCAGGGTATGCCGGCGGCGCGCAGGTTTGGCCCCGAGAGGCCGAAGTCAAGCGCTGCCTCCGCTGTGATCACGCCGACCCCCACTGAGCGGGCCAGGAAAATCTCGTTGCCCGTGATCAGCTGCTCGTACTCGTCGATCCTGGCGGGAAATTCTTTCAGAAACTTGCGGCATTTATCCTCAAACCCGTCCGGCAGGTCGTAGCGCACGCCGCCGACGCGCGCAAAATTGTACATCATCCTCTGTCCTGTGAGCATCTCCAGCAGGTCAAGGACATCTTCGCGGTCCCGGAACATCCAGAACATGGGCGTGGCGGCGCCCAGGTTAAGCAGGTAGTCGCCGATGCCCATGTGATGGCTGATGATGCGGTTAAGCTCGCCAACGATGACGCGCAGGTATTCGGCCCGCGGCGGCGGTTCAATCTCCATCAGTTCTTCGATGGCGCGCACGTAAGCCCATTCCATGAAGAAGCCGGCCAGGTAGTCGAGCCGCGACAACATCGAGAAGAACTGCAGGTAGGTGCGGTTCTCCGCCAGCCTTTCAAATCCCCGGTGCAGATAACCGATGTCGGGATCGGCGCTGACGATCAGCTCGCCGTCAAGATGCAGCACCAGCCTGAGGACGCCATGCGTCGACGGGTGCTGGGGGCCCATGTTAAGGACCATCTCCTCCAGCCGCAGGTCGCGGTTTTCGGACGTTGCTTTGGTTATGTCCTGGACTTCAGTGATTGGACCCGCTCTTTCTTTTGCTCATGAGCGTTGCTCCCGGCCGCCCTCGCCGGGCAGCCGCCGCGGCTCGGCAATGCCATCAAACCGCCATTCATCGCGCCTGACCCGGTGCGGCTGGGCGTCCTTGCGCAGCGGGAAGACGCCGTCTTCGCCACGGGTAAGGATCCGCCGCAGGTCTGGATGACCTTCGAAAACGATGCCCAGCAGGTCGTAGGCCTCGCGTTCGTGCCAGCCGGCAGTGCTCCACACGTTTGACACGGTCGGCACAACCGGCTGCCCGCGGTCGAGCCGCACCCGCAGCTCCGCCACCACCTGGTGGTTGACCGAGCGCAGAATATAGATAGCGTCCATCCTGTCCTCATAGTCGATGCCGCTGACAAAACTCAGGTACTTGAAGGAAAGCCGGGCGTGGTCCCGGAGCCTGAGCGCCGCTTCCGGCAGGACATCCGGCATGAGCGCAATGACGATCCGGTCTTTTTCCTGGTAGACGTCAGTGGCCAGGCCCGCCAGCAGGTCTTCGGCCAGCTCGGCTGCTTCGGCGCTGCCCGGGACGGAACGATCGGCGCTCATTGCCCACCATCTCCGGGGTCATACTTAACCATTGTTCCCGCCGCCAGTTTGCGCGCCAGGCCCACCTGGGTCTGCTGGCGGATTTTTTCCTGCAGCTGGCGCATGCCATAAATGAGCGCCTCGGGCCGGGGCGGGCAGCCGGGGATATAGATATCGACAGGCACCAGCAGGTCCGCTCCCTGGACCACGTTGTAAGAATCCCAGAACATGCCGCCGCCGGACGCGCAGGCGCCCATCGCCACCACCCAGCGCGGCTCCGCCATCTGATGGTAAAGGTGCACCAGCACCGGCGCCATCTTGTCCGTAATAGTGCCGGATACGATCATGACGTCGGCTTGCCGCGGGGTGGCGCGGAAGGCCTCCATCCCGAAGCGGGCCATGTCATGGCGCGGCATCGTCGTGGCGATCATCTCGATGGCGCAGCAGGCCAGCCCGTAAGTGAAGGGCCAGAGCGAGTTGAGCCTGGCCCAGTTGAATAACCAGTCGGTTGTGGTAGTTAGGATGTTGGGATGCTCGAACCGCTCCAGGACGGACATCTTTAGCTCCACTCCAGTGCGCCCTTGGCCCAGGCGTAGATGAGCCCGAACAGCAGCACGGCGATAAAGATCATCATCTCGGCAAAGCCGGCCTTCCCCAGGCTGCGGAAGATCAGCGCCCACGGGTAGACAAAAACAGCCTCCACGTCAAAAATAACGAAGAGGAGGGCACAGATGTAATAGCGCACCGCGAACGGGGACCAGCTGTCGCCCACCAGCGGCTCGATGCCGCACTCGTATGGCGTTAACTTCTCGGAATAGGTGTGACGCCGCTGCAGCAGCCGCGAGATGCCGATGGTGGCGAGGACAAAGCCAAAGCCGACGATTCCCAAAGCCGCGACGTAAACGTAGCTTTGGGCGTAATCAGGAGTCACTGCAAACCCCGCACAACTCCACGGCCTTGTGGCTCTCACTCTTGCCTGTAAGCATGTTGTACAAGCGTTAAAGCAGGATCGTTGAACTTGACGAGCAGCAGGTCAGGCCGGTGAAATCCGCCCGCGCGAAGAACGCCGCCCTTGAGTTAGCTTCTTGATTTCCGGCGTTACTATATTAAACGGCTGCAGGAATTACAAATCCACTTCCGGGGGTAATCGTCAGGCGGTCCGGGGGGTAATCGTCAGGCGGCCTGTTTGCGGCCGGCCGCTCTATCGGAGCGACGTGTACGTCGCGATCACGCCCACCAGATTAAACAGCATGTGCCCGCCAATGGAAGGCCAAAGCGAACGGGTGCGGTGCACAAGGAAAGCAAAGCCGAAGCCAAGCAGAAAAATGGGCACGAAAATATCAAGCTGAAAATGCGCCAGGGCGAAAATCGACGCCGACAGAACCGCCCCGGGCAGGAATCCCAGCCCCTGCTCCAGTCCCTGGTGGATGACGCCGCGAAAGAAAGTCTCCTCCGCCAAGGGCGCAATAATAACTATCTGCAGCAGGGCAAGGGCGAGGTTATATATTCCCGGCTGGATCTCCTGCAGCGCCTGTTGCGGCTGCGGCGTAATAAACTGATCGTAAACGGCCGAGCCGGTATAAGCGAGGAACAGCACCGCCAGCACCATCAGCGCCGCCATTACCGGCGCCGTTGGCCTAAACCCCAGCGTTGCGGGCCTGAAAGAATAGCGGCGCAGCCTCAGGTAGCCCAGGGCCGCCCCCAATGTGACCCCCCACTGCAGGAGCAGGAACGCCAGGCTAAGCAGCGGGTCCTGGATAATTTCCGTTGAGGTCGGCGACAGCAGCCGCAAAAACAGGCCCAGAATGACAAGGTCGGCGGCGGCTACTAGCGCGATAATCGCGAAAACGTCCCGCACCGACCAGGGCACAGCTCCCGGCTTACGGCCGGGTTGCCTGAGCGCCTGTGCTTCCGCCTCCTGATCTAGTAAATCGTATTGAACCATATTTCTTATTCCAGTTCTATAACCCGCTGATCAATCTGTTTGGGAGCAGGGTCCCGGCTATTCTTTGGTTTTAGCGCCTTCCAGGAACGGCCTGATCAGATCTATCGGCACGGGGAAGATGGTGGTTGAGTTGTGCTCTGACGAAACTTCGACAAGGGTTTGCAGAAAACGCAGTTGCAGCGCCATCGGCTCGGCAGAGATGACATTGGCGGCGCTGGCCAGCTTCTCCGAGGCCTGGAACTCGCCCTCGGCGGCGATGATCTTGGCCCGCCGCTCCCGCTCCGCTTCCGCCTGCCTTGCCATTGCCCGCTGCATTGTCTGGGGAATCTCCACGTCCTTGACCTCCACGGTGGTCACCTTGATGCCCCAGGGAGCCGTCTGCTCGTCAATGATTTTTTGCAGTTGCTGATTGATCTTGTCGCGCTCGGCCAGCAGGTGGTCCAGGTCGGACTGGCCCAGCGTGCTCCTTAAGGTCGTCTGGGCGATCTGGGAGGTGGCCATGATGAAGTTCTCCACGGCCATCACCGCCTTTTGCGGGTCAAGGACGCGGAAGAAGAGGACGGCGTTGACCTTGACCGGGACGTTATCGCGGGTGATCACCTCCTGCGGCGGCACGCTCATGGTGACGATGCGCAGGTCGATTTTTACCATCCGGTCCAGAACAGGCAGCAGCAGGAACAGGCCAGGGCCTTTTTGGCCGATCAGCCGCCCCAGCCGGAAAATGACGCCCCGCTCATATTCCTTGGCGACGCGGATAGCGGCCAGCAGCATCAGGATGACAATAAAGCCGATAATGCCGATCAAGATTACAATGACACCCATGGATCCTCCCTTTATTAAACTTTAGTTTCGCAGTCATGATGGACGCACGCTGGTAAGGATCGGCAACCCGCAACCGTTTTTTTATGTCTTCCTCACCTTCAGCATCAGCCCGCTGACGCCGGTTACTTCAACTTCTTCCCCTTTTTCAACTGATTCACCCCCCGCAGCTTCGGCGCTCCAGATCTCGCCGCTGACAAAAACCTGGCCCAGGGGAGTAAGGTCGGTGCGGGCGACGCCGGTCTCGCCGATCAGGAAGCTGCGCGGGTTCCTCACCGGCAGGCGGCGCGCCCGGATAGCTGAGCGGGCGACAAACACAAAGAAGGCCGTCGCCAACGCCGAGAGGATGATGTCCAGCGGCAGCGACACCTTCAGGAACGAGGCCGAGGTGTTGTAAAGGAAAAGCGAGCCCACGATCAGGCTGATGGCGCCCCCGAGCGTGAGCGCTCCATGAGCAGGAACGTAGAGCTCGGTGACAAACAGGATGACTCCCAGCAGTATCAGCACGGCGCCCGTGTAGTTGATGGGGAGGATATGCATGGCATAAAAGGAAGTAACCAGGGCAATGATGCCCGCGATGGCGCCAATGCCAATGCCCGGGTGCAGAAACTCGTAAGCGATGGCCAGCAGCCCGAAGATAAAAAGGAGATAGGCGACGTTGGGATCGAGGATCAGATGCAGGAACCGCTCGCGCAGGGACATGCCGGCTTCACTGGTTGCGGCGCCGGCGGTTTTGAGGGTGATGCCCTTGGCCTTCGTTTTAAAGCCGTTCACTTGATTCAACAGCGAATTTAAATTATCAGCTTTGTAGTCAATGACTTTTTGTGATAGCGCGTCATCAGCGGTCAGGGAGACAGACTGCCGCACCGCCAGCTCCGCCCAGTCGGCGTTATGGCCGTTGGCCTCGGCCAGGGAGCGGATATAGGCGGCCGCGTCGTTGATAATCTTGCGGCCTTCGTCTGTGGAAGGGTCGGCGCCGATGGCAACCGGATGGGCGGCCCCCAGGTTGGTGCCCGGCGCCATGGCGGCGACGTCGGCGGCCATGCAGATAAAGGTGCCTGCCGACGCGGCCCGGGCTCCTGACGGCGCCACGTAGGCGATCACCGGCAGGGGGGTGTTTTCCATCTTCTTGATGATATCGCGCATGGACTCATCAAGTCCCCCGGGGGTGTCGATCCTGAGCACGACGGCCTGCACGTGGTCCTGCTGGGCCTGGTCAATGTTGCCGGTGACAAAGTCGGCCATTACCGGATCGATGGTGCCGTCAATGGGGATGACACGGACCTGGGCCCCAGAGCCGCCGGCAGAAGAAGCGCCCCCCGACATGGCGCCGGCCGCAATTAAAATTACAATGAATGTGGCCAGCACGGCGCCGGGCGCCAGCAGGTGCGAAACCGGGAGCCGCCTGCGCCGGCGAAGATCGCCGGCGCGCCTGCGAGCGCGTCTGCGGGGCCTCTTCCCGGCCCGGCGCGGGGCCATTCAGGGGCCCCTGAGCTTAAACATTTTCAGGCCGATCAGGAAACAAACTGAGCCGTAAATAAACAAGACTCCTGCCGGGAGAAGGATGTCAGAGAAACCCTGGCCTTGAATGATGATGCCCTTGATGCCGTCCAGCGCCCATGCATTCATGCTCAGGTGCCCCAATTTTCTCATAAAGGCAGGCACAATATCGAGCGGCCACCAGCTGCCGCCCAGCGCCGACATCAGCAGGATGGCGAGAATGCCGATGGAAGAAGCCTGGCGCCTGGTCTTTGTCAGTGCGGCCAGGAGGATGCCAAACGACGTGGCGGTGAAGGCGGTGGCCACGAGCATCAGCGCCAGTCCCGCCAGCGTATTGCCGATATCCATGCTGAATACAAAGTGGCCGACGGCAAACAGCAGTGTGATCTGGATTATGCTCACAATGAACTGGGCCACCAGCTTGCCTCCGATGATGGAGGCCTTCGAGACCGGCGCCACCAGCAGCCGCCCCAGGGTGCCTTTGTCCCTCTCTTCCAGCAGCCCTTCGGCGCCAATCATAACGCCGAAAAGGAGGAACATTACGGCGAAGCCCGGCGTCTCGATGTCAAACGTGTTTAGCTGCCTCGCGCCGGACGCCGGCTGTTCTTTAGCCTGGATCGGCTGGTTTGACATCTGCGCGCTGGCGGCGGCGGTTGCGTCGCCGGCT
The DNA here is from genome assembly GCA_021790115.1 of Actinomycetes bacterium. Classification (GTDB taxonomy): domain Bacteria; phylum Actinomycetota; class Thermoleophilia; order BMS3ABIN01; family BMS3ABIN01; genus JACWAD01. Next base: position 10,049 of record JAJYIM010000004.1, on the reverse strand, counting down.
ACTGCGGCGGCATCGGCGCGCTGATTTTGCTTTACTGCTTCGGCCACGGCAACCTTTGCCGCCACTTCCACCGCTGAAAAGCGGTTGACAGCCCCGTCGATCATGCCCTTCAGGAACGGCGCCGAGGTTGTCGAGTTTGGGTCCTCGTAGACCTGCAGCTGCGTGCTTTGCCCCGCCTGGACGCGGGCAGAGAAGTCCTTGGGAATCACCAGCGCCAGCCCAAAGCTGTTGCCTCCCTGCTTAAGCGTCTCGCTTTCCCGGTCGCTGGCCGCCTGGATGGTGATATTGGGCCTGGCCGCCAGGGAGGCAGTCAGCTGCTTGCCCATGCCGCCGGCGTCGTGGTTTGTCACCAGCAGCGTGGCGTGCAGGCTGCCGCCCTTGTATACAGGCGAGAGGGCAAAAGAAACCACCACAATCACAACCAGCGGCGTCACCAGCAGCGTCATCCAGGCGCCCTTGTCTTTGGCGACGACCAACAAGTCCTTGGCGGTGATGTAGCCGAGTTTTCGCATTGGTTAAAGTCCCAAGTTCAAAGTTCCGGAACCTGCCAGGTTTTCTTTTTTAAGGGGATAGAGGCGAGTGTTGCATGCCCCTCATTCCCGCAACTCCTTGCCGGTCAGCTGGATGAACAGCTTTTCCAGGCTGGGGGCGTACAGCTCCAGGCTGCCGACTTCGCAGCCGGCTGACTCCAGCACTTTCATCACCGGCGGCAGCGAGCGGGCGCTGTTTGAGGAGGAGACAAACACTTTGTTGTCTTCCCTCCTCACTCCTGTCACCCCCTGCTGGCTGGCGATCTCCGTTTCCAGCCCGGAGGGACAGCCGGGCGGCGCCACTTCCAGCTCGATGACGCCGCCCTCGCCCAGCATTTTCAGCAGCTCCCTGAGGGTGCCGCTGGCAATTACTTTCCCCCGGTCCATGATGGCGATGTGGTCACAGAGCAGCTCCACCTCCTCCATATAATGCGATGTGTAAAGAATGGTGGCGCCGTTGTCCCTGATTTTGAAAATGGTATCAAAGATGTGCTCGCGCGACTGGGGATCAACGCCGACGGTAGGCTCATCCAGCAGCAGGAAGCGGGGGCTGTGCAGCAGGCCGGCCCCGAGGTTGATGCGGCGCTTCATGCCGCCCGAGAACTGCTCGATGTTGTCGTGGCGGCGCTGCCACAGCTCCACCAGCTCCAGCACTTCGCGGCAGCGCCGCTCCAGCCCGGCGCCGCCCAGCCCATACATCTTGCCGTAGAATTTGAGGTTTTGCAGCGCAGTCAAGGTGGGGTAAAGGGCAATCTCCTGCGGCACGAAGCCGATGATCTCGCGCACCTTGCCGGCCTGGCGCCTGACGCTGAGGCCGTCGATGGTGGCCTCCCCGGCGGTTGGCTTAAGATAAGTGGAGAGGATGGAGATGGTAGTGGTCTTGCCGGCGCCGTTGGGACCCAACAGGCCAAATATCTGCCCCTTTTCAATGGAGAAGCTGACGCCGTCAACGGCGGCGGCGCCACCGTATTTCTTAACGAGGCTGTCGGCTTGAACAATCAATGCCCATATCCAGTGTCAAACTGTTTTGGGGTTTTCGACAAAAGAATTCCGCCCGATCCCAAATTTGTTTATCCAGCATCCAGAGGCCAAAGTCCGCTTCATTACGACAGGTCAATACGCCAGTCGTGGACAGCCTGTCCGGGAACGAGCGGCATGAAGAACTGGCCCGACTTGGTCTCGCCCGCATTTATGCCAATAGTGATGTAATCAAACTGCGATTCCCCCCCGCGGTCATTGAGATAGGCGTGAAAATTGACATTGACCTCACCGCCGAGGCCGCCGGTGTTTTTTACGCTGTAGTGGAAGTTGGCGCCGTACATTGTCCCGGTCTTTTGGATATTCATGGCGGATGACTGCAACTTGAACCGCGGGCCCGGCTTCAACAGCGGGAATGCCAGAATCAGGACCAGGATGAAGAGGATGATGGCGGCAATCCGCCAGAAGTTGAGGCTACGCCAGAGCATTGGTCACCGGCATCAGCGCAGCCTCCGCAGTCGGCCGCAATAAAACAACATCTCAAAACAGGCCCCAAAGTCTTTCAAGTTTCAACTTCCTCAAAATGCGACAGCAGCTTGAACTCCGCGAACCGGTCCAGAATATCCTGCATCTCAATGTTTTTCATCCGGTTGAGGCTAAAGTCCTCCACGTTGAAGCTGGCCAGGGTGGAGCCGAAGATGATGGCCTGGCGGATCGCCGTTTCGTTAATGTCTTCCTGCGTCGAGAGATAGCCCATAAAGCCCCCGGCAAACGTGTCGCCGGCGCCGGTGGGATCATAAACATCCTCCAGTGGATAGGCGGGCGCCGAGAAGACGGAGCGTTCATTGAACATCAGCACGCCGTACTCGCCCCGCTTTACCACCAGCGTCTCCGGCCCCCAATCAAGGATCTGCCGCGCCGCCTTCACCAGGCTGGGCTCGCGCGCCAGCTCGCGCGCCTCAGCATCATTTATTACCAGGATGTCAACGGCTTTCAGCGTCTCCCGCAGCTGGTCGTAGGCGCCCTCGATCCAGAAATTCATCGTGTCGCAGGCAATAATGCGCGGCGCGCTTACCTGCCGGGCGACATCGAGCTGCAGGCCCGGCTGGATGTTGGCCAGGAAGACGAACTCGCTGTCCTTGAAGGCTTCGGGGATCTTCGGTGCGAACGTCTCAAAGACGTTCAGCTGCGTGTCCAGCGTGTGCGCCTCGTTTAAGTCAAAATCATAGCGCCCTTTCCAGCGGAAGGTGGCGCCCCGGCCGCGCTCCAGGCCGGCGAGGTCAATGTCGCGACCCTCGAGAAGCTTAAGATGCTCTTCGGGAAAATCTTCTCCAATGACTCCCACCAGCCGCACATGATTAAAGAAGCTGGCCGCGTAGGAAAAGTAAACCGCCGCCCCGCCCAGCGCCTCCTCAGCCTGGCCAAAGGGCGTCTCCACGGTGTCCAGCGCGATGGAACCAACTACCAGGATCGACAAATTGCCTCCAGACTGCCGCGTAAACAGAACCAGGATATTCTAATCACCGGGGAGGGGTTTGTCATCCGCGGGATTTCATTTTCAGCGGATGTGGAGCAACGGCAATGAAGCCGTATGCAGGCCCAGCAAAGCATAATCCGTTGTAGCCTTTAAATTTTCATGCGCGTCTGTTCGCAATCGCGGTGGCATCTTGTTTACATACCTCCTGCGCTATATCATTATTGCCCCGGTTCCTGTAATTACCTTGAGGGGAAATTTTGCGCGCAGGCTTTTCCGTCCGCTGCGGGGTTTATTCTTGCTGTGACAAATTTGCTAAAGGAATCAGCATGTTAATTAAACAATACTTCCGGACGGTCGGAAAACGTTCCGGCAATCTCTCCGCAACATGAGCCGCAGCAGGAAAAAAACCATCTCGGCCGAGCAAGCGATTAATGAATTATCCGCGCATATCGAGGGGTGCGGAATGAATGTCTCCGAGCTGGCCAGGCAACTGGCAATCCCCAGGTCCACCGTCGCCCAGTGGTTCCGGAAGGAAAAAACCAGGACGCTACCGTCCAGACAGCATTTGGAAAAAGTGAGTTCTTATCTGGACGGCCTCGAAGGCTCTCCTGACGAAGCGCCTGTGGCAGGGGAAGATGCCGCGGCGAATACAAAGCTGCGGCGCCACCGTCCAGACCCATTCAGGCAAGCACATCAACCGGCGGCGCAAGAGCGCGCCGAAAAGATCAAGCTGCTGCTGATATTGCTGGAAAGCGAGCTCCGGTGGTTCAAGGATGGCTCGCCCGAGGTCCGGGATACATTCCGAAAAAGGCTTGACCAGTATGACGTCGGCTATATCGCCAGCCTGCTGACGATGATGGGGAACGAAGCCAGCTTCCAGCGGTGGCTGGCGCTGACCACCAACCGCTTCCGGTTTTTCGGGAAAGGGAAGAAGTAGTGGCCAGGAAGGTCAGGATACAGGGCAACATGGCCGCCATGCTCTCCTATCTGGGACAGCTCTACCAGAGTCCGGCGGACGCGCTTAAGGAATATGTCAGCAACGCGCTCGACGCCTGGCGCGAGGGGAAGGATATGGGGCTGGAGCTCGGCGCCTGCAAGGTCTCCTGCCGCATCACTCCATCAAGGATCGTCATCGAGCACAACGCTCCCGGGATGGATGAAAAGGAGTTCGAGCAGATGCTCCAGCGCGTCGCCGATTCGATTAAGAAGGGCAAGGACATCGCCCAGATAGGCCAGTTGGGCATCGGCATCTGGGGTTTCATGCAGGTGGGAAAGAAATGCACCTTTTTCAGCAAGAAGGCCCCGGCTCTGCCTACCCTCAGGGTGACGCTGAAAGAGGGCAGGGATGACGCCGATTTTGAAAAGGCCAACAGGAAGGATTCATTGCCCGAACCCGGCATGAAGATCATCATCAGCGAGCTGAAGGCCAGGCCGACCAAGGCGAGGGGCCCGCTCGCCGTTGACAGGCTGGCGAAAAAGTGGGGCGAGCTCTACGATTCCTACCTGCGCGGCGGCGACCTGGTGCTGATAATAGAGGCCCACGGCGCTTCCAGAACCGTGGCGCCGCCCGACCTCGGGCTCCCCCGGCTGGCTGGGGATTGCAGAGACTGGCTTCTCACCAATGAGCCCGGCAGGAAATTCAAAACCTGTTTTTATTATGACAGCACCGGCAAGGGAACCGTCTCGGTCCGTCACGCCGGCGTGGACGTGATCGACGACCTCGGCGAGAGGGCGCAAACCGAAGTGTATTGGGGGGAGACCATCTACAGCAGCGGCTTCGTGCGCGGCTTCATCGAAGCGGATTTTTTGAAGCCCCTGCCGTCAAGAACCGGCTTTGAGGCTAACGACGACTGGCTGGCCCTGTTAATCGAGCTGGAGACGATCGGCAAGGTCTTAAGCGAAGAGGTCGATTCGATCCGCACGGAGGAGGACCTCCGCCGCCAGCAGGAGATCCACAGAAAAGCAATCGAGCTGGCCCGCGATATCCTCGAAGACGACGACTTCATGGACCTGGAGCTGCTCGGCGGCCTGGCCTGGCGGCGTCGCCAGGCTACGCGGCGCCAGAGCAAACCAGCCGGCAATAACACGGGGGAGCGTTCCCGGAAACCGGGTGACGAACAGTCGCCCACAGGCTCCAGGATCAATGTCATGGAGGATGATTTTGAAGACGGCGCCAGCCGTCACAGCGAGTTCATCAGCGGCATCGTCCGCATCAACCGCCTGCATCCCGATTACCGCCTGGCGATGAAGGGGACAGACGCCGACCGGCTGGCTTACCTGGTCATGCTGATCGGCAAGGAGACGATCGGCTTCAATGACAAGACGGGGCTCTCCGGGGACGCCCTGGAGTGGCTGGTCTCCTATATTTACAAGCTGCAGAGAAACAGGGTCTTTTCCGCGGCCGGCAAGGGTTTCCGGGGCGGGACCAGGAAGGTGAGGGCGTGAGGCCGGCATTTCGCCGGAGTTCATGCATATTTTCAAAAGCTTTGCAAAATTGCGTGGTAATTCTGCAAGATGAATGGAGACCCAGCATTATTTCCCTTTTTCTCGAACCTCACCGCCGGCAACTTCGAGAATGCCGGGCGTTCAGTATTGAGTCCCCAGAATTCCTGAGTTTCCGGGTGATTATCTTTTCTTCTTCCGGGATGGCGTCTGTGAAAGAGCACTGCCCGCTGCTGCTTTGGAACTCTTGCTGGCCTTTTTTGATTTAAGCACCTTTGAAGCAGCGGACGCCGCTTTCTTAGAAGTAACTTTCTTCGGCGCCTTTGTCTGGGATAAAGCACTTCCAGCTGCCGTTTTTGATTTCGAACCTGATGATTTCTTCGTTAACGTTTTTGACGCTCTACTTGCTGCTTTCTTGCCGGTCACTTTGGACTTGGCCATCTCAATCACCTTTCGTTAGTTATCTTGGTCCGTTATCTGGACTAGATCAGCCCATTCATATGAAATAACTTCATTATTACCAGTTTGTTTATATCCCTCTTCATTATGCGAACGATCTGATATTTTTTTAGCGCTCATCGGGCCAAATACTTTACTGACGGTTTGCAAACATTTTAATTCCATTTGATCAAACAAGGTCATATCCGGTTCTTCAAGTGCCTTATACCATTCACCGGCAATGGCCTTCTCCTCATCAAAAGTCATTTCCGTCGGTTCCAAGGCTCTTTCATCAATGAGATTCGCCAGGAAAATATCGTAATGATAAGGAACGGGCCCGTATGGAAAGTGAACATACACGGCTCCCGTTGCAGAACGAGTAGTTCGCTTGAATGTCAAAAAATCAAAATACCAAAGGAGCTTGTTAAGCTTGGTTTTAAAGACAAATTGTAATTCATTACAAAAGTAAAGGATGGCGGATTCAAAGCGATCCAAATCAAAACGTCTATAGCCGCTCTCGATATCATCCCGGGATTTTAGGAACTGGGTTTCAAGGAATTTGTGCAGATTTTCCTCTTGAGATTCAGCTAGTAAATTTGCGAGCCGCCCGTCCACGCGCCTGGCGACTCTTTTGGGAAGTAAATGCCTGGTGCGTTCATATATTTTTGCAAAGTTATCCGCATCACGAACCAACAATAAAGCATCGTTATGGGCGTCATCTTGCAGCGAGCCCGCCTCATACCGATGAATAGTTATTTCGCCCCAGCCCAAAACCCTGGCAAAGGCACGCTGGCCCAGGCCATATTTTTCACGAATCTCCCGGATCTCGGTAGGTTGTAAAAGATTGTGAATCCTGCGGTATTTGCCATACGCCTGCTGTATAGCAACTTCATCATCTTCGGAACTGGAAAAAAATTCACCACATTTTGTACATTTCTCAACTTTCGCCGCAACTCCAACCGGTTCTTTTTTTATGGTCACTACTTCTTTTCTGGTTCCCACTCCAATTTTTTGAATATCTTCGCAAACGGGGCATACGTCTTCCTTGACGTATTTAACATGAAAATTCTTGGTCATTTGTCTCGCCTCCTTTCGAAAATGGATAGGTCAATGGCTGGTCCGCTGGATGAAAAGAAATACATTTGGCATATAGTTTTCCACCAGCCCCAAAAAGGCTTAGCTTTATATAGACCTCAATGTCTTCGATAAACTTGCCAAAAATCCAGATGCTGCCACCTCCCTTCCCCTTGTCCTCCAGCGGTCCCGATACGTAATTTTCAACTTTCAAATGGAGGATTATTTCTTTTCTTTGGTCGGCAGTTAAATTCAGATCTGCCAAAGCCTGGAGATTTTTGTCGCGCTGTTCGGCCAACCGGCAATTTGGTGGCCAGTGTTCTCGGAATTTAGCAAGAGCAAACTCGACCTGACTTCGCTGCGTCAAAAGCATTCTCCCCTTGGAAGGTTATCGACAACATACTGTTATCATAAAATAACAAAAAGGCACTGTCAATTTTTCGAAAATAGGAAGGTAAAAAAGGAAAGAACAGAAGGGGGAGTTGGTATGAAGATATTATAGAAAACCAGCCGGCAGGCTTAAATATCAGGCTCCTCTATCTCTTCGTTATTCCGCAAATCAGCCGCTATCTCCTTAAACTGCACCAGCGCCGCCTCAAGGTCAGCAACAATCTCCTGCGCAATCACGCCCGGCTCGGGCAGATTATCTGAATCTTCAAGGCTCTCATCCCGTAGCCAGAAGATATCCAGGCTGGCTTCGTCACGAGCGACCAGTTCATCGTAGCTGAATGCCCGCCAACGGCCCTTGTACTCCGTCTGTCCCGGTGAAAGCTCCTTCAGGTCCTCAGACCAGGTATCCTTACGCTGGGCAACCTTTCCCGGTTTTTTTATAGCACTTCACGAAATCATCCAAATCAGATCGCTGCAACGGGTTGGTCTTCAGCGTAAAGTGCATGTTCGTCCGCAGGTCGTAAATCCACAGCTTCCGCGTCCAGGGTTCCTCGCTGGCAGGCTTCTTGTCAAAGAAGAGAACATTAGCCTTCACGCCCTGCGCATAAAACAACCCGGTCGGCAGCCGTAGCAGCGTATGGACATCACACTCATCCAGCAGCCGGCGACGGATCGTTTCACCAGCACCGCCCTCAAACAGCACATTATCCGGCACCACAATCGCCGCTCGCCCATTAATCGCAAGCAGCGTCTTAACATGCTGCAGAAAGTTAAGCTGCTTGTTGGAAGTAGTGGTCCAGAAGTCGTCGCGCTCATAACTCTCCCGCTCCTTCACGGCCCTGCCGTTCTCGCCGACGATGGTGACGCTGCTTTTCTTGCCGAAGGGCGGATTGGTGAGCACCAGCTCGAAGCGCTCCTGGGGGTCGGCCGCGAGCGAGTCGCCCACCACGACCGGCTCGTACTCCGGGCCGCCGATGCCGTGCATGGTGAGGTGTTCGTTGCCCGCGACAATATAGTCGTGCGCGGCGAGCAGGAAGCCGCCGGTGCCGCAGGCCGGGTCGCAGATCTGCTCGCCGGGCTGGGGCGCCACGGCATCGACGATGGCGCTGATGAGCGGCCGCGGGGTGAAGTATTGCCCCGCTCCCTTGGGCGATTCCACGGCGTTTTTGTTAAGAAGCCCTTCGTAGGCGTCGCCCTTGACGTCCGCGCTCATGCGTGACCAGTTCTCCTTGTCGATGAGCTCGATGATCAGCCGGCGAAGCTTGGCGGGGTCCTGGAATTTGTTCTGGGACTTGCCAAAGATGAGGCCGAGCAGACCCTTCTCGCGGCCCAGGGCTTCGAGGATATGGCGGTAGTGGTCGAAAAGCTCGTCGCCGTCGCGCTTGATGAGACTCTGCCAACTGTATTTGTCCGGGACGATGCTCTTCTGGTTGTACGGCTTCTTGGTGCGCTCGTCCGCCATTTTGAGGAAGAGCAGATAGGTGAGCTGCTCGACGTAATCGCCGTAGCCCATACCGTCGTCGCGGAGGACGTTACAGTAGTTCCAGAGTTTTTGGACGATGGCGGCGGGGATCATTATCAGAACCTTGTTTCTAAGGAAATTTCCGAGACACCTGGGGCAAGGAAATTTCCCTTCTCGTCTCGTCGATCATACCCAATTATATTTGCGTCCCGCATTCTATTATTTACGGGACACAAAATAGATGATTGTCTATCCGGCCAAATGAAAATTTTAATATCGGCCGATTGTAAGTATTGCCAGCGGCTAATTGGAGCTTCCTTTTGCACTTAGTATCTCTTGCCAGGATTCAACATATTGACATTAATGTGTCAAGTTTTTGAATCAGGAAGAGCGAGACAAGGGCTCATCGTTACAGGAGTTCAATCCCGGCGGCCTTGCACGCGGAGCGCAGCTTCGTGTCCAGCGTCGCCAGGGGAAGGCGCGTGCGCCGGGCCAGTTCCAGATAGGCGGCATCGTACGACGAGAGCCTGTATTTGTTTGCCAGCGACAGCGCAGCCTGTAACGCTTGCCGGTGAGTTTCCTGGTCAACCTGTATTGGCAGGGCGGCCAGATCCTCAAGCGCCCGTGCAACATCTTTCTCCGTAATCCTGCGCCTTCGTCGGGCAATCAGCAGTGCGTTGGCAACTTCCAAAGGCCACACCTCGGGCACAACGGCGTCCTCCGATTCCAATCTTTCCAATATCGTCATCACCGTTTGCCGGCTTTCATCGGGAAGAATCCAGGCCAGAACTACCGAGCAATCAAGCACGAACGTCATTAGAAGCGGTGCCCCTTGTGTACCAGGTCGCGAATGCTTTCACCTTTGCCCACCAGGTCTTTTAAGCGCACGCCGCGTTGCTTCAGAGACGCTTGAAGTTCTTTCAAATCAGCGATAGCTTTTTTTGCCCGCTCGGGGTCGCTTCCGGATATGGGAACCAGTTCTGCCACGGGATGACCATGCTTTGTAATCACGAAGCGCTCTCCGTTCTGAACCCGATCGAGCAGCTTGGGCAAATGTGTTTTTGCCTCATAGGCGCCAACGTTGGTCATGACATTGCTCCTGAGTGGAAGTGGGGAATAGACTAGTCTTAGACTATTGATCCATGCATAAGTAAAGTCCTATCTAAGACGTAAAGAAAGAGGACTGTGATTGATGAAGGAACGAAGTAGGTATTCTTTACGCTGAAGCGAGCGGCCGTTTTTTCTGGTGGTGGCGGCC